>JAIOJS010000185.1 GCA_019911795.1 Thermoanaerobaculia bacterium | reverse complement strand
CTCCGAGGTGCGACTGACGAGCATCTCTTCGACAATCCCCGCGACCGAGTCGGCCGAGGACTCGACCGCCCCGGTCAACGGATAACAGCCGAGGGTGCGAAAGCGCACCCGGCGCAGCTCTGGCACTTCGTCCGCCGCCAGCGGCAGCCGCTGGTCGTCGACCATGATCAGTGCCCCATCGCGCTCCACGACGGGTCGGTCGGCCGCGAAGTAGAGCGGCACCACTGGGATCCCTTCGAGCTGGATGTAGAGCCAGACGTCGAGTTCAGTCCAGTTCGACAGCGGGAAGACGCGGATCGACTCCTCCTTGTGAACCCGGGTGTTGTACAGATGCCACAATTCGGGGCGCTGGTTGCGCGGGTCCCATTGGTGAAATCGGTCGCGGAAGGAAAACACCCGTTCCTTAGCGCGACTCGCCTCTTCGTCGCGACGCGCACCGCCGAAGGCGGCATCGAAGCCGTAGTGGTCGAGTGCCTGCTTGAGCCCCTCGGTCTTCATGATGTGGGTGTAGCGCTGAGCGCCGAGATCGAAGGGGTTGGCGTTCATCGCCCGGCCCTCGGGATTGACCCACACCCGCAAGTCGGCGCCAACTTCGACCGCGGTGTGGTCGCGAAAGGCGATCATTTCGCGGAACTTCCACAGGGTGTCGATGTGCAGCAGCGGAAACGGGATGGGGCCGGGGTGGAAAGCCTTCTGCGCCAAACGCAACATCACCGACGAGTCTTTGCCGATCGAGTAGAGCATCACCGGCTTCGCACACTCGGCAACCACCTCGCGCAAGATGTAGATGCTCTCGGCTTCGAGTTCCCGTAGCTGGGTGAGGCGATAACTCGACGGCAGGTTCGCTGTGACCTCGACCCGGCTCAGAACACCACTCCAAACCGCTTGCGCAAGGCGTATGCAAAGACGATCGAGAAGATGAAAAACACCGTCATCCAAGCCGGGACACCGGCCATTTCCTGCACCTTCCAGCCCGGCAGCGCGACCTCGGCCGGCGCTAGGTCGAGCGCCACGTTTGCGAGCACCCCGTCCGCAGGCAACGGGACCTCAGCCGGGTAGATGAACTGGTCGACCCAGGAACGGCCGGGCTTGACCGGCGAACGGCGTTGCAGCGGCCGGGAACCGGCCAAGTCCTTGCTGAACTGTTGGTCGCCGATGTGAATCCCGAGGACGTGATCCCCCGGCTGCTCGACGCGCAGGCGCCACGAGAGCATCCGGTCGGCGGGAGTCCACAAGGAGGGGGTCTCGGCCACCAGACCAGCTGGAAGCTCGAGCGTCGCCTGCGGCTTGCCCGAGGCGCTGACCGGCACCTCGCCGGAGTCTTGCCAGCCCTCGTCGAGGGTCGCGGTAAGTACCAACTGGTCACCCGCCGCCGGGGCGGCGTAGGCGTAGTGGAACTGCAACTGGGCCACCACCAGGGCCAACGGCGGCAAGATGAAGAGCATCGGCACCAACGACAACCTCAAATAGGTGACGTTGTTGCGCAAGATGCCCAGCTGCGCACTCCAGATCCGACGAAAACTGTCGTTGAAGAGGCGAATCTCAAACAGGCCGGCATGGATCTGTCGTTTGACCGCCTCGAGGCGCTCCTGGTTCGAGGTCCGCTTGAAGACCCACAACATCCCCATCGCGGCTAATGCCGACACCACCAGCAACCCCACCGCGGCGGGAAGGGCCTGGAAGGGATACAACAGCAGATCAAACAAGACCCGCAGCGCAGAATTGAGAAGGTTCATAGCGGCGAAGGACCCATCAGGAGATGTAGCCGAGGCCACGGAGGCGCTTCTTGATCTCCTCCTCGTCCTTGGCGCCCTCGAGTTTGGCCAGCTCCTTTTCGAGGGCGTGGGTGATGAACTCCTCGGGCGAGGAGTAGCCAGCCAGCTCTGCGTAGCGTTTGATCTTGGACAGCAGGTCCTTGTCGAGCTTTACCTTGTTGGATCCAAACATAATCTCGTACTCCGTCGGTCACTTCGCCGCGACGTCGGTCTCGACGCCAAACACGGCCAGGATTGCGCCACTGAGATCCCGCAGGGCGGGTGCGGGTTTCGGCAGGGGGCGATTGGTCAGAAGAATGCCAGGAACGCTTTCGTGGTCCATCAGATGGTCACCCGGCCAGTCGTCGACGTTGTCGGCGAACACTTCGGCGGATAGCTCGCCCAGCGAGGACGCGCTCGAGGCCCGCGTTCCCTTGGCGTAGCCGACGATGATGTCAGGACCGATATCGCGATACCCACCGTCGGAAAACGTCTCCTCCCGCAGGTAGACCCGGGTCACCGCCGGCAATCCGGTCTTCGGGTCGAGGGTCGCCAGGAGCTTGTCGCGGATCTCCTCCATCAACTGCTGGCGCTCACTCTCGGGCACCGAACCTTTCTTCTCGCGCCCGACGACGTTGACATAGAGGCCATTGATGCCGAGCCCGTAGGCCCGCGTCTGGTCCCACGCGACTGCGCCGAAGAACTTGGCCGTCAGCGCGGACTGTGCGTCCCGCACCGCCAAGTAGCCGTTCTTCCACAACCAGGTGTTGAGGTTAAACGCCCGCCGCCAGCTAGTGAAGCCGTGATCGGACATCACCACCAGCGTGGTGTTCGGCGGCATGTGCTCGAGGGTGTAGCCGACCATGCCGTCGAGCGCCACGTAGGCGTCGGGGATGGCGTCGGCGAATTTTGGGCTCTCGACCGGGTCATAGCGCGGATGCTCTGGATCGAGTGTGTCCCACAGAACGTGTGAGATCTGGTCGGCGGTGCCCATGTAGTAGAACATCAGGCCGCCCTTCCAGTCGGCGAGAATCTGCCGGTACTGCACGAGCATCTCGTCGCGACTGAGGTGGGCCTGCTCCAGGAACTGCGCACGGTCGAGGACCTTCCCCTCCAGCGCCTTGGTGTCCTCCGGCATGCCCTGAGTAAAGTAGCGGCCGCTACCCTCCGCCAAGTCGGCGGCGTAGCTGGCCGGCGTCGAGATCGGCATCACCGGATCCATCGGATCGAGGTTGAGTGGTGAAACGTAGAGCTGGAACTCCGGCGTCAGGCTCTTGAGGTAAAAGCGCGCCATCGCCGGCAGCGACGGAGTCATCATCAACTTACCGCAGGTGCCCAGGTCGAGCGCGACCGGAACCCAATCGCTCCACTCTCCGACCTGGAGGATCCGCTCCTCGTCGCCAACCACCAACTTGGCGACCGGCTCATCCGGGTCGGTGCGGACCTCAAACGGCGCCTGGGCCTTCTCCTTCTTGCGGACGAAGGGGTTGGGTGGACCGTCCAGGGTGCCGACTACGACACCGTTCTCGGGCCAGGCCGCAACCACCTTACCTCCCGAGATGTCGGAGTCGTCAAAAAACAGTTCCGAGGTGTAGAAGGTGAAGGTACCGTAGGTGCCAAGCAGGTCGGGCGTACCCATACCCGAGAGCTCGCGGGTCGCGGTGCCCGACGGTGGAAAGTTCGCCGGCATGCGCAGGATCGTGGTTTCGATTCCGTGCTCCTCGAGCGTCTCCCAAAACGGAGTTCCATGGCGCAGCAGCTCCATCTCACCACCACTAGTCGGCACTTGGCACTCGCCGAGTTGAAACGGCTCGCCGGCGGCGGGGTCGGCCACTACGCGGCTGGTCGACAGATAGGGCGCCATGGTCTTGGGATCGCGGTGGACGAAGTCGAAGATCCCGTGCCCACCGGCGTCCATGCCGGTGATGAAATCCGACCAGGCCACCGGGCTCTGCGGCGGCGCCGAAGTGCCTAGCTTGGCCAGTGGGTTCTCGGCGTCGAGGCGGGAGAAGTTCGGCATCCGCCCCTCCTCCATCAGCTTGCGGGTCAAGTCGTAGTCCAACCCGTCAAAGCCGAGCACGATGACGTTGCTTGCGGAAGACCCATCGGACCCAGAACGAGAGATGGAGTCGGGCGAGCTGCAGCCGCCCAGAAGCATCAGACCGGCCACAGCGGCGGCGGTCAGTGGGTGGAGGAAAAAGCGAGCTTCAGGCTGCATGATCGTTGCTTCCTTCGGCGTCAGCAGATGATCCCGGAGCACGCGCAGGCGCGCCGGTGAGGGTTGCTGGAGGTGCATCGAACAGCAGCTTGCCGTCCATGTAGTCCGGCGCGTCGATGCCGAAGAGCCGCAGCACGGTCGGCGCGATGTCGATCAGGGCCGGGTCGTGGTTGTCGATTGCATGGTTGCAGAAGAACACCCCAGGGACAATCTTGGGGTCGACACAGTGGTCGCCGCTCCAGGCCTTGAGGTTGTCCTCGAACAGGGATCCGGAAGTGACCCCGGTGGCGCAGTCCCACGACACGCGATAGCCGTGGTTGTAGCCGACGATCAGATCCGGTGCGTTGACCAAATACGGACCGTCGTAGACCTCGTGAGCGTCGTAGACCTGGTTGATCCCGACCTCGTCACGTTCTTCATCACGCAGGCCGGAAAGTTTCGCGATCAGCTCCTTACGCAGCGCCGCGGCCTCGGCACCGGGGGTGACGATGCCCTCCCCCTCGCGACCCGCGATATTCAGGAAGATCCCCGTCAGCCCCTGCGCGTAGGCGCGGGTCTTGGACCAGTCCACCTCGCGCAGCCACTCGGTTGAGCCTTCGCAGCCCGGCTTGAGCGCGAGGTAGCCGTTGGCAAGCAGCCAGCCGTTGAGGTTGACGCCACGCCGGAAGGAGGTAAAGCCGTGGTCTGAAACCACCATCAGCACGTCGTCCTTGCGCAGCTTGGCCATCACCTTGCCGACCAGTTTGTCGTTGTGGATGTAGGCCTCCTCGATGGCGTTGTGATGCGCCGCGCCGTCGCGACCGGCGGCCGCGGGATGCCCCTCTTCGAGATAACGCCAGAACATGTGCTGGATCCGGTCGGTGCCGTCGAAGACCGTGATCAACGAGCCGCGGTCGAGCGTGTCGAGCGCCGCGAAGAACATCTCTTGACGTTCGGCGTCGATGTCGTAACTCTGCTGCAAGAAGGTGGCGTCGTCGGTGACCTCCTCGTTGAGTGCCCAGGTGTCTTCAGCGAGTCCGAGGGTAGCAAAGCTGCCGATCTTCTTGGCCATGTAGGTTGAGTAGTAGCTCGGGTGGGCGATCGGCATCGCCGGGCTCTCGGGATCGATATTGATCGGTGACATATAAAGCGAGAAATGATCCCCGAGTTCGGTCACCATCATGCGCGTGATCCCACTCACCTTGACGGTGGGCGCCGCCTTGAAGGTGAGGGTTACCCACGGGGTGAGCTCACCCGGCACGAGCAGGTGCTGTTCGCCGTCGATGCTCACCCGCACTTGCTTGGCGGCACGGTCGAGTTCGATCTCGAGCGGGATCTCGAGCAGTGGATCCCCTTCGAGGAAGGCATTCTCCGGCCCACGAATCACGGTAGAGAAACGATCGGTCGTGCCCTCGAGTTCCACCCGTTGGCCACCCTCCTTGAACTTGGCGTCACTCCGGCGCGTTGTGAACAACAAGAAGGTCCCCTGGGAGCCCAGCAGATCGGGCACACTCATGGCAGACAGCTCGGCGCCGTAGAAGCGGTCGGGCGGAAAGGTGATCGGCACTCGCAACACGGTGCTCCAGATCCGGTAGTCGCCGAGAATCGACCAGAACGGCCGCGATTTGCGCAGCAGCCGAATCTCGGGTCGACGCAGCGGAATCTTCCACTTGCCGAGGCGCAGGAATTTGTCGACCGTCCCGATCTCGGCCGAAGAGAGTACCGGTAAATAGGTCTTCCGATCACGATCGAGGAAGTCGAAGATGTTGTGCTTGCCCGGATTCACACCGGTTGAATACGACGACCAGGCCACCGGCGTCATCGACGGGTAGGTGGTGCGAATGGTGTGGTAACACCCTTGTGCGGCCAACTTCGTCAGGTTGGGCAACTTGCCCTCAGCCATCAGGCGCTCAGTGATACGGGGATCCTTGCCATCAAGGCCGACGGAGATGAAGCGCCGGGCCCACGGACGAGCGGTCTTCTTGAGGGTCAGCAGCCGCCACAGCGCGCGGAAAGGCCACGCCAAGATCGAGGCCACGGCGAGGAGCAGGGTGATCAGCACCACGCCGACCGAGGAGAGCAAGGCGATGCCGGCACCCGGCCCGACGTAAGCCTCGGCCGGAGCGGCGAACGCGACGACAATCGTCAGCGCCAGCAACGGCCAATAGGGTGCAAGACGAGAGCTTGGGGTACTCGGAACAAACGACAAGAGCCAAATCCTCCTTCGGATCGCCACCCATCCGGGTCACGGACATTCACGCCGATAGGACCAGGAACGAGCAGGCCAACGCGGCCCAGACGGTATCCGCGCCATCCCAACTCGGGTCACCTAGACCCGGGGGCAGCCGGCTCCGGCCAGCGGGGCACAGCTCAAGTATTGTAGTCTACGATCGAGGAAGGGGTCCACCACCGTCATGATCAACACAATTCACAAAGCCTGGCGCCGCCTGTTCCACGGGGAACCCGTGGTGGTGGTCTCCGGCCTGCCGCGCTCGGGCACTTCGATGGCGATGAAGATGCTCGCAGCCGGCGGGCTCGAGACGGTGGTCGATGGCATCCGCACTGCCGACGAGGACAACCCAAGAGGCTATTTCGAAGACGAGCGGGTCAAGGCGCTGGGCGAGAGCGACGACAAGAGTTGGCTGCGCCAGTCGCGCGGCCGAGCGATCAAGGTCATCTCCTATCTGCTGAAAGACTTGCCTGCGACCCACAACTACCGGGTGATTTTCTTGCGCCGCAACCTCGGTGAAGTATTGGCCTCCCAAGGCAAGATGCTCGAGCGCCGCGCCGAGGACGGCGGGGCGAGCGACGAACAGATGATCGAGATCTACGAGAGCCACCTGTGGCGGGTGGACTACCTGTTCAAACATGCCGCCCACCTCGAGCGACTGGATGTTGCGTACGCCGAGGTCGTTGCCGATCCGCGCCGGCAGGCGGAACGGATCAACACCTTCCTCGGCGGTCGACTCGACGTCGAGAAGATGATCGAAGCGGTTGATCCGCAGCTCTACCGCAACCGGGCCAGGCAGGCCGAGTCCGCCGCGGGCTGACCCGCGCGGCCCCCGCCTCTCAACACACCACGAACCAGGGGTTGACCGCTGATCGCAGAAAGGCCTGGTCGAGGTCCAGTGAGGACTCTCGGCCAGGCCGGAGATCTCGGGTGCCCAGGGGATGGGAGCGCTACTTGAGGTGCGCCTCCAGAAGGAGCTCGATCTCGACCTTTTCCCCGACGACGGTATCGGCCGCCCAGTCGCCGACTCCGACCCCATAGTCAGAGCGGTCCACGGCGGTCTTGGCCTGGAAGCTGGCTATTTCGCGAGAACCTCCGAGCATGCGGCGCATCGACTCGGGAATCTCCTTCTTGCCCAGGATGGTGATGGGCAGCACTACTTCGTGGGCGACCCCTCGGATCGTCAGGTTTCCTTTCGCGATGATCTGATCGCCGACCTGGCGTACGGCAGTGCTCTCGAAGGTCATGTAGGGATACTTACTGGCGTCGAACCAGTCGGCGGACCGCAGGTGTTTGTCACGACGGTCGTTGCCGGTGTTGACGCTGGCCACCTTGATCTTGGCTTCGACCTTGCTCAAGGACGGGTCCTCTGCGTTGAAGTCCAGCTCGACGTCGAACGATTCGAAGCGACCGGTGACGGGGGTAAAGAAGTGGTTTACGGAGAACTTGATTTCGGTATGGGAGTCGTCCACCTTCCAAACTTCCGCCTGGACGGAACCAGCGAGGAGAAAGGTAGTGACAACGGTGCCGAAGATGAGGTTTCTGGTACGCATGGGTTGCTCCTTGTTTCGAGAGTTTCTGATTTTCTGGCCGGCCGGATCTCGATGGTTTGAAACCGCGGAAGATGGACCGACGGAAGGTGAGTGCTTATCGCCCCCGGTTTCTTACACCTCGATCGAATTCCGCTCGAGCGTGGCCTCGAACGGTGCCTCGAACGTTGGGCTCAGCGTCGTTTGGAAATCCGAACTGCAACGGAGACCGTACTAGGGGAGGAGTCGCCGCTAGGCCCGCGTCATAGAACGATTTCCTCCTTGACACGAAACGGGCTCACGACCCCGAAGCCAACACCACTATGCGCTCCGTCATCCCTCCCGCCGCCCTCGAGGCATTGGTCGCTACCTATCTGTCGCAGATCCTGTGGGCTGCGCGGGGACCGTCGGAGAATCTGACCAAAGTCGGTAGCCGCGCCGCCCTCGGTGCCCACTTCAGACCTACCTGGACACGCCAATGAGCCCTTTCGAAACCGAACTATCGCAGGCTCTCGACTGGCTGGTCCGAACCGTACCGCTGTTCGTCGCAGCGGCCCTGTGCGGCAGCCTGCTGGGGCTCGAACGCCGGCGCCGACATGCGGCAGCCGGCATGAAGACCTACGCATTGGTTTGTCTGGGAGCCACAGCCTACATGAGTAGCGGACACCTGATTCTGGAGAGCACCGGCCTCGCCGGCGATCCAACGCGGATGGCCGGCCAGATCGTCACCGGCATCGGCTTTCTCGGCGCCGGAGCGATCCTCAGGGGCGACGCTGGAGTCTCGGGGCTCACCACGGCCGCCGGAGTCTGGTTCACCGGGGCGGTCGGGGTACTGATCGGTTGCAATCTGCCGCTCGCCGGACTCGCCCTGACGTTGTTCGCAATAGCACTGCTGTACCTGCTCTCGAAGATCGAAGCCGGCATGGAGAAAAACCGAGTCCATCCGAGTGCACAGCCCCTAGAGAAAGACTCGTGAACCGACGATTCTTGGCCTTATCGGTTGCATTGTGCCGGCAGTGGCTGGCTCCGGTCGACGGGCTCTGAAACGGCTCCCGCCCAGCCAACTGTTCAACGGAGAGTCGCATGAAGCTCGAGATTCTGTATCCGAACCCATATCGGAAGTACCTACACTTGACCGGGGTGATCGGTGTTCTGGCCAGCCTGGTCGTCGGCGCCGGCGAGTTCCTCGTTCACTTTGCCGGCAACGCGATCCACTCACCTGTCGCTTACTCCTTCTTCCATTCCGTACCAGCCGCTCGTTTGCCAATGGGTCACTTCCTGCTGGTCGCGGGCCTGCCGCTTTATGTAATCGGCTACATGCATCTGTTCCTGGCCCTGGCACCAGGAAGTCGCCGTCTGGCGAGCGCAGTCTTCGTCATCGGCATCTACTCCTTCATGATCGGCGGCATCTGGGTTGGATCTCGGGCCTTCCTGGGATCGTTGATCCAGCTACTCGATGGCCAGATCGAAACGACCCTGATGCAGCAGATCCTCGCTAGTTACGAACAGCTGATCGAGAGTCTCGTTCAGGTGCTGAGGGTCTTGGTGCTCGCCAACTCGACCCTCATCGTCTACACAATCCTACGAACCAGAACCCTCTACCCGCGTTGGATGGCGTTCTTCAATCCCATTTTCCTACTCGTCTTGGTGTTTCTCTCCTATTTCTTGCTGCCCACAATCGGCGACTTTCTGGTCCCGACGGCGATGAACGTTGCCCACTTGGTGATGTTCTCGATATCGCTCGTTGCACTCAGAGTCCCTTTGAAGAGGTCACCCGCATGAAGAAGTTTCTCCTCGTATTCGTCCTTCTCCTGGCTGCGGTGGGAGCGGTCTTCTATTTCTCCTTTCAGGACACGCGCGACCCCTATGTCGAAGCCTGCGACCTGACCGTGCCGGACCACGAGATCCCAAAGTTCGACGCCGTTGAGATTGCCTTCACCCACCGCTTCGATGAGGCGACAGAGCTACCGCTCACCGCGGGCGCGACGATCGACACCGACGGCGATGGCGTCGACGAGCTCTTCTTCGGCGGCGGCACCCACCAGCCCGACTCGCTGTTTCGCTTCGCTGGCGGCAGCTTCGAGGACATTTCAGATCGCCTGACGGCAGAACCGAACAAGCTCAACACGCTCGGGGCTGTATCGTTCGACCTCGACGAGGACGGTGACAGCGACCTCTTGGTCACCAGGCCCAACGGCGTCTTTCTGTTACGTAACACGGGCTCCGGCTTCGATAGCCAACGACTGGACATCGAGGTCAGTGACAAATCGACGCCGGCCACGTTGACCGTGGGCGACTTCGATCGTGACGGCGACGCCGACCTTTTCCTTAGTACCTATCTCAAGATCGAGCTGATGGAGGGTCAGACGATCTTCAACGAGAAAGGCTACGGTTCGAACAGCATCCTCTTGCGCAACGACGGCGAGTTGCGGTTCACCGACGTTACAGAGAGTGTCGGGCTGACCTACACCCACAACACCTTCCAAGCCGCCTTCGTCGACATCGACAGCGACGGATGGCTCGACCTCGTCGTCGCCTACGACACCGGCGAGGCCCGCACCTATCGCAACCATGGTGGGGAGACCTTCAGCCTCGCCCCAAACCCGATGACCGGCCGCTTCGGCTATCCCATGGGATTGGCGGTCGGAGACTTCAACAACGACTCCCGAGTTGACTTCTTCTTCAGCAACACCGGTTCTACCGTGCCCAAGTTTCTGGCCAAGGGTGATCTAGACGAGACACAGGAACTGGTCACCGACTGGATCCTCTTTCGCAACGACGGTAACTTCGAGTTCAGCGACGTCGCGCAGGAAACCAAGGTCGCCAGTTTGAGTTCAGCTGGGGCGCCCTGTTCGAGGACTTCAGTCTCGATGGTCGCCAAGACCTGGTGGTGGCGGAGAACTACATCGCGTTTCCGTCCCACAAGCTGTTCCGCCTGCCATGCCGATTCCTCCTGCAGCGGCCCGATGGCACCTTCGCCGCCGTTGAAGAGCAAGCGGGCACCATCAATCGCAACTTCGCGGTCGCTCCGATCACCTCCGACTTCAATCAGGACGGCTACCCGGACCTCGTGTATAGCAATCTCGGAGGATCGCCCCGGGCCTTCCTCAGCCGAGGAGGCGAGCACCACTTCGTCAGGGTCCGCTTTCCGGAGACCGCCCGCTTCGCCGGCGCCCGAGCCGAGTTGACCACTCTCACGGGCGAGACACTCTCCGACGTCTACGTGTTCGGCGAAGGACTCGGCAGTGACTCGACCGCTGCCGTTACCTTCGGTCTGGGCAACGACACGACGGCGACACGTCTCTCTCTCCACTACCTCGACGGCACCGGTGAGACCCTCGACGGGCCTGAGGCCGACCGAACCTATGTAGCTGGCACCTTGGGCGCCGATGTCAGCCACACCAGCGCCAAGGGCGACGACATCATTGCTGACGGCATCACTACTGAGGGGTTGCCCTGAGAACCACTGCCGATCGACGGCGCCGGGGCGCCAGCCATGGTCTGCGGCATTGCGAGTCATCGGCGGGCCCCAATGTCCGCGAAGATTCGGCGGGAGTACCGCTTTGCTTCGTTTCCGCGGCCATCTTCTCGCCACTCCTGGTCTCGAAGCGTGGTCCAAATGCGCACTGGTGTAAGCGAAAGACCCCCGGCGACACTCACTGAAGAACCCATCGTCTCCGATCCCCGAGAGGCGATTCACGCTTGGAGGTGCCCAAACATGGCTATTACCTTGATCTCCCTACTCACTCTCGCCCTGGCGCAAACGGCCCTCGAGGCACGCGCCAAGAGGAACGCGGCCCGGCACTCGGTCCGGTGGGTGTTCCATGAGCCAAGAGCTGATGGCCGCTCCGCGAGCTCGCCATTCGACAGATCGACCACTCCGGAGAACCGGATCCAGGTTAGGTTCCGATCGGATTTCGGAGGCCTGCCGTGCGCGTAGCCGTGGTGCGCCCCTACGGAGAGCGGATCAGAAAGCGGATGTTCTCCGCCATCGAAGCGGCCGGGCTCGAGATCCGTTCCGACGACATCTTGCCAGCCCACTCACCAGACCGCGTGGTCCTGGAGCAGATCGGCACCCGCACCGACCACGTTCTCCTCGTGCCCTTCCATGCGCAAAGAGACCTAGAGGGCTGTTGGACGAATGGCTTCCAGCTTCTGGGGCTGCTCGAGAGGATCGAGCCGACATTTCCCTGGATCGTTCTCATGCCGGTCTCGCGTTTCGGAGCGGCCGGAGCGCACCTAACCCTTTCGAGCAGCAACGGGGACGGACCGAGCTCCAAAGTGCGGGAGAAGGTGCTCCTCATCGACGAGGAAGGCCTCGACGACCCGGATCTTCCGGGCCGCATTCGCCGCCACGTCGAACAGAGTGGCTCCCCCGAGGGGAGCTCGGCGAAATGAGGTGGCGTCATACGCTGGGAATCACGTTAGGAATGGCTGCTCTGACCTGCTTCCCGGCCACCGCGCAGGAGAGCCCCCAAAAGGAAGGGTTACGATTCTTCGACACCGGGCCATTGAGAATCCGCGAGCAGTTCCTTCTCGGTCAGGGCTTTCTGGCCTTCGAGCCCACGAGTGCCGATGTACTCGACCGCGGCCGGTGGCAGTTCGATCTCGTCCAGAACGTGACCAATACCTGGGTCCAGTCGGAAGCGGTCGAGAACTACCTCGCCCCACGAGATGCCCGGGGAACGCTGACTCTAGAGGAGTTGCGGGCGATCGACCCGGAGGGCGAACTGGGCCTTTACCACGCCGACGGCGAGCTCCACCGCTCGAGCCTCTCCATTCGCCGTGGCCTGGGGAAGGGCCTTCAACTCAGTCTGACGATCCCGGTCCTCGACTTTCAGGGGGGGCTCGCTGACTCGACCATCGAGGGCTTTCACGACACCTTCGGCCTCGGTCAGAGCGGGCGGAAGGGCATCCCTCGTGATCGCTATCGGATCTACTTGCGAGATCCCTCGGGGCAAGAGCTCTTTCGCGAAGGAGGACCCTCGGTAGGTATCGGTGATATCTCGCTGGGGCTCAAGGCCCGCCTGCCCGCTCCATCCCCGAGCTGGCAGCTCGCTATCGAAGGCCAGGTGAAGCTACCCACCGGAAACGAGGAAGACCTCTACGGCTCCGGCGCTGTCGATGTCGGAACGCAGCTCCTCGCCACCCGGTACTACGGTCGCTCCTGCCTTCACGCGGGCGTCGGAGCGATCTACCTGGGCGCGAACGAAACGCTGTTCACCGGTGACCAAGTGGTCCTGTCGGCGATGATTGGATGGGAACGGGCCTGGGGAAAAACTACCTCCATCATCATCCAGGGAACGGCATCACAGAGCCCCTTCAGGGACCTCGAGATCGGACAGCTCAAGGACGTGGCCTACCTCATAGACATCGGGGTCAAGAAGGGATTCGGACAGCGGTGGGTCACCTTCATGGCCCTGTCCGAGAACCTCGTCAACTACGGCAGCAGTGCCGACGTCGGACTCCATTTCGGCCTGACCCTTACCCGCTGAG
>JAIOJS010000184.1 GCA_019911795.1 Thermoanaerobaculia bacterium | reverse complement strand
CTCGAGAGCAGCTGTGGGGAGCGATCGGGGCGGTGTTCGGGAGCTGGAACAACCAGCGAGCCCGGGACTACCGTCGCCTCAACAACATCGTCGATGCGGTGGGGACCGCGGTCAACGTGCAGGCTATGGTCTACGGGAATCGCGGTTCGAACTGCGCGAGCGGAGTGGCTTTCACCCGCAACCCCTCCACCGGAGAACCCGCCCTTTTTGGCGAGTTCCTGGTCAACGCTCAAGGCGAAGACGTGGTGGCCGGAATTCGGACACCGCAGGAGATCCGAGCGACGGACGGCTCGGCTGGGTTGGGCGGATTGTTTCCGCAGGCCCACGCTGAGTTGCTGGAGGTAGCAAAGCGCCTGGAGAAGCACTTTGGGGATATGCTGGACCTCGAGTTCACCATCGAGGCAGACCAACTCTTCCTCCTACAGACCCGCACCGGCAAGCGAACCGGACCGGCCGCGGTCCGTATCGCCGTCGATCTCTGCCGAGGAGGATCGATCACTCCAGACGTCGCTCTCAGTCGGGTCGAGCCATCGCAGCTGGCCCAACTGCTGGCGCCGGGCTTTGACGAGGCCGAGAAGCGCCACGCCATCGACAACGAGGATCGCCTCCTGGCGGTCGGACTACCGGCGGGTCCGGGAGCAGCTTCGGGACGGATCGTGCTCGATGCTAGTCGGGCCGAGGAATGGTCCCATGAGGGTCCGGTCATTCTGGTCCGTGAGGAGACCTCTCCCGAGGACATCGTCGGCATGCATGCCGCGCAGGGGATCGTCACCGCCCGCGGCGGCATGACCTCGCATGCCGCGGTGGTAGCCCGCGGTCTCGGGAAACCCTGCGTCGCCGGGGCGGAAGCCCTGATCATCGACGAGGCGGCCGGTACGGTGACGGTCGGCAGCCACGTGCTGCACGAAGGGGACGCCTTGTCGATCGACGGTAGCCATGGGCAGGTTTTGGAAGGCAGCCTGTCCCCCCATCCGTCTCCGGTCCTACGCCACCTGATCGACGGCGAGGAGCCCGAGGATTCGTCCATGGTCGAGGCCTTTGTCTCCCTTTTGGAGTGGGCCGATCAGATGCGTCGCCTGCGGGTCCGCGCCAATGCAGATACTCCGCACGACGCCAAGGTCGCCCGCGCTTTCGGCGCCGAAGGGATCGGTCTCTGCCGTACCGAGCACATGTTCTTCGCCGAGGACCGCATTTCGTGGGTTCGCCAGATGATCCTGGCCACCAGCGATGAAGAGCGGCAGAAGGCGCTCGATCACCTGCTTCCCGTTCAGCAGGCGGATTTCGAAGGGATCTTCGAGGCGATGGCGGGATATCCGGTCACGGTACGACTCCTCGATCCGCCGCTCCATGAGTTCCTGCCTCGAGAGCCCAAGGCGATCGAACTGCTCGCCGAACAGATGGGCGTAGCTTCCGAGACCATCGAAGCCGCCGTGGCCGCTCTCGGAGAGGTCAACCCGATGTTGGGTCACCGTGGCTGTCGGTTGGGCCTGACGACGCCTGCGATCTACGCCATGCAGGTGGAGGCTATCGTCGGCGCGGCCTGCCGCTGTGTGCAGCGCGGAATCGATGTGCGACCGGAGATCATGCTGCCGCTGGTGGGACTCGAGTCGGAGATTCGGGAACTCAGGTCCGCCGTCACTGCGGTGGTGGAGCGGGTCCAGGAGGCGATGGGGGTGCGGATCGATATTCTCATCGGCACCATGATCGAGGTTCCCCGCGCCTGCCTGATCGCCGACCGCATCGCTGAACACGCCGATTTCTTTTCCTTCGGTACCAACGACCTCACCCAGATGACCTTCGGATTCTCGCGCGACGATGCGGGACGCTTCCTCCCGAGCTATATCGAAAGCAAGCTCTTGGCGGTGGATCCCTTCGAGCGTCTAGATATCGAGGGAGTAGGGCAACTGGTGGAAATGGCCACTCAGCGAGGCCGGTCCACGAGACACAACCTCAAGGTTGGAATCTGTGGCGAACACGGTGGAGAGCCCACCTCGGTAGCCTTCTTCGAGCGCTGCGGTCTCGACTACGTCTCCTGCTCTCCCTATCGACTGCCGATCGCCCGCCTCGCCGCTGCCCGTTGCTTGCTGATCGATGGAGTGGCGAGTGCCACGGACGGGTAGATCAGTGGTTGTCACGCGGCCGGACGGCGGGTCCGTGCTTGCCGTGATATGGCTCCTCCTAGCGGCGGGACCGGCGTTGGCTTCGGTTCAACCCGGTGGCGTTGTCCGCGATTCACAGGTCCGATCCAAGGTGTCTCACGAGCTCGCGGACCTGCGCTGTGAAACAGAGCTGACTCGGCGTCAAGTGACCCTCTTCGCCAACGGCACGGTTCGGGTCAAGGAGGGGCTGCACGAAGAGATGGATCTGCGCCTCGCTGAACTCGATCCGGTCACCCTGCGGGGCTACACGGAGAGGCTTGCCGAGCTCGACTTCTCGGAGGTCGAGGCGAGCCAGATCCTGCCCACCCAAGGTGCGTGGGTCGAGGAGTGTGAACTCGACCTGGACATTCCAGATGTGGCAAAGCCGCTGAAGGAGAGTTTGGGCTTCACCAAGTTCGACTCTTTGCCTCTCAGCCTCAAACGAGCGGTGGATCTTCTCGAGGACCTGGCCGCCATGACGAACTCGATCAACATCGAACAGCTGCCGGTCGACTACGAGCCACGCACGGGTGACGTCTTGAGACGTAAGGATGGCCAGGAGTTTCGCATCATCGGCCTCACCTCGGACGGCAAGGCGATCGAGTTCCAGGGTGTGGTCAACCCTCTGACCCTATATCTCGACGTGAAGCACCTTCGCCAGCAGTTCATCGGTATCGTCTCACGACATCCCGGCTTCGAGTTCTAGTTTCCCGTGGGCCGCGTTCGACTCAGCGGGGGAGCCTTCCGCGGCCGGACCTTACCGGTAGGGCCCGGGGTCCGTCCCACCGAGGGGAGGGTCCGCGAAGCTCTCTTCTCGATCTGGCATCCGTACCTCGATGGGGCCAGAGTCCTCGACCTCTTCGCTGGTTCGGGAGCAGTAGGCATCGAGGCGGTGGGGAGAGGAGCAGCCGGGGCTCTGCTGGTCGACGGCAGTCCGCCGATCCTGCGGCAATTGAAGTCCTCCGTGTCTGAGCTCGACCTGGCAGATCGGGTGGTCGTGAGGCGGCTCGATCTTCCGAGCGGTTTGGCTCGACTGGTCGCCGACGGTGAGCGGTTCGATCTCGTTTTTGCGGATCCACCCTACGACTTCGTCCAGCACTCGACTCTCCTGGCCGGACTCGTAGGGCTCGTGGCTTCCGACGGACTCGTCGTTCTCGAACACCGAGGGGATCTGCCGATCGAGCTGGAGAGCGAGAGCAACCACTGGGAGTGCGTGGACCGCAGGGTCTACGGCGAGTGTGGCTTGACCTTCTTGCAGCCGCTTGCCGCGAAGTGATCGTCGCGCCTGCGTCGATTCTGGCGACCCGGACATTGAAATCGTCGAGGGGAGGTCGGGCGGCACGTCTCGCCATCACTCCCCTCAGCAACGGGCTACTATCTACCGATGGAGCTGATCACCACCCACGTGGGCGCCGACTTCGACGGTTTCGCGTCGATGCTTCTGGCGCGCCGACTCCACCCGGCGGCCAAGCTGTTCTTCCCTGGTTCACGGGAGCGATCGGTGCGACGGATGTTGATCGCGCGGGGTTCGGAAGTGGAGGAGATTCGGCAGAAGGAGGTCGATGCCGGCGCGATCGAGCGGGTGATCCTCTGCGACATACGGCAACGTACGCGGTTGGGAATCATTCCGCAATGGCTGGAGGAAAATCCTGGCATCGAAGTCCTCGCCTACGACCATCATCCCGATGATGAGAAGGATGTGCCGGTGACGGGTGGAATCGTCGATCCGATGGCGGGGGCTACTTGCACCATCCTGGTCGAGGAGTTGCAGCGACGCACGCTGGCGGTGAGTTCCGAGGAGGCGACCTTGGCTCTGATGGGGATCTACGAGGACACGGGATCACTGTCCTATCCCACCACCTCGCCGCGCGATCTGGTGGCGGCGGCTTGGTTGCTGGAGCAGGGAGCGGACCTCGCGGCGGTGCGCCGCTTCGCCCTGCATTCACTCGATGCCGGGCACCTCGAGATCCTCCACCGCATGACCGAGGAACTCGACGTACGTCGCATTCGGGGGCACCGCGTCGGGGTGGTCGCCATCGAACTGGGACGCTACGTCGCGGAGTTGGCGCCGCTCGTCAGTCGCTGCCTCGAGATCTTCGAGTTGCCCCTGCTCTTCGCGATCTTCGGAGAGGGGGACCGGGTCACGGTCATCGCGCGCGGCGAGGTGGAAGGGGTCCATCTAGGGGAGATCCTAGGAGAACTGATAGGCGGTGGCGGGCATCCCACCGCCGCGTCCGGGAATCGCAAGGGCGAAACCTGCTTGGAGGTCCGAGAACGCCTGCTCGCGCTGCTTCCCATTCGCTTGCCGATGGAAGCCTCGGCCCGCGACCTGATGATTCCCAACTTCGTTGCCATCGACCATCGGGTCACGGTGGCACGGGCCAAGGAGTTGCTGGTGGAGTCCAAGGTCAACGCCGCTCCGGTTCTCGACGGGTCGGGCATCGCCCTCGGCTCGGTCACTCGCCAAGTCCTCGATGCGGCGTTGCAGCATGACCTGGGCTCCCGGGGTATCGATCGAGTGATGCACCAGGACCTCGCGTGGGTCGCACCCGAGGTCTCGGCCGAGGACCTCGGTTCGCTGATGACCCAGGGCAGTCCCCGCTTTCTTCTCGTCGGCGAGGCGGGTAGTCCTCCGCTGGGACTGGTCACTCGTACCGCGGTCTTGCGTCACCTGCACGGGCGTCTCGAGGAGGTCTCGGACCGTCTCGAACGTCGCACTCTAGAGTCCCGGGAACGCCGCCAGGGAGTGGGGCGGCTGTTGCGCGAGGCCCTCTCGACAGAGCTGTACTCAAAGATCGAACGGATCGCGGAGGTGGCGCAGGAAGTAGGCACCCAGGTCTACGTGGTGGGGGGGCTGGTACGCGATGTCCTGCTGCGGCGCGAGAATCGCGATGTCGATCTGGTCGTCGTCGGGGACGGACCACAGTTCGCGCGGCGCCTAGCCGCCGTTCTCGAAGCCGACGTGAGGGTTCACGATGCTTTCCTCACCGCGCGTATCGAGGAACCGAACGGATTTGTCATCGACGTAGCGACGGCGAGGAGTGAGTTCTACCGATCGCCGGCGTCGCTGCCCGAGGTGCGAACCTCGGCCCTCCGCCAGGACCTTTACCGCCGGGACTTCACGGTCAACGCCCTCGCCATCCAGCTCGGTCCCGAGGCGAGCCTTCAGCTGGTCGACTACTTCGGGGGGCAGCGAGATCTGCGCGATCGCACCCTTCGGGTCCTGCATAGCCTCTCCTTCATCGACGATCCCACCCGGGTCCTGAGGGCGGTACGGCTCGAACTGCGCCTGGACTTCGACCTGTCTCCGGAGACGCTTCGTCTTATCCACATCGCGGTATCTGAGGGTGTGTTCGGCCGGCTCTCCGGTCCGCGTTTTCGCGAAGAACTGATCCTTCTGCTGGATCACCCTTCGGCGATCCGTGGTCTGGAGCGTCTGCAGGAACTCGGGGTGCTGGCGACGCTGAGTCCAAACCTCGCGGTGACGCCGGCGCGTCGCCGACTGCTCGAGAAGGCCCGAGGTGCCTGGGACTGGCTGCAACTGGAGGGCATTCAGGACTTTCCCGTGCGCTTGTGGCTCCTTCTCTTTCTCGCTCTTTGCCTCGACTTGTCGCACGTTGACCGGGAACAGCTTGCCGACCGCTTGAGACTGAACGAGAAGGACCGCGAGGCGTTGCGGCTCTATACCGGACGCCTGGGGACCACCCGTCGGCAGCTGGCCGCAGGGACCGTGCCTCCCCACCAGGTGCGGCGAGTCTTGGATCGCCTCAGCGTCGAGGAGATCCTCCTGCTGATGACCGCATCCGAGGCCTCGGTACGGGGGTGGGTACGACGGTACCTGGTCGATCTACGTTGGGTTGCTCTATCGATTCAGGGACGTGACCTCCTGGCCGGTGGTCTGTCGGCCGGGCCCCTTGTTGGGGAGGTTCTGGGCAGCACCCTCGACGCCCGTCTCGACGGGCGGATCGGGGCGACCGAGGAGCTCGACTTCGCCCTCTCACTAGCCGCGGAGTCGTGAACGACGTTCGCTATACTCTGGCCCTTCGAGTCCGAGGAGACGTTTGCGGCGGCTACGCGTTGGGTCCAACCGTGGTCTAGTGGGTAGCGGAGACTCGATCCAACTTGATAGCGACGCGAGGGTTAAGGCATGGCGCATGCGGGTTCAGGGGACGCGACCGACAAGGGGATGTTCGAGCGCTTCTTCCACTCGGAAGTCTCGAGTAGCCTCGTCCTCATCGCGGCTACCGTCGCGGCGCTAGTCTGGGCCAATTCTCCTTGGGCGGGAGCCTACTTCGACTTCGCCCACACTCCGATCAGCGTGTCATGGGGCGAATCGGTATTCTCCCTGTCACTGCACCATTGGGTGAACGACGGACTCATGGTCCTCTTCTTCTTCGTGGTGGGATTGGAGATCAAGCGAGAGGTGGTGGTGGGGCAGCTGTCGTCGCTGCGCCAGGCGGCACTACCGGTGGCGGCGGCGATCGGAGGCATGTTGGTGCCGGCCGTGTTCTACATGGTGTTCAACCACGGCGGCGTAGGAGCTGATGGATGGGGCGTACCGATGGCGACGGATATCGCTTTCGCGCTGGGGATTCTCGCCCTCCTCGGCAAGCGGGTTCCGCTGGGACTCAAGGTCTTTCTCACCGCCCTCGCCATTGCCGATGACCTCGGAGCGGTGATGGTCATTGCCCTCTTCTACACCGACGACTTGAACCTCTTGGCCCTCGGTATCGCGGGGATTCTCCTCTCCCTCCTGCTGGTCGCGGTGCGCTTTGGAGTCCGTCGAGTGGGCACTTACCTCTTCCTCGCACTCGGCATCTGGTTTGCCGTGTTCTTCTCCGGTATCCACGCCACCGTGGCGGGGATCCTCGTCGCCCTCCTGGTGCCCGTGCGGGTCAAGGACGAGCCTCGTCGTCTGATTACCGTGGCGCAGGAGAGCCTCCAGCGGTTGGCCTCTTCGAAGGTGACCTCCGAGAGCCTGATTCTCGAGAAGAGCCAGTTCGATGCCTTGGTGGATCTCAGTGATGCCACTGTGCGGATGATGCCGGCCGGCTTGATCTTCGAGAGGTATCTTCACAAGACGCAGGCCTTCATCATCCTGCCCCTCTTCGCGTTCTTCAACGCGGGAGTGTCGCTGAGCGCGGACAGCGTGACGTGGCCTCCCAATCCGATCACCCTCGGTATCTTCGTTGGCCTCGTGTTCGGAAAGCAGATCGGCGTGACCCTGGCGGCTTGGTTGGCGGTGAAGGGCGGTCTCGCCGATCTCCCGAGGGGGGTGACCTGGGGGCAGATCTACGGCGCCGCCTGCCTCGCCGGGGTTGGCTTTACCATGTCACTCTTCATCGGTGAGTTGGCCTTCAGCGATCCGGCTCACATCGGTGAAGCGAAGGTGGGGATCCTCATCGCCTCGCTCTGCGCTGGCCTTTGGGGTTTCCTTTCGCTCAAGCGGAGCCTTGGTCGGCCGCCCGAATAGCGGCGTCCGGTTGGGCTAGGTTCTACCTAGTGGACTGTAACCCCCAACGATTAGCGCCTGGCCGGCCCTCAGGGCCGAGCTCGGCGTTGCTCCTCCTCGACAGAGGCCCCGCTATGCCTGCCTCGGGGCGCGTTGATCTCGCCCCTGATGACACGCCCAACCACTAACCGTTCGAGGGCTACAGTCCACTAGTTCTGAGAGCCAGATCCGGTGGTTTGCCTGCCGCTGCTATGTTACCTTTCGCCCATGGCGCGTATCCGACTCCTTCCCGATCACCTCGTGAGCCAGATCGCTGCCGGCGAGGTGGTGGAACGACCCGCGTCGGTGGTCAAGGAGTTGATCGAGAACAGTCTCGACGCCGGCTCCAAGGAGATCGCGATCGACCTCGAAGTCGGGGGTAAGCGGCTGATTCGTATCAGTGACGACGGGATCGGCATGGGCAAGGAAGACTCCCTTCTCGCCTTCGATCAGCACGCGACGAGCAAGATCAAGGACTTTGATGACCTGCAGCGGGTGGGAACACTGGGATTCCGCGGGGAGGCCCTGGCCTCGATTGCCGCGGTAGCCAAGGTCGAACTTCTGACGGCGGAGGCTCCGGGTGAGGGATGGCGGGTGCGCATCGAAGGATCGAGAGTTCGTCAGGTTGAACCCGCCGCCCGGGCCCGCGGCACGACCCTGGAGATCGCGTCGCTGTTCTTCAATGTTCCGGCCCGACGCAAGTTTCTGAAGACCCCACCGACCGAGATGAGGCGCTGCGTCGAGGTCGTCCAGGGCTACTGCCTGGCCTGTCCCGACGTCACCTTTCGTCTGCGCCACGAGGGACGTACCGTCGTCGATGCGGTGGCTACGAGTCTCGACGCCGAGGGCCTGAGGCAACGGATCCGGCAGCTTTTTGGAGAGTCGTTGGCTGAGGCCCTGGTCGAGCTTCCTGCGGGTGGGTCGTCCGGTGAATCGATCCGTGGCTTTGTTGGACGGCGCGAGACCTCCAAGGGGCGAAGACTCTTCATCTTCGTCAACGGTCGTTTGATCCGTGACCGTCAGGTGCTGGCCGCCTACTATCGGGCCGTGCGCGAGGAGTGGAAGCACGACGACTATCCCTCGCTCTTTCTCTTTCTCGGGGTTCCGCCCGAGGACCTCGACGTCAACGTCCACCCTCAGAAGACCGAGGTTCGTTTCCGTGACTCGAGCTTTGTCCACCGCGTCTCTCAGGCGATCCGTCGGGGACTGCGCGAGGCTCGAGGCGAGGAGGAGGCGCCGCTCCGCGAGGCCTGGGGCGCGGCGGACCGCCCGCTCGCTTGGAGCGGTCTGGGAAGAGGTCGTGAAGAAGGCGACAACGCCATCGGAGAGCCC
>JAIOJS010000183.1 GCA_019911795.1 Thermoanaerobaculia bacterium | reverse complement strand
GTCGTCGCAGTCGCGGTCGAAGCAGATGCCGTCCCCGTCCCCGTCGCCGGTGGCGTTGTCGCCTTCGCAGAGGTCGCAGACATCACCGATTCCGTCGGCATCGACGTCACCCTGGACGGGGTTGGCGTCGCCTGGACAGTTGTCCACGCCGTCCTCGACGTCGTCGACATCGTCGTCCCGCGACTCGTAGGCGCCGGCGTCGCAGCCATCGTCGGCGTTGGCGGGGGTGAGGTCGATCGGGCGAGAGAACCCGCGCGCATCGCCGGATGGCTTGCCCATAGTGCAGTTCCCTTGGTCGATGGCTGGGCCGACGAGGCCCACGGGATGGGTCGGGAGGCAGGCGCCGCCCGGTAGAGCGTCCGTGCAGCCGTGCGGTCCCAGGGGGAGCAGCGAGGGCGCCACTTCGGTCTGGTCCGCGGGACCATCGAAGGTACAGTCCGGGCTCGCTTCCGCGACGGTGTTGTAGCCGAGGCTCGTGAAGCCGGGGGAGCCGTCATCGAAGCAGGGCGAGGCCGAGGTCGTGGCACCCACGGTCGTCGTGTTGCCCTCGAAGAGGGAGCCGGCGACGGTGGTGGGCTCCTCGACCAGCAGCCCGCCGCCTCGAGCGATGCCGTCGCCGGCGCCCCCGCTGCCGGCGATCGCCTGGTTACCGAAGAAGGTCGAGCGCTCGACGACCATGGGAACATCCGCCGTATTGACGAACACGGCGCCGGCGCTCGCGTCCCCGCCGATATCGGCGAGGCTGCCGCCTCCGGCGGCGACGTTCTCCGAGAGGGTGACGGCGTCCATGGAGACGAGGTTGTAGACGTAAACGGCTCCTCCTCTTGCGCCGCCACCCGGCAAGGTTCCACTCGTCCCCCCCTCGGCCCGGTTGCCGAGGAAAGTGACCCGCTCGAGCACCGTGCCGACGGACGTGCCGTCGGTTTCCAGGGCTCCCCCTTCGGCGTCTCCTCCCCGCAAGTCGCTGTCCCCACCTCGCGAGAGGTTCGCCGAAAAGAGAGTGTCGTGAATGGTGGCGCCGTTGCCGATCATGAGCAGCGCGCCCGCGCTGGCGGAGCCGCCGCTCGCTCCCAAGCGACTGGCGCCCCGGGCCACGTTCTGTTGGAACACCAGCTGGGAGAGCGAGGGAGAGCCGTCCAGGACCGCCGCTCCTCCATTGGCATAGAACTCCGTCGACCGCACCTCGTTGTCGAGGAATCGGCTGGTGGACAACGTGGCAAGAGCTCCTGCGTCCCACAGGGCGCCTCCCTCGGCGTAGGGACCCGATGCCAAGTTGTCGTGAAAGAGGGAGCCCGAGATGAACATCGAAGCAGTCCCCGCCGACCAGATCGCGCCCCCTTGAGCATCGACGCTCGTCGCCCGGGCAGTGTTGCCGAGAAACGACGAGACATCCACCCACAGCGTTGCGCCGTCGCCAACCGCTACCGCACCGCCCCGGTCAGCACAGCCGTTGGATAGGGTGATCCCCTCCAGAGAGAGTGTGCCACTGGCGAGTACTTGCAGCAGCCGGAACTCGTTTGGGCCGTCGGCGACAGTGCAGTCGAACGAGGCGTCTCGCTCGATGGTGTCTCCGAGCCCGGGAAGCACGAAGATCGTGCTGGTCACGTCCGGGAGTCCCGCGTGGGCGCCCTGGAAATTTGACGAGCGCGCCGTGTCGGCCGCCGCGAGCACAACGTCGACGTCGAGGTAGATCGTGTCGGATCCGGGTGATGCATCGACGCAGCCTCCCACCGTCGTCTCGTCGGTGTTCGCTGCCTCGATGGCGTCGCCGAGGGTGCAAGTGCCGTCGACGTGGAGGTCGTCCGCCCGGGCCGGAACCACGAGGAGACCGACAAGGGGGAGGAGCCGCCAGAGCAGGTGGAGGGAGGGGAACGTGGTCGGGTCGGCTGGGCTGGGGATCATGAACAACTCCTTGTCGTCGGCGCCGACGTCGATCGATCGGGCGACGGGAGGATGCTAGGGGACCGGACGTGCAGACTGCGTTGAGGCGAAGGGGCCGGTTCTGAACCTCATCGGGTCGATCCTCTCGCGAGGGAGTCTGCCTATGCCTGCGACGTTGGAGCCAGCCAGGGGCCCGGACCGCCCTGGGCTTGCGTTGTGTTGCCAGAGGGCGACGCAAGGCTATTCAAAAGCGCCGCGCGACGAAGCCGGGCACGGCGATCCAGAGACCAGCGGGGCGGCGATTTCTTTAAGGGTCTTTCCCTTAGACCTCCGCCCAGAGGCTCCAAGGACTGAGAATGCTAGGCTTGAGTCGATCCGATTCGTTCGCCAGTACCGTTTCAGCCTTTGAGCCCGACCCTAGGAGACATAGTCTTGAACCTGTTGCAGCGATTCATCGTCCTCTCTGTGGTCTTTCTAGCTTCGACGGCAACGGCCGAGGGCGGGGGAGACGATCACGCTTCGGTGTCCGTCGACGGCGTGTGCGAGGGGTTCGGACCCCAGACACCGCGGGATATTGACCAGCCCGCCGGCACCAGCCCACGACGGTTCTCGCTGGCACCTGAACCCACCCGGATGAACTTGTGCAACATCCACTTCCATGTCAGCGCTGAGCACCGAGCCAGGGACTTTTCGGTGGTGGCGGCGGGTGGTGAAGACGGCCGAGGCGGCGGCTATCAGTGCAACCTCGTCTCGTCCCTGCCCGCAGAGGTGCTGACCCCATTGTCAGAGAACTCATGCCACGGAGTAGAAGCCGGCGACACCGTCGAGGTTCACTGGGTTTATAGCTCCTGCGACGTAACTCCCGGAGTGGGTCTGGGGGCCTGTTTGTCGGCCAGCTGTGCCAACCCCGATCTGCGGGTCGAGGCCCAGGTTTTTGCCTTGGTCAACGACCCCTCGGCTCTGGCCTTCGGTGCCATGGACGCAGGGGCCGTCGTCGATGGCTATCATCAGGCCAAGTCGCTCCCCGCCGGAACGGGAGAGCCCGTGGTCTTTCGCGGTTCGACCACCGGACCCAGCTACGACGACCAGAATTGTTCGCCGCTTCAGGTCACCTGGAGCGTCCGGCCGCAGTGCGCCCAGCTCGATATCACCAGCCTCAGTCGCTGGTGTCAGAGCAACGTCTTCGAGGAAGACCACGCCCACGGAGTCCGTCCGTTGGTCACCCATCCAGAGCTGTTGTCACCGATCGACTGAGCGGCGACCGCGACGATCTGGGCTCTCCGACTAGTCGCCTGATACCTCTTACGGCAGACAGCTTCCGGCCGAGACCTCTTCCGGCGGAGCCATAGTCCCCGCGAGTGGTTTCCGGGGTGTCCACCCTCAGAGGACCAGTCTAGTTCCCCGAGGAAGACGACCAGGCCCCAATGTCTCCGGTCTCGAAGCCGTCCTCGAACAGGGCCGGCTCTCCTGCATTGTGCTCGAAGGATAGCCAGTCGGCGACGCCCTGAGATTCGGTGGATGCCATCCCCCAGATCACCCGGGGATCCGGTCCGTTCGCCGGGCTGCTAACGAACGAGCTGCTGCTCAGGGTCACAACCCCGTCGTAGAGCACGACCACCTCTCCGAAGCTGTCGACCTCGATGCGGTAGGTATGGAACCCGTCGTCGGTTTCGACCACGGCACTGTCTCCCCTGAGGTTGTTGTCGTCGAGAAGAAAGATGTCATCGACACCGATATGGAGACTGTTTCCGAACTCGGGTGCGAGCGTGAAGGCCACGATCACGGACCCTTTGGCGTTCGAGGAACTCGAGCCCGACACGAGTTGCAAGGTCGTCTCGATAACCAGTTCCGAAGGAATGGCCACGTGCTCGGCCGTCTGCCCATAGTAGAGGATCTCCGCGTTCGCGTCGGTGGCCAGTGTGAGCGCGCCGGCACCGAGCGTTGGATCCTCGGGCTCTGCCGTATCCGTCAAAGTCCAGGGCCTGGTTCCCTGATCAGGGAAAAGGCCAGAGGAGGCTTGCCAAAGCACGGTCGTCTGCGCGGCCGAAGGGCTGGCTACGAGCATCGGGATGGAGGCCAGTGTCAGGAATAGGGTAGGGCTATCAATGCGCATTACTTTCTCCAGATCTCGTGGGTGAGGCTTTCTTTACCGATAGCTATCCCTGCGCCAAACAGGCTTCGATGGGGCCATCGGCAACGCAACCAGACTCCTGGGGCGATTGACGGCCGCGATCAACCTCTCAAACCAATCCCATTCGTGCCCAGAGCCCTCGATCCTCGAGGAACCTTCGTCGGACACTGGTTCAGTCGCGCGGAGTCCTACCGAGCCAGCGACGCGGCGAGAAGGTCGGTCTTTGGGAGGGCAGAAGTCTCCTCGCGCGCATCGGATGCGAAGGGGCCAGGAAGCCCGGCACCGAAGTACCTATACTAAGGGCCACCGTGTTCCCGCTAGTGTCGGGCTCCAGCGTCAACCTAGCGGACAAAATCAGCTACGAGCTGAGCAAAATCGATGATCGACCCTGGGGACGGGCGGTTCGCCGGCGAACTTGTTTGCAGCCACCAAGAGGGTCGAGACTACTCGCCGAGAGACTGAGCAGAGCGACCGCGTCGAGAGCGGGTTCGCCGGTCGCAACAGGCAGGAGACGGAAACAAGTATGAAACTCACACCCAAGGTCGGTATTCTCGCTGTGCTGGGATTCCTCGGAATTTTCCTGGGAATCGAGCTAGCGATGGATGTCTGGTTCGGCCAAGCGAGCCTCGAGCTGGTGAAACCCGATCAGCAGGGCGTGGTGAGGATCGATCTGCGGGACTTTGAGCCCCTCGATGTGCGCTTCTACCGCTTCCTGAACGCCGGCAACCAGGAGGTCGAGTTCCTGGTCGGTCGTGACGAGAACGGCGTGGTGCAGGTGGGGTTCAACACCAGCGAGAACCACAGCAAGACGCGTCGAGGTTTTTCGGCTCAGGGAGAGTGGGTCATCGACAACAAGTGCGAGACGACAACGCGCCTATCGGAGGTTAACCAAAGCAGTGGTCTTTGCCGGCCGATTCCGCTGGCTCACGAGGTGCACGGGGACGAATTGATCCTCCGCGAGCCAGATCTCCTGGCGGGCTGGCGCTACTTCCGCTAGCTCTGTCGACTTGCCAACCGGTCCAGACCACTGCGAACAGGAAACAGTGCCAGGCACGGACTCGGCGCGACGACTAAGCGACAGACGATCCCAGAAACGGGATCCCGAACCTGGAAACTGGACTCCACGATGTGGTGACCCAGCTCGGATTCACGCCGCGCTGGTCATGCGCCAGCTCTTTGCAATCTCGCCGTGACAACGAGCCTGCGGCTCGCCGAAGCATTGACCAGCCTCGCCCGCGACGTCTCGACCTCCGAGGAGGATCGGTGCGGAACCGAGTCAGGGATCCCAGCAACGACCCCTCTCGCGAGCGCGGTGCGGGCTGGCACGAAGCATGCGGTACGGCGAGGTATGGAACACACAAGAACCAGGCCCGTCGCCTCGTCTCCGATTCCCTTCGCGCCCTCGTCTGCTAGGCCAGCGCCGCTCAAGCCCACCCAAGATCTCGGCGAGCCTGCTCGGAAGGATCACCGTATGCCGTTCGGCGGAATGGTTCGCGTCGTCTTTGGCGAGATGCGCGACTTCACGGTTGCCTGCCAGGGCGACATTTCCCTGGGAGGCATGTACCTTCCCACCGCCGAGTTCCTCCCGGTCGGTACAAGCCTCGACCTGGAACTCATGCTGGGCGACGAGCTCACCCTGATTCGAGGCCGGGGTGAGGTCGTGTGGCTTGGTCAAGGCCCTCCGAGCAAGAGCTCGCGGCCAGGCATGGGTATTCGATTCCTGACACTCGATCCCATCGGCCGCGATCTCATCTTCCGCACCGTTGACCGCTACATTCAAACGGGGGGACTACCCTTCGATCTCGACGGAATCGAGTACCGCTCGGCTGCAGGCTCCAAGAGTCGGTGGAGGTCGCCCTTGCAAGGACCTCGTTCCACCAAAGACATGATCGCCGGGTGGTGCTCAGATCTCGTAGGTCGCTACGGGAGCCGACCAGCCTCTGGCGTTGACAGCGACCGTTGTCAACGCGCTCCGACATCCCTCTAGGCCAATCCCGGGCCAACCCTCCTCTCGCGACGCCGCGCCGATCCATTCTCCTAGCGCAATCCTTGCTTCTCGAGAGTGGCTCTCGGTTTCACTGGGTATAGAAAATGCGGAAGCCGCAGAGTTGTAGGGTGCTACCCGCGACGAGGGGGCGCCAGTTGATCATGTACGAGTTCACGTTGTAGTCGATCGTATGATTGATCTGGACGCTATCGGCAAGGCCATTTCCGGCACTGCCGCTGGACGTGACGGGCCACTCTTGCACGATCGCGCCGTAGAGGTCGTACACCGTGAACCAGGCCGTCGTATTCGAAGCGCTGGTGTCGTAGTAGTACATTCTCAAGGTATCCACCGTCGCTCCCTGAGGTAGGTACACCGGTGTGTTCCAGACGGTGGAGGCATTGCCGCCACCGACATAGGCACAACCCCCACCACCATCGACCGCTGTAGTGACATTGGTTTCACGGGGTCTCAGAGCGGACCCGGCGACCCTGAAGTTCACCAGGCTCCCGAGAACCGCCGAGTCCTCTTGACTCGGGCCGGGCGCTGTCTCACCCTCTCCTTCCGAGGATCCAGCGTCTAGGGAGGACTGCGCCGCCAGCGGCCAGGCGGTCAGAAGCCACAGCGCGGCGACCGCGCTGGCGAGGCCATACAGCCGATTGTTGATCTCTCTCATGGTCGATTCCTCCAAGGGGGCGAAGTTCCAGTGGAACTCAGTTCCAGGCCGACGTGTTGCCGGACTCGAATCCATCACTGAAGAGCGTGGGTGCGACGTAGAACAGCCGGACTCCGCACAGTTGCATCGTGCTGCCCGAGACGGCGGGGCGCCAGTTGACCAGGTACGAGTAGACGCCGTAGTCGACAGTGTGATTGATCTGAGCGCTGTCGTTGAAGCTGTTTCCGCCGCTGGTGTTCGAGCTGACGGGCCACTCCTGAGCGATTGAGCCGTAGAGGTCGTAGACAGTGAACCAGGCGGTGGAGTTGCTAGCCGACGTGTCGTTGTAGTAGATCCGCAGAGTGTCGACAATCGCACCCTGCGGCAGGTTCGGAGAGACGTTCCAGACTGTGCTCGCATTGCCCGCCGCAGCGTAGGCGCAGGAGCCGTTGGAGTTGGTGGTTGCGGTGACATCGGTCGCGCGGGGCTTGAAAGCCGAGCCGGCAAGTCGGAAGGACGTCAGGGGGGTAGTGCCTTGGACGACGGGTTCGCTCTCCGGAGATGTGGGGGACGGGGAAGCCCGGGACAGTTCGTGGTCGAACGGTTCCGCCACGAGGTCGCCGCCACGACCCGATCCAAAGGCCGTCCCGGCCAGCGACAGAAGAACCACTCCCACCAAGAGGTCCCGACAAACGGAGTTCGTGTGACACCGGGTTCTCATCATGGCTCTCTCCTGCCAAGTTCCACAACGTATTAACTGTGCGCCTGTGGAGCGCCAGGAACTATGATTCTTGTCATACAGATTGGGTCGCCGGTGGAGACTCGCTCGCCAGTCGTTTCGTCAAGAGGAAAGGAGGCGTATTCTTCGTTGGGCGTGATTCTTGCCGCTCTCGAACGGTGCAGGCTGCCCTAGTCCAGCGATCTCAAGGGGCCGTGGCTAGGATCAGAATCGGTATGTCGGGACGGATTAGATGGTGGAGTCGGGTGGCCGACTCGGGCGACATCTCTAGTACCAGTCGATCGGGCCGCGAGCGAATCTTGCCGCGTCGTGTCGCCCAGCCATCCGTCAGAGCCTGGCGCCAGAGTTGAACTCGGGTGGGTTCGATTAACTCGCGGCCAATCTCGACCGTCCAACCTTGATGGGTCTCGAAGTCGTAGACGTCAGGGGGTGGTGGGGTCTCCCCAGCGGCCGCCGGTGGTGGGTCCAAGGGGTTCTCCGTCGCGCTCAGGGTCGCAGGGGCGGTCACCTTGCGTCGAGAGGGGGGGCGCTTGATCACGTGCCAGAGGGCTGGCAACTCGAGGGGCTGCCGGGTTGCCGTTAGCCGACCGGCTCTCAGCAATCGATGGCCCTGCAGGGGAATGACCTCGAGCGTCCGGCCCTTCATGCGGATCGCCATCGTATTCGATGCCAGATCGAGAACCAGGTACGGGAAAGCCGCTTGGGCGACTTGCAACTCGATCTCGGTTGCCGACAGGTTGGATCGTACGTCGGTCGGTCGAGCCTCCCCAACACTCCTGGTGCAGAGGCTAGCGATCACTAGGACCCATAGGCAGAGTCCGCCACGGCCACGGAAGGCCCTGGATGGACGGGGGGACTGCGGGCCAGAGTCCGGATCCGGAGTCCTCCTACTTGGCGGATCCAGTCGCGCCTGATGGCTCTCTAGTAGATCCATACTCGACTCCCCACTGGAACGTTGTTGAAGAGCCACTCCAGATCCTGGTCTCCGAGACGAACACAGCCGTGCGTCACGCGATTTCCGAGGGTCGTTTGAAACAGAGTGCCGTGAATGAGATAGCCGTCCCCGAGGTACAGCGCATAGTCGCCCAGAGAGATCCGATCTGCTCTCTCGGGATGGCCTAGTGGGGGAGGAACTCTGCCTTCTTCGACGAAGGCCCAGTCCGGTTTGTTCCAAACTGGATCTCGCGCCTTCCGCTGCACTCGATGTTCGCCGATCGGAGTCTCGAAGACCCAGAACTTTCCGTTGCGGGGGTCTCTCAACGCAGAACCGCTTCCCGCAGAGCTAACTGCTTGGCGCAAGAGGTCTTCGCCCTGGTAGACACTTAGCGTCCCTCCGAAGCTGTCGATGACGACGAATCGTCCCCGGGGAGCCAGAGACTCGAGTTCTCGGCTCGCTCGCGCTTCGCCCTCCGTCTGGCCGCTCTCCGAGATTCCAGGGTTGGCGATGAACCCGGTGTCCAAGTACACCAGTCCCGGATCTGCAACCCACAAGCCGAAGACGAGAAGTAGCAGTAAGCCCAACGTAAGAGTGCCGACAACCAGGGCCCAGCCACGGCGCCTGGACACAGCGACCTCCGAGGCGGGGATCGGAGACTTCAGGAGACCATCTTCGACTTGTATCAAGGAAGTACTCCCACAATGGAGACGGAAAGCCCCTCCGCCGCGACTGACCAGAGGGCCTCCATATCCTGGTCACTCAAGGCGATGCACCCGTCGGTCCAGTCCATGCCACGGCCGCCATGACCATGAATCTCGATGAGGCTTCCGGCCGATGAACCCAGCGGAACGATCCCACTGCGAACGGCGGCGGCCAGGCGTTGTCGATCCTCATCGTTCGGGTAGTCCAAGAGGAGGGCCCGGAAGTAGCGAGTATTACCTTCTCCCTTGACCGCAGAGACTCGATACCTGCCTTCGGGGGTTGCGCGGTCGCCAGCGACCAGCTTCCGTTCGAGGCCGCGTTGGCCCAGTTCTATGGCGTAGCTACCGGTCTTCTTTCCATCTTCCCAAACGTGAAGGCGCCGCTGATATTTGTCGACGACCAGCGCCGCGCCGGCCCGACGGGAGTCCTCCATTGCCAACTGCTCTATGCCGGCCCAATGACGTCTCAGGTCGGAACGGAAGAATCGCGAGTTCGACGATTCCCACACGGCGACGAGCTGTTCCAGACTCACCGTGGTCTCATCCGCGGCCTGAATGGCACCCACTAGATCGTCGGCACTCAGGCGGCGAAGCGCGCGGTTCCAAGCGATGTCAGCCGATCTCTGTAGGGAAACGAACGAAGCCTCCAAGACGTCGGGCCCGAGCCCCGCCGCCCGCGCGCGCAGATCCTCGGCACGTTGACGCGCTTGGGACCACTCCTCCTGAAGCTGATGGTGTCGTCGTTCCCCTTCGAGCCAGCAGGCTCGTGCCTCCGCCATCGTCGAGGCCCAGAGAACCTCGACCTTCGGATCAGGTCGCCAACGCCCCCGGCTGGCGGCTTCGGCGAGCTGGACTTCGCGCCAGGACCCTTCGAGGCGCTGGCGAAGGTCCGGTGCCTCGAGCTGATCCAAGACTCGAACAACTGTGGCGTCGAAGGCCATCGTATTGCCGACGGGACGCTGATCACAGCCGGCAAGGGTCAGCCAACAGAACGTCAGTAGAGTGGGAAGCCCTAGTGTGGTTGATGAGTTGGAGAGCATCGGCGGCCCGCAGTGAAGAAACAGAAATACGGGCTCGGGACGGCCCGAGCCCGCTCGATCACTCGAGTCAAGTCACGAATCCTGGTGACCGACTCTTCCTAGTACCGTTGCGCCAGGATCCTTCTGAAGGCCTGGCCAGAACTGCGCGCCCAGTCAGATGGTCGAAACCTGGGTTGGCTCACAACCGATCTTTTCCATCGCTCCTTCGAGGTCGGCCGTCAGGGTTTCGATCTGCTCCACTAGAGCGTGGCCCTCTTCGATGCTGGCGGAGTAACTCCCGGCTTCGAACAGGCTCTGGACCTTAGTGAACTCACCGCGCAGAGCCGTGAGATTCCCCGTGATGATCACCATGTCAGCTTCGAAGCCCTTCGGCTTCTTTGGGCAAGCGGTCAGCTGCTCTACCAGATCGTCGCCCGTCGCGAGGACCTCTTGCACGACCTCGATCGAAGCGGCCGCCTCGGCGCGAGCGGTCTCTTTGTTGGTGAGAGCAGCTTCACGAGCGGCGGCGGCGGCGGTGTTCGCCTCGGTTACGAGCTCGTTGGTGCGGTCGTATCGCCGCATGATGCCCATCTTGCCGGACTGGGTTGCCAGTTCCTCGTCGAGTGCTGCTTTTGCGTTGACGGCCTGCTGCCATTCTTCGCCAGCCCACTCCTCCGCGTCCGCTCCGCGAGCGGACTCGAGGGCTGACTCGCTCTTCAAAATCTCTTCCTGCGGGGCCTTGGCACAACCTGACAGAACGAACCCCAGGGTTGCAACGGTCGTCAACGCAATCTTGGATGTATTGGTCATTTTCTTCAACTCCACTCTCGAAACTCCTTCGAGTTCGAGTGACTTTGCCGGGCTGTTTGTCTCTCTCGCACCATCGTCGCCCGGAGGTGCGAATTGATGGGACAGCATGAGGCTGCCCTGATAAACCACTACAGCAAAGAGAGTGCCAGAACGGAGAATCACGGTTTTGTTGGGTCGGCAGGTGGCAGGATGAATATATCGGTATTAGAGTGCCGCATTATCGGTATTGCGAGACTGATATTTCGGTATAGAATTACCGAAAAGGAGGCTCGCGATGCTGCTCAGAGCCCTAGTGTGGATCGAGCCGAAAGCACTGCGTGATCGTGTCTCTCGGGGGATCAAGAAGGCTGGAACTCACGTGACGGAGGGTCGACTCGACGAGTCCCTCTGGGAACAGCTCGAACAGGGGGGCTTTGATCTGCTCGTTGTCACGGCAGCCGATCTTCCTGATCCTTGGAGATCGACCCTTCCGAGAGTTCGCTCCTCTCCCGAGCAAACCGAGGTCGTTGGCATCGTCGATGGAGACCGACCTCAGGATCGAGTATTGCTGCACGCCGCCGGAGCCTTCGCGGTGCTTCACTCGGACCTCGAACCCGAGGGCTGGGAAGCAAGCCTGCGAACGGTGCTGCGGCGCTTCCGGGAACTCGCTCTATCTCGATTTCGGGCGACCCAGGAGGATCGCGTTTCGATTCTGGAGGGGGCAACCAAGAGCCCTGCAATGCAAAGACTGCTGGACCTTGCCACCCGTGTTGCCGCCGCCGACACTACCCTCCTGATTCTCGGCGAGACGGGTGTGGGCAAGGAATGGCTCGCTCGTAGGGTTCACGATCAGAGCCCGCGGTCCGCTGGCCCCTTCGTCGCAGTCAACTGCGCGGCCGTCCCTGAGTCGCTTATGGAGTCCGAACTGTTCGGCCATGAGGCGGGGGCTTTCACGGGAGCAGTTCGTGCTCGACGCGGGGCATTCGAACTAGCCCATCGCGGCACGCTGTTTCTCGATGAAGTCGGAGACATGCCCATCCACCTTCAGGCCAAACTCCTGCGCGCGTTGCAAGAACGTGAGATTCAGAGACTCGGAGCGGAACGCCCAGTACCGCTCGATGTCCGGATCATCGCTGCGACCAACCAGGACCTGCACGGTGCCTTGGACCGAGGGGAGTTTCGTCGTGACCTCTTCTACCGATTGAGCGTTGTCATGCTGCAGATCCCTCCCCTCCGCGAACGCCGTGAGGACGTGAGGCCGCTGGTCAGCGCCTATCTTGATCACTTCAAGAATCGTCTCGGTCGACCGCGCCTCGATGGGTTCTCGGAGGAGAGCCTGCACGCGTTGGAGCAACATCTCTGGCCAGGCAATGTAAGAGAGCTCATCAATGCAGTCGAGCGGGGCGTCTTGCTGGCCGAAGGAGACCGAATCGAGGCCACCGATCTCCTGCACCAAATCCCCGCTCAACGAGAACTTGCCGCGGGCCACACAGTTCTCCCATCGCCAGGACTTACCAACACACCGCTCGCGGAGGCGCGCCAAAGGGTGGTCGAAGCCTTCGAACGGGACTACCTCCACCGCCTGCTGCAGAGCTATCGCGGGCGGGTGGACGAGGTTGCCGAGGTGGCTGGAGTCAACCCCCGTACTCTCTACAACAAGATGCGGTCCTACGGGCTGCGCAAGGAACACTACCGAATCTCGAAACGGTCCCCATCGACCACGTCACGTTGAGCCCTGGGACACCGAGAAGCCCCAGGACGCCGGGGGTTCCAAACCAGGCTAGCGAACCCAAGCGACGCGGCGACAAGCGGTTCTTGGAATCACGTCGAGAGGAGTCCCTCGAGCTAGTCCCTTTGGCTTTGCCGGGCGGAGAACTGTTCGGCGGAGCGTCAGCAGACGGCGCAAGCCCTGGTAAGAGAGATCGAACCGGAAACCCGCGAACGCTTGCCGAGGTAGGCAGGAGTTCTCGGGGCGCCTGATGGCTCGGGCGCCAGGGCTCCGAGTGAGCTGGGGACGTATGATGGAGATCGTGACTCGATTGCTCGCCCACCTGCACGCGGCCTTCCACGAGCCCCGAACGCGGATCTATCGCATCGTTCAGGGTTCGGTTTGGACCCTTATCGTCCTGTCCATCGTGTCCCTCGCAGTCGAGGCCCTCCTGCCCGATGGCAGCAGCGCCATCCCGATCGTGGGATGGATCGACCGTATCCTGCTGAAGGTGTTCGCCGTGGAGATCGTGATACGGATCGTGACCTACCGGCCCCCGTCCCTCGAGGTCTTCCGGCGGGCTCGAATCCGGCGATTGCGCGAACATTTTATGGCCCGTCTGAGCTTTGCCCTACGTCCCCTCCAGTTGGTGGACATGCTGGCCGTCCTCGCCCTGTTTCCGGGGCTACGCGGCCTACGGGCTCTACGTCTGCTACGGCTCTTACGTACCAGCAAGGTTTTCAGATATCACAATCCGTTTGCCATCGTGATTCACGCGCTGGAAGAGAACGGCCTTCTCTTCGCCTTTGCCTTCAGCGTGTTCGGATTGGCGACCCTGCTCGGCGGCGTCAGTTTCTATTTCGTCGAGATCAAGACCAATCCGGACATCGGGTCGGTCGTCGACGGCATGTGGTGGGCGCTCGTCACCGTAACCACGGTAGGCTACGGTGACATCACTCCCGTGACATTCCTGGGCCGCATTATCGGCGGTGTCCTGATGATGGCCGGCATGTTGTCCTTGGCCCTGTTCGCGGGAGTCGTGGGGACCAGCCTGGTGCGAGGTATGTTGAGCATCCGTGAGGAGCAATTTCGAATGAGCGACTACGTAAACCACGTGGTGGTCTGTGGCCACGATGAGAGCACCGCCCTCCTGTTGACCGCGTTGGAGAAGGAGGTCGATCCCACGGAAACCCGTGTGGTTGTCTTCGACGACCACGAGCGGCCTCGGGACCTGCCGCCGCTCTACCTTTGGGTGCAAGGTGATCCGACCAAGGAGAGCGAACTCGACAAGGTTCGACTGACCCACGCCGCGGCGGTGATCGTGTCCGGAGCCCGAGACATGAGCCCGCAGGCCGCCGATGCCAGGACCATCTTGATCACCTTTACGATCCGCTCCTACTTGCGACGGCATGGCAAGAAGGTTCGTCAACGGTTTCGCCCGCTTTACTTGGTGGCCGAGATCCTGGACGCCGAGAACGTCGGGCACGCCAGCTCCGCGGGGGCGGACGAGGTTATCGAGACCCGCAAGATCGGCTATTCGATGATCGCCCATGCCGTCGGCTTTCACGGCACCGCGCTCACCATGAGCCGGGTCCTGATCTCGGGGGCGCACAATGTCTACTTGGGTGAGATTCCGGACGCGCCGAGCGAGCCGGTGAGGTTCGGCGATCTCCTCGTCAAGATGCAGCTGACTCAGCGAGGTGGCTTGGTCATCGGGCTGCGTTCACCGTCCGGTAAGGAGATCATCAACCCGCCCAAGAGCCACCAGGTGGTGCCGGGTACCCTCCTCATCTACCTGTCGGAGAAGCCGTTGCTCGAGTCGCCGCCCTGATCCCGACGTAGACAACACCTTTTCGCAGTCGGCCCGGCGGACAAGAAATAGCTGTGCCTCCAGACCTCTTCGAGACCTCTTTCTCGAGGGTACGGTATGGTAAGTGGAGTTATACCTTCCAATTAGTACGGAGAGCGTCGACAAATGTACCGTCCCGTCTCTTGTCTCCTCGGCCTGCTCGGACTGATCGTTGCGACTCCGTCGCATCTTCACGCGCAACCCGCAGCCTGCCTCGCCGCCGCCGATCTCGTGAACTCAGCCGACTTCGCAGCCTCGCCGCGCGCCGACAGATCGGCCGAGCTCATGGCGCTCTGGTACTCGGACGTTCTGGTCGCCGAGGGGCCTCTCTACAACCGGATCCATGCGGACCTGGACCGAGCCGCGCAGCAACTGCCGGAGCTGGACTTGTGGAGCGTCTATCGGGGGATGGCCATTCCCGAGGACGTGCTTATAGTGTTCGTTGACCAGGCAGCTCATGACGCTGCAGAGAACGGCCAGAACGAATCCATCAACTGCCTAACCGAGCTGCTCGATGTGTTCTCTATCAACTTCTTCAGCGCCGGAACCTTGGCTTATTTCCAGTTCGACGGTCGCTACAACACTCCTATCGTGAGATCGCTCTTTGAGTTGATTCCTGAAATCTCCTCGACCCTTCCCAATTCGAGCTTTGGCTACTTCGACACGGGCTGCTTCCACAGCCCTGACGGCTTCAGCCGGGTCTACTTTCTGGAGGAATTCGTGGACCTCTACCCTGCGGCCGGCACGGGGAACGTGGAACGGATCGAAGTGGACGCCAACGGCACGTTGTCTTACGAGGAGTATGACCACAGGGCCGACGCCCCCTGGCAGACAGAACTGGAAGCCTGTCTCGACCACCAACTTTCCGGAGACCTTGATCCCAGCATCCTCGGAATCGTGGGCATCCCGACTCTGTCTCAGATCGGCCTAGCGCTACTGGTCCTGTCGCTGTTGGCGGCGGGGGTCGTGCGTATGCGCTTCGTCTGACCTCTTATTCGCCTGAGATCTCTCGCGCCGGCGAGACTTTCTTCATGGCTGGACCCTTTTTCTGAGGGCTCGACGAATAGCGAAGGTTGGTGTAGCATGGAGTTCTATCTAAGCGAAACCGAGGCCGGTGCCTCCGAGCCCGTGATAAGAGGGCGATTCCGAACGTAGTTCGAGGCTTCCGCATTCCTGGTGAACAGGCGCTGGTCTACATGAGGTGGGCCATGCAATCTGCAGATAGATCCACGGGTGAGGAATCGATCCGGCAGCGAGATCATTCGCCTACAGGACTCCAGCCAGCAGCCGTGGGTTTGGTTCTGGTTCACGGGATCGGCGAGCAGGGCGCACTCGAAACACTGACCGAGGCCGCAGATGCTATAGCCTCTTGGATGAGCTTAGCGGACAGTGCTCCGAAGTTGCAGCGGTCGCGACCGGCGGTGAGCATCGAGCCAGACTGTTTTGCGGAGGGAGATGTAGAAGCGCCGCGACACCTGCTCCTGCGGGCAGAAATGGAGCGCAGCGATATCGTCTTGCCGGAGACTTGGCTGCTGGCTGAGGCGTGGTGGGCCGATTCGTTTCCAGAACCAGGGAAGCCCCAGATGCTCACCTGGTTGCTGCGTATCGTGCCTTGGCTCTTGATGAAGCACATCAGCGCCCGACAAGACCAGGTTCTTTCGGACGCCAGCGGTAGTAACCGGTTCGAGAAGCTGATGCTTCCGTTGGTCTATGCATTTGCCCTGCCGCTGACCTTTGCGGTGCTCCTGGTACTCGGCCTTCTGTATGCCATCAGTGCCATCCCCATCAAGGGAGTTGATCAGTTCGCGATCCGCGCCCAACAGGCATTGTCCGCACGACTCGGCGACAGTTATGTGTTCGTCTCGAGCCGGGCCCGAGAGGCACTGATCAAACAGAAGGTCCGTGCGACGTTGGATTGGGTATCGGATCACAGCGAGGCCGTGGTGATCGTTGCGCACTCGCAGGGAGCAGCCGTTTCCTTCGAGGTCTTGCAGGACATGCTGCCGCGGTTGCGCGAGAACATGGAGAAGGCGGCGAGGAAGGGGAACAATGATGCCCAAAGCGGGAATCCCATGTTCCTCTCGTACGGTTCGGGTATCGCCAAACTGTCCGGAATCCGCCGCTTGGTGGACAACCATCAGACGTCCATCGGTCACTGGCCGATCGTACTGTTTGCGACAGCCCTCTTGTGGTTGGGTTTTTCCCTACGAATAGCGGTGGTCCCGTGGTGGACTCATCCAGTCCTGCTGGTGCTGTTGGTTCATGCCTTTCTATTCTCACTCGGCGTCGGAAAGTCGAAGGCGTCCGGTCGCAAGAGAATCTTCCTGCTCGCCATCTCGGTACTGGTGTTTGGAGCACTGGCTCTTTGGGCGCGTCAGCAGCCCCTCGCGGTATCTGCTTGCCTGGTACTTGGGTTTCTCCTACTGATGGCGCTGGCCATTGCCGGAGAAAAAACCGCAGATTCTGTGCGGGAAGGCAGGGAATCCTACGACCACTTGGCGGGGGTCATTCGATGGGTTGATATCTACAGTACTAGAGATCCGGTGCCCAATGGGTCCCTTTTCTCCCCGGGCAACCAAAGTAGCGCCCCTAGGGATAGTCTTGTCTCGGAACGGATTGTGGTCAACCGTGCCTCTTCGATCATGGACCACACTTCGTACTGGAACAATCTCGAAGAGTTCGTAACGTGGGTGGTTACCGAAGTCTCTGCCTTCGCCAAGGGAGGGGACCGGGCCAAGGTCCCTCTCTTGTCCGAAGCCGACGAGAAGAACTGGAGTCCCCGGAGCGAGAGGATCGCCCGGTTGCAGCACTGGCGGTGGTATCTGGTGGGTACTTGGATCGCGCTCCTGCCATCGTTCGTTCAGTATGAACTCCGAGACTACCTGGCTGGCGTCACGATCGTGGACGCCCTCGGCATGCCGCCAGCCCTGCTCTCCTCTCTGATTCTCGGGATCGGCGTGTACAGTCTCTATCAGATCCTCTCGGCCGCGTGGGAACTATGGAACGAGAAGGAAGTCCGGGCCTTCTTGATTCAGCCGACCGAGAGCGACGCAGCGTCTTTTCGCGAGGAAAGGCTATCGATCGTCGGAAGAGCGCGAAAGCTGGCGTTCGGAACCGATCTGTTTACGCTGGGTCTGTTTGCGATAGCTCTCGTGATGGCCGCCTCGTCGACGCCTACCGTTGGCTGGTTGATGGCTCTGGTCGAAGAGCTTCAGCGGTAGCCCTTCTCGAGAGAACCCTCACCCTCTTCGCAGGCCTTCCCGTCGAAGGGTCACCGGAGCCTGCTACTGGGCTGAGACCTCACTCGGCAGCCTGGGTAGTAGTGCCGTTCGCTGGTTTTCGAGACGCCTCGCTGCAACCGCTGAAGGGTGGTCCCGATCGCAGACCTTGGGCAATGTTGAGGGTAATCACTGGCCCCATACCGCCGAGCACCTCAGTCTGGCTTGCCTGCTGCGTGGGGCTAGAGTGCTGCAGTGAACTGAGGCAGCCCAACCTCTTCCCCGAGGGCTCGATGGAGTTCTAAGAACCCCGACGGAAGACTCAATGCACGGGGTCACCCCCGGTCGTCATTGACTTTTACCCCCAAGCTATACTCCAAATTGATGTGATGAAAGTCTCGGACGACTCCCCGTTTCTCTTGGGTGACTGGACGGTTCGTCCGCGCGAGAACTGCATCGTGCGGGAGGGGGAGACCTCGAACCTCGAGCCGAAACTGATGGAAGTGCTCGTTTTTCTCGCGTCCGAGCCCAGTCGTATCCACCTCCGGCAGGAGATCCTCGACAGCGTCTGGCGCGACACCTTCATCACCGATGAAGTCTTGACCAACGCGGTGTGGGAACTCCGCCGCGCACTCGGAGACCACGCCCGCGAGCCACAGTACATCAAGACGATTCCGCGGAAGGGATACGGTCTCGTCGCGCCGGTAGAGCCGTTCGAGGCGGCAACCGATATGGGGGGTGTGGAGTCCTCCATCCCGCCCGAACAAGATGCGGTGTTCGATCCGCCCCGCAAGCTTCTCCGGCCCCTACTAGGGCTCGTCGTCGCGATGCTACTGGTTGGGATGTTCTGGTGGGTCCGTGGCGGGCGGGTGGCCGAAGACTCGTCCTGGCCACATTCCATCGTGGTGCTACCCATCGAGGCCCTCTCCGACGACCCCGTCCATCAGCTCTTCGCGGATGCGTTGACCGACACCCTGACGGCAGAGCTCGCCGCCTCGGGTGAGTTCGGCGTGTCCTCACGGTCGACGGTCTTCGAACTCGCTCGGGCGGGACTACCCGCAACCGAGATCGCCCGCCAACTCGGGGCCGAGGCCTTTCTCGAAGGAACCCTCTCTTTTTCCCCTACCGGTCGGGCGAGGCTGAGTAGCCAGTTGATCGATCGCCGCCGAGATCGACATCTGTGGGCCGGGGTCCTCGAAGACGACGTACGCGACAGCCTGGGCGCCGAACGGAGACTGTCCCGTCGAATTACCCTCAATCTGGTCCACGCGGACCCACGTCGAGATACGCCGAGTGCGGACCTCGATAAAGTACCGTCCCCGCTCCAAGACGAGGGGGAGGGATGGCGAGTACGCACCGGCGGGGAGGTTTGGTCCGATCCCACTCCATTCGAGGCTGGTTTGCTCGTCGGCTCGGACGATCACTACCTCTATGCGCTGGAATCCGGTACCGGAGCCGAACTCTGGCGATATCAGGCCCCGGGAGCGGTGCGCGATGCGGTGCAGGTCGCGGGAGCGGTGGCCTACCTCGCCACCTACGACTATGCGGCCGCTATCGATACGACGACTGGGTCGGAGCTGTGGCGCCGAAGGCTGCCGTTGACCTCTCCCCTGGCCTACAGCTGGGTCGGTCCCGAGACTCTCGTCGTCGGGTCCTTCGATCAGCACGTCTACGGTTTGGATCCTCGAGACGGCGAAACCCGGTGGCGAGTCTCCACCGAAGGAGAGGCTCACGTCCCAATCTCAGTGGCCGAGAATAGAGCACTGGTCGGGACCGACCGTGGCGAAGTCATTCTCATCGATCTGGCCACGGGCCGCGCCGAAACACGCGTGGCGGTCGATTCCGCGGTGGCCGGAGTCGCACTTACCGCTGAGGGTGACAGCTTCGTAGCCACCAGCCGGGGATTTCTCTACCGCCTGGCTCGAGATGGTACCGAGCGGTGGCGTCGTTCCCTCGAATCGCGTCTCGGGATCGCTCCGTTGCTCCACCACGGCGTTCTTTACCAAGGCACCGGCGACGGTCGCATCCTGGCCCTGGACGCGGTGGACGGCACTCTCCTCTGGACGTTTACGGCTCGTGACGCGATCGGATCAAGGCCCACGATCGATGGAGATCGTCTGTTCGTAGGTAGCCTCGATCAGAATCTCTACGCTATCGATCTAGTCAGCGGTACCGAGCTCTGGCACTTTCCCACCGGAGGATGGGTGGTCGACCGTCCGCTGCTTCTCGATGGGCTCCTGATCTTCGCCAGCCTCGACGGAGTGATCTACGCGCTTCCTTCGAGCGGTCCGGCCACGCGTTTCGATCCTGCCGAATGGCCTGATCCAGGGGCACCCCGGCTAGTGGCCAGTGGTACTGGGCCGAAGCTTCTCTGGAAGCGCGAGATTCACTCACCAACGAGGGTCAGATTCGCCGATGGGAACCTTTTCGTCACGACGGAAGACAGCGTGCTGGCTTTCGATGCCGAACGTGGCGATCCGCTGTGGACCGTCGCAGTTGCGGATGGCTTCGCCAGTGCGCCGGTATTTGCCACTGACCGCGTCGTTGCCGGCAGTCGCCAAGGCACCCTCAGGGCCCTCGACCCCCAGTCCGGCGCCGAGCTTTGGCGGAGTCAACTGGGAGCCGAAACATCGGCTCTGCCGGTCGCCTCCGGTGATCGAATCTATCTCGGGGACCGCCTCGGCCGACTGAACGCGATCGATCGCCAAAGCGGCGAACTCCTCTGGAGCACACTGACCGAGCTCTTCATCAACGGCGGGGCTCTGATTCTGAAGGATCGGGTCGTTGTCGGTAGCTGCGGCGAATCGATTTGGGCCTTGGGAATCCCAAACGGAAAGGCCCTGTGGAAGACCCATGCCGGAGAGTGCGTCGTCAGCGACGGAGTTGGTTTCGGCAACACGGCGATCTTCGGCACCTCCCATGGGGACCTCCTGGCGGTAGACGTCGATACCGGCGCCCGCCGTTGGACTTTCAACACCGGCGGCGAGGACATCTGGTATCGACCCCTGGTGATGGAGAATCGAGTCTTCTTCGGAAGCGGTGACTACAACGTCTACTCGCTGGACGCTGCGACCGGAAGAGAACTCTGGCGCTTTCATACTGCCAACCGAGCCCTCACTGAGATCGCCACCTACGCAGAACTCGTTCTCTTCGGCAGTCACGATCGGCATCTCTATGCCGTAGAGCGCGACTCAGGCGAGGAACGCTGGCGGCTGGAAACCACCCGGAGAGTCGAGTTCCTTCTGGTAGTAGGGGATCGGTTGTATTTTCTCGGCGACGACAAGTACCTCTTCGCCTACCGCCTGTAGACCTGACAGGCGCTCTCGCCGCAGTTCTAGTGGCACCGAAATGCTCACCAGGTCAGCACTGGCCGTTCCTGGACGCTCGTCGCTGGCGCGCTTCCTGGCGGCCGAACTCGCCCGAGTATCGTTGTCGGTATAGAGGCTTGGTCGCCGTTCGGTAGTGAAGCCGTGGGGTGAAGGAGCTGGACCGCGTGGACCAGCCCCTTCTCGGGTCCCCGGTTCAAGGCGCCGGCGTCTGACAACTCCCCGACATCCCTACTGAATACTGACCGAGAGCTGAGTAGGTGACGGTCATTAATCCGTAGCCGGCCGAGGCCGAGTGGATCGCCAGCACGGATCCGAAGCTGGGCCCCACGCCTCCGGGCAAGGCGCCCAGGACGTCTCCGATGGCGAAGTCGTTGACGACCTGATCCGTTTGCAGTCCGACCGTTCCATAGATGGTGCCGGCCTCGTTGGCGATCGTAAAGCTGGCTGATGGCGGATCACCTACCTGAATTCCCAGGGGATTGTCGACGTAGAGCTGAAATCGCGTTCCGCCAGTGAACGGGCCACCCAGGATGAATCGAGCGTCGGAGATGAAGCAGAGTTCGCCGTTGGCGACCATCCGGCTGCCCGTGGCAAAGGCGTTTTGCGGATCCAGTTGGAAGTACTCTCCCGAGATCGGATCAGGTCCGGAGACGATGGCATACCCGCGCTTGATCCCATCAGGATCGGCCGGCAGACCGGCTACGTGCTTCAGATTTCGGGTGTATACCCCAGCGGCTGGGATCATCACCCCGACCTCGATCGTCGATAGGTTGCCGGCCCTACTGTAGTAAGCGATGCTGACCGTGGTGTCGCTCAGCAGCGACACGTTGCGGATTCCGATGTGAGTCGTGTTCGGGTCCAGGCCGGGTTCGATCTGGAAGTAGGGGAGCAGGAGTGTCGTCCCAGGCCCGACCAGGGCTTCGGGAGCGGCTTGGATCGGAGCGGCTGGCGTCAACATGGTCTGGACCGCTTCTGGCTCCATCGGGATGAAACGAATTTCGGCGCGCGACGGGCCGACGAGGGTGATCGTGGCAAGCAAGGCGATGCCCAGCGGGCGAGCCAGAGCCAGATGGGTTCGAATGAACAAGCGAAGAATCGAGTACGTCATGGGACCTCCTATGGAGCGGGTTTTGGGTGAGTGGTTCGAAGCAGTCTCGAAATCATCTCGTGTCCCCATGCTGACCCTCGAGTCGTTCTGGAGTTCTCAGGAAGAGGTCAGGGAAGGGTCAGCGTTGCCTCAGGCGCCCGCAAGATGAGTGGGTTACCTTGGCAACATAGGCAGCGGTCTGGTCGAGGTCGTGTCAGGGTGTCTCGGCCCAGCCGCTCAGCGACGCACTCTGTTGTCCAGCGTGAACTCAACGCCCCGGAAGATGTTGGTCCTCACCCAGTCGTACTTGCGCTGCAGCAACGTCCTGCGCTCCTGGCTCGTGCCGTTCGCTTGATCCTGCTGGATGAAGGTCCGCAACTGATCGCCGTCGCTGAAATAGAAGAACATCGTGTAGATGAAGCTATGCTGTATGCCGTCGCAGTTGCGATTCGTGCAGCCCAGCCGGCGCCCCGCTCCGGGTCGCGGCCAGCCGGAGGCCGCAAACAGTGTCCGGGCCTCCTTCAGGGCGGCGAGCGAGATGCCGGTGACGTCTGCGTTCCACGCCTCCGGACCGACATCGAGCCCCATCGGCCCGACGATCGAGTGCCCGAGCTCTTCCCAGACGTTCTCGTACTGGTTGTCGGTCCGCAACCAGATGCCGCTGCCGATGTTGATGCTATTCCCCGGCGAGCCGATTGGCGCGAACAGGATCGGGTATCGGGCGGCGCTGCAAGGGGGATCGAATCGCCTGGAGGTGTTGCCCACCTCGCACGCCCGTCGCGCCCACTCTCGGTAGACGTCCCCGCTCAGCCAGTGCGGCAGAGTCCAGAGCATGTACCCTACCTCCGTCACCAGCGGCCGGTCCTCCGTCGCCAGGTCGGCAAGCACCGGCGCCGGGCAGGGAGTACCCCCGTACTGGCCGTCCTGGTTGCAATTGTTCGTCCCGGTGCGAGAGTCGTAGAGCTTGAGTTGACGCTGCAGGTCGGCAACCATGACCGTCCGACTCAAATTGAGAAATGCGAGTCCGCTGCTTCTGCGGTCGCGGATGCCAGCGAACAGGTCGTCGCCGAAGTTGGGGCGGTCCCAGTTCGGCGCCGGGACTGCGCTTCGACGGTCGAAAGCAGCCAAGGCTGGGCGCGCATCCGTCTTGGAGCCCTCTCGGACCACTCCGCCGCCGATCCACGGTAGGGAGGGATCGGCACTGTCGAGGCGAGAGAACCGTACGTCACCCGAGGCGTCGGCATAGGCCAGGACGAGCTTCTCGCGGTACGCCGCCAAGGACGCCCGCAGGGTCGACCCGGAAGGGCCTGTCGCCACTACGGTTCGCGTGAGGGACTGGGGCTGGCTTTGGGGGACACGCAGATGGCTCAACTCCTGGCCCCGGTCGGCTCCTGCGAAGTCGGCCGCGAAGCGCTCCGCGTCCAAGGCGAGGTGATACTCCTGGTTGAGGAAGACCGCGTTCGAGAGATCCAGTACCTTCCGGCTCGCCAGATACGAAGAGATCGAGCCTGGTGTCTGGTCCTGGAGGGCGGGCCACGGCCGGGCGCTCTGGAAGATCCGCAAGTCCTTGTCCGAGCTCACGAAGATCGCCAGGTCGTTCACCCCGTCGGTCACCAGCACACCGTCCTCGAAGCCGTTCAACGGCCCCAGCCGGGCCAGCTCCAGGAGGAATGGGTCGAAACGACGGTAAGCGATCGCCGGAGTGCCGTTTGTGTCGGTACGGAACAGCAAGTGAAGCTCAGGGACGCCGCCCATGGCCGGGGCTGTGATGCCCGCCGACACCCGTCCGCGAACCTCCCCGGCACCGACGATGCTAGTCCACCCCGACCAGGTGCCAGCCGGGCTAAGGGTCGCTGCCAGCAGCTCGTCCGTCTTGGAACGAACGAAAGCAAACAGCTGGTTGTTGGCCGGGTCGGCGAGCAAGACGGGCGTGCTGTCAGGATCCGCGATGGCAGCGCCGAGGAGCTGGAGACCGCCCCACCGGCCCGGGCCGTCCGTCCAGGTGTAGACGACCGAGCCGTCGTCCAGCAGGGCCACGAGGTGCAGGCGAGACGGCAGACTCGCCAGCGCCGGGGCCACCAGCGACTTGATCCTCGGTACTTCGGGCCATCCTCCTTGTGTCGGACACCTCATGACGGACAGCGCGCCGCCGGGTAGGAACTCCCGACCCTCGACCGAGGCGACGCGTCCCCCGAGGGAGTCGTTGCTGCGGTTCGTGTCGTCAGGGTGGTCCAGCACCCAGGCTCCAAACGTGTGGTAGCGGTTCGTCGCGGCGAACGGGAGCTCCACCCCGGGCAGGATCTTCGCCTCGCCCGGCCCAAGCCGCCAGTGTGGATAGCCCAGTAGTTTGGGACGCGCCTCCGTGTACTGCGGGCCCACGTTCGCCCCGACGGTGTAGGATCCTTCGCGGCGACTGGTCCACCGGCGGCCAGCCGCCTCCCTGACAATCGGGTGGAACTCGATCGTCACCACTTGCCCTGGCCCCGACTGCGGAAGCGTGTAGCACCAGCTGTGGGCCGCCAGATCTCCCTTTCCGGTGAGGCAGTCGTTTTCCAACGCTCGCTCTCGGGCAGAGGTTTCGGCCTCGATTCGGTCCCGATTGTTCCCCCACACGCACCAGTCGTAGTGCCCGTTGTACTCTGAGCTCCAAGCCGAACCCCTGAAACCACACTCGCGGTCGATGTTCTCCCGGTTCTGGCCTGTCGCAGCAAGCGCGTACCGCTCACAGGCCGGCACCGTCGTTGGCTGGCCACCGCAGTTGGCTAGCTCCTCTTCCCGTCTCTGAGTCTTTACGTCAGCGAGGGCCTGTGGGATCGTGGCGCCGATGCACCAGGAGAAGTGGTAGGCGTAGTCACCGCTCCACGCCGGGGGCACCGCTATGCTCTGGCACCCGGCAGTGCTCTGGGCTCGATTGAACTGGGCGACCGCTTTCTGGGCGTACGATGCACAGAAAATGTCGTCCGCGGCGGAGACGACGGAGGCGCTCGCGGTAAGAAGAGCCAGGAAAGCCAGGCCGAGGCGGGTAACGCGGTTCTCAGCCCCCCTCCGCCCCTTATCGCCTTGCCCACGTGGGACGACGGTGGTGATCCTGTTCGTCGGGGTCTCGTTCGATGTCCGAGTCATTGGAGGCTCCTTCCGTGTCGTGGGCGGTGAATCCGCCCTAGCTCTACCAATGTAGCGGGATGTCTCGGCAAGGTCCTCAGAATGAGATCAGGGAAAGATCAGGCGGGATGCGAGCCGCCCCCAAGAAACCACGACCACAACCGATGGGACGGCTCCTCCGCGCTGTCGGAGAACCGGCTTGACCTAGGCCCTTGGTCTCCTCAGATTCCGGGCACCCCAGGTATCCGGAGGACACAACCTCACGAGGCTGGAACTCCCCTCGGAGTGCCGCCGCGCAAACTTGCCATGCCGACTTCCACCCGCCCGGCGACGTAGCCCAAGAGGTCGAACTCTAGGTTGGATCCGCTCGTGATCGCCACGAGCGTCTCACCACGGCATCCGGTCTCGGAAACATATCGTTCGAGACCCGCCATGGCCAAAGCCCCAGCGGGTTCCATCACCACGCGCGTGTCGTCGAATATGTGTTTCATCGCCGCGCAGATCTCGTCTGCACTGACAACGACGACCTGATCGACAAACTGGCGGCAGAGTTCGAAGGGTTCGCGCCCGACCTCCTTGACCGCAACTCCGTCCGCAAACTTTCCAACATGATCTAGCCGCACCTGGCGGCCCGCTCGCAGCGATCGAGCCATCGCATCGGAGTCCTGGGGCTCCACTCCGACGATCCGAATCCCAGGACGCAGTCGTTTGAGCAGGACGGCGATTCCAGCCAAGAGGCCGCCGCCACCCACTGGCACGAACAGGGCATGAATCGGGTTGGGGTGCTGGCGGCAGAGTTCCAATCCGATCGTGCCCTGGCCGGCGATGATATCGGGGTCGTCGAAGGGGTGGATCAGCGGATATCCAAGGTCTTCGGCTAGCTCTCGCGCCCGCTGCGCCGCTGCGTCGAAGTTGTCACCAGCAAGGATCACCTCGGATCCGAGCGCCGCCACCGCCTGTACCTTGATCCGGGGCGTCCCCTCTGGCATGACCAGGATCGCGTGGAGCCCCAGGCGTTTTGCCGCCAGGGCCACGCCCTGAGCATGATTCCCCGCCGAAGCGGCGATCACCGCCGTGAGGTTGCCGTCGGGGCCGGCTCGCTCCAATCGTAGGGCCACGGCATTGTACGCGCCGCGGCACTTGAACGAATGGGTCGGCTGCAGGTCTTCACGCTTGAGCCAGACCGAGTTCTCTAGTCGCTTCGAGAGTCCCTCCCCGCGGTCCAACGGACTCTCGATGGCGACGTCGTAAACGCGGGCCGTGAGGATCCTCTCGACGTAGTCCCCGGGTACGGGACCCTCGTCGTCTCTAGGGCCTCCTTCCTCGCTCATTCGTCCGTCACACAGCCAAGACTGGCCGAGCTTACGCACTTGACGTAGCGAGCCAGGGCTCCAGAGAGTTGTAGTTCACGCGGTCGCCAGAGCGAGCGCCGTTCTACCAACTCTTCCACCGAGACGTGATGCGTGATCGAACGCTCGACGGCGTCGAGGGTGATGCGATCTCCGTTCTGCACGAGGGCGATCGGCCCTCCCTCCTGTGCCTCCGGCGTCACGTGACCGATGATGAAACCGTGCGACCCTCCGGAGAAACGACCGTCGGTGAGGAGCGCAACCGAACCACCCAGGCCAGCTCCGACCAGGGCCGAGGTCGGCGTCAACATCTCCGGCATACCCGGCCCACCTTTGGGACCTTCATAGCGAATAACCACGACGTCTCCCGCCTCGATCTGGCCCAGTGCAAGCCCCTCGAGCATCTCCTCTTCGGAATCGAAGACACGCGCCGGCCCGCTGAAGCGAAGACCCTCCTTGCCGGTGATCTTGGCCACGGCACCCTCCGGCGCCAGATTCCCGCGAAGGATCTGCAGATGCCCCGTCGCCTTGAGTGGTTGCGAGATCGGACGCACCACTTCTTGGCCGGCGGCCAACCGTGGGTAGCGTTCGAGGTTGTCGGCCAACGTCTCACCGGTCACCGTCAGGCAATCGCCGTGCAGAAGACCCGCGTCGAGGAGGTGTCGAAGCAGGGCCGGACTGCCACCGACCTCATGCAGATCCGCCATGACAAACCGACCGCTCGGTTTGAAATCACCCAGGAGCGGGGTGCGATCGCTCACCGCCTGGATGTCATCGAGCGTCAACTCGATGCCGACGGCCCGTGCGATAGCGATCAGATGGAGCACGGCGTTGGTCGAACCACCGACTGCGACGATCGCAGTGAGGGCGTTGTCGAACGCGGTTCGCGTCAGGATCTGTCGCGGCGTCAGGTTCTGAACCAGCAGTCTGTGCAGCGTCGCGCCGGCTCGTTGACATTCCTCGACCTTGGCCGGATCCTCGGCCGGGGTCGAAGCGCTCCCCGGCAGACTCATGCCAAGGGCTTCGATGGCCAGAGCCATCGTGTTGGCCGTGTACATACCCCCACAAGCACCGGCACCGGGGCATGCGTGGGCGACGATTCGCTGCCGCTCTTCGTCGTCGATCGTCCCCGCCACGAACTCACCGTAACTCTGGAAGGCCGATACCACGTCGAGGACCTTCCCGTTCAAGCAACCGGGCCGGATGGTCCCCCCGTAGACGATCAGTCCGGGACGATCGAGACGGGCCAACGCGATCAGGCAGCCCGGGAGGTTCTTGTCGCAGCCCGGGAGCGCGACGATGCCATCGTAGTAGTGGGCTCGCATCACCATCTCCACCGAATCGGCGATCAGATCACGCGAAGGCAGCGAGTAGCTCATCCCGTCGGTGCCCATCGAGATCCCGTCGCTAACGCCGATGGTGTTGAAGCGCATGCCGATCAGGTCAGCCGCCTCCACTCCGTCCTTGACCTCAGCCGCCAGGTCACCGAGATGCATGTTGCACGGGTTTCCCTCGTACCAGACGCTAGCGATACCCACTTGCGGCAGACCGAGTTGGCGACGGGGCAAACCGGTTGCCTGGAGCATCGCCTGTGAACCGCCCTGAGACGGAGGTTCGGTCAACCGCCGACTGTAGCGGTTGAGGGGGCCAGCCCCTGTCGCTTGGTCCACCGATTGCCCAACCGCGCTGGCCGAGTGACTGGTCTCCTGGGACTCGACACTCACCGAGCACTCCCTACGGAGGATACAGTTTGCTCATCGACGCGGGATGCCTTACCGAGGAAGGAGATCATCGAACGGAGGGTAGCCCCCACCGACTCGATCGGGTGTCGGCTCTCCTCATCCCGCCGCCGGAGGAGTTCCTTGGACCCAGCTGCGTACTCCGCCACCCAGCGCTCGGCGTATCTCCCTGCCTGTATATCGGCCAGGATGTGTCGCATCTCCTCTCGCGTCTCCGCTGTAACCAGTCGATCTCCACCTTCGTACCCACCGTGCTCGGCCGTGTCGGACACGCTGTGCCACATCGCCTTCAGACCACCTCGATACATCAGATCGACGATCAACTTGAGCTCATGCAGGCACTCGAAGTACGCCACCTCCGGCTGGTAGCCAGCTTCGACCAAGGTCTCGAAGCCGCCTCGAACGAGCGCCGTGACACCCCCGCAAAGAACGACCTGCTCACCGAAGAGGTCGGTCTCGGTCTCCTCCGCGAAGGTCGTTTCGATGACCCCGGCGCGAGTGCAACCGATCGCATGGGCGTACGAGAGGATTCTTCCGTGGGCCGAACCCGTGGCATCCTGGGCGACGGCGATCAGACCAGGAGTTCCCTGTCCTGCGACGAAAACCTCTCGCACACGGTGACCCGGCGCCTTGGGAGCCACCAACCCAACATCGATGCCGGGGGGGCAGGCCAACCCTCCAAAGTGGATATTGAATCCGTGGGCAAAGAGCAGGAGATCCCCGACCTCGAGGTGAGGTTCGACCCCCTCCGCGAAAACCGCGGGCTGTGCCGGATCCGGAACCAGGATCATCACGACCTGCCCTCGCTGGGTTGCTCCTGCAACGGTGTCGACGGCCAGCCCGTCGGCTTCCGCCGTCTGCCAGCTAGCGCTATCGCGTCGCAACCCAACGACGACATCGATCCCGGAATCGCGCAGGTTGAGAGCATGGGCTCGCCCCTGGCTGCCGTAGCCGATCACGGCCACGGTGACGTCACGCAGAGGTTGGAGGGAAGTGTCTTTTTCGTAGTAGATGGAGGCCATGGAATGTTCCTTTTCGAGAGTGAAGCTTGTTCTATGAAGTTGGATTTGGACTGGTCGAGCTCGTGGTCTGGCTTGTGGTCTGGCTTGTGGTCTGGCCTACGGAGTGATCGCTGGCGCCGAAGCCCGACGCTCCACGGCACATCGCTACGCATTCCGACCGGGCTAGCTCGGCCAGTCCGTAGGGAGTCAGGAGGGCGACAAAGCGCTCGATCTTGGACTGTTCACCGGTGATCTCTACGATCGTCGAGCCCGGTGAAACGTCGACGATTCTGGCCCGAAAGGCCGAACAGAGGGCGTTGACTGCGGGCAGTTCGGCCGCATCTGGCCTGATCTTGATGAGGGCGAGATCGCGACGTACCGCGGGTTGGTCGAAGAGCGGTTCGACGTGGAGCACCTCGACCAATTTGATCAAGTGATCGGCGACCCGGCGGGCGCCCGCGGAGCCTCCGCCCACCGTCAACGTCAATCGACTACGGTCTGGATCTTCACTCCTCCCCATCGACAGGGTCAGAAGGTCGAAGTGCCGACGTCGAAGAAGCGTCGTCACCCGATTCAGCACCCCGGGTCGGTTCTCGACCAGAGCGATCAAAGTCTGCGACCCGCTCGTCTGCGATCCGCTCATCTCGGCATTCGGTGCCGGTGTCATCGCGACACCCCGGCCATCGTCGAAGCCCGCGCCGGTCGCCGAATCATTTCGTCGAGAGCGGCTCCTGCGGGAACCATCGGGTAGACCACGTCGTGTGATTCGACCACGAACTCCACCAGGCAGGGACCGTCGTTTACCGAGCGGCACCAGGCCACGGCGGGAGCGACATCCCGACGCTGCGAAACACGGACCGACGGTACACCATAGGCCTCGGCGATCTTGCAGAAGTCAGGGTTGGCGAGCGGCGTCGCGTAGTAACGCTCCTCGTAGAAGAGCTCTTGCCACTGACGGACCATTCCCAGGTAGCCGTTGTTGATGATCGCGATCTTGACCGCGATCTGCTCCTGAACGGCGGTAGCCAACTCCGCCAGCGTCATCTGAAACCCACCGTCACCGACGATGGCCCAAACCTCTTCGTGGGGTTGTGCGAGCTTGGCGCCGAGCGCGGCAGGAAGGCCGAACCCCATGGTTCCGAGCCCACCGCTGGTGATCAGGGTCCTCGGGCGCCGATGAGTGTAGTACTGAGCCTCGAACATTTGGTGTTGTCCGACATCGGTTACGGTAACGGCCTCTCCATCCGTAAGCTCGCAGAGGTCGCGAATCACTCGAGCCGCCCAGAGCCGTCCATCACACGGCTGATGGACGACATCGAGCGTCTTGCTGTGGTCCTTCCACTCACGGATCTGTGCCGTCCAGCCTTCGTCAACCGTGGCGGCGATGCCCACTAGCAGACGAGTCAGAACGGCTTTGAGATCGCCCACAACACCGACGTCCACCGCGACGTTCTTGCCGATTTCGGAACGATCGAGATCGACGTGGATCTTCTTGGATTTCGGTGCGTAGGTCGAAAGGGTCCCCGTCACTCGATCGTCGAAGCGCATCCCCAGGGCGATGATGAGATCGGCGGCTTGAATGGCGAGATTGGCCGCGGCGTCGCCGTGCATCCCCATCATCCCGAGGGAGAGTGGATGGTCTTCGGGAAACGCCCCCTTGCCCAGTAGCGTGAGCGATACCGGAATGCCCGTGTCCTCAGCCAGTCGTCGCAACTGCTCCGAGGCGCCTGAGATGTTGATCCCGTTCCCGGCGAGGATCACCGGCCGTCGGGCCTCTGCGATCAGATTTCGGGCTGCTTCTATCTCCGCATCGAGAGGCGTCATGGAGGTCTTCACTGGGACGACCGGCAGGGGCCGGTCTGGATCGTAGAGAGTCCGAGCCAGCTGAACGTCCTTCGGAAGGTCGACCACGACCGGACCCGGGCGGCCGCTCCGCGCGATGGCGAATGCCTCGTGGAGGATCTCAGCCAGGTCCTCGACCCTCGTGACCATAACGTTGTGCTTTGTAATCGGCATGGTGATACCCAGCACGTCGGCCTCCTGAAAGGCGTCCGAACCGAGGACCGTTGTCGACACCTGACCGGTAAGGCAGACCAGTGGCGACGAGTCCATCATCGCGGTGGCAATGCCGGTCACCAGATTAGTCGCCCCCGGGCCACTCGTGGCGATAGCGACTCCGACCCTTCCACTGCTTCGTGCGTAACCGTCGGCCATATGGCTCGCTCCCTGCTCGTGACGAGTCAAGACATGGTGGATACCGCCCGATCGGCACAGGGCATCGTAGGTGGGAAGAATGGCGCCCCCGGGATAGCCGAAGACGACATCGACTCCTTCGCGCTGGAGGCAAGCGCAGACGATCTCGGCCCCGGTCAGCTCTCGCCCCCCCTCTGGTTGACCCGCGGCGCGGGCCGAATCACTCACCCTCGTCGATTCATTTGCCATGATGTTTTCTCCAATAGATGTTGCGTGTTCGCTCGTATTCGCATCCTTCAAGCCCTCTAGACGACCGACGCCTCGAACTGAGGAACCGGGCGGAGCCAGTTGTGCCGATCCGCCAGACGACCGTGGACCAGGTCGAAGAACTCGACCTGTAGTCGCCGGGTCAAGGGGCCAACGTTCCCCATCCCGATGGGGCTGCGGTCCACACTCCGAATCGGAGTCACTTCAGCTGCCGTACCGGTCATGAAGAGTTCGTCGGCAATGCACAGGCGGTCCCGGGTCAGGCGTTCCTCGCGCACCGTGATCCCAAGATCACGGGCCAAGGTCATCACCGTATGCCGGGTGATTCCGCTGAGAATCGAAGCTGAGACCGGCGGCGTCACCAGCACACCGTCGTAGACGGCGAACACGTTCTCTCCTGCTCCCTCCGAGACATAGCCGGCGTGGTTGAGCAGGATTCCCTCGTGGTACCCGTTTTGCTTGGCCTCGACGCTGACCAGGGAGTTGACGACGTACTGACCACCGATCTTCGCCATCGCCACCATCGCATCCGGTGCGGCGCGACGCCAGGAGCTGATCATCACATCGACCCCCTGATCCAGAGCGTCGGCCCCAAGGTATGCCCCCCACTCGAACGAGAGGATCGACACCTGGATCGGTAGCCCCGTCGGATCCAGCCCGAGACCGCCCGCACCACGGTGAATCAGCGGTCGTAGGTAGCAGCTTCCGTGGCGATTGCGTTCGATGAGTTCCAAACAGGCTTGTTCGATCTCCTCCGCCGACACGCTCTCCGGGACCATCCGGGCCAATCGGCAGGAGTTCATCAACCGCTTCATATGGCAGCCGAGTCTGAACACCGCCGTGCCCTCGGGCTGTTCGTAGGCGCGGATCCCTTCGAACACGCTGGATCCGTAGTGCAAGGCGTGCGTCGATATGTGGACCGACGCCTCCGGCCAGCGAACCCAACTACCATCCATCCAACACCACTCTGCTGTCTCTTTCATCTTCGACTCCTTTATCTCTCCGAAAACGAAAAAAGCCCCCAACCGGTCTCGGCTGGGGGCTCTTAGAAATCGGAAAATCGTTGTTTACCGGATCATGGAGGCCCAGACGTCCCAATAATGAGGACGTTGACAAGTAGGACTACAAGGACAAGGCCGAGCGCAACGCTCCGCTGATCGCTGGAGGAAGCGATAACGAGAGCCTTGGTGAGGGATTGATCCGTGAAATACATCTGAGACGGGACCCTAAAGGAGCTGCAGAGGAAATGTCAAGCCATGGGCATCGATCCTTGGTTTGGGCTCGCTTTGTGAAAGGACAATGGTGAAGGGTCTTCTTAACTGTCCCGTCTCAACTGTTCGGCTGAGACCCTCTCTCTGGGCGAATCATCGGTTCTTGGCGTCCGGGCAGATCGTCGAGGTTTCCTCCGCACCGGTGGAAGACGCCGCGGCCGAGCCAACATCAGGCCATGATGTCTCACCAATAGGCAAGAACTCGGTGCTGATACGATTCACGGAAAACCGGATGGGCGCCGCGAGGAGCGGCCTCAAGAGACGTCTTGATCTATGCACGGCAAGCAACTGGGGGGACAGGTCTGAAAGCTGGGAACCAACCGACTCCCAATACTGCCGAGAGAAGAGGACGGGGACTCCGGGCTCGCACGTTCTTTTTGCTCCTGGTTCTGGTAGCCCTGGGAATCGCCGACACAGCGTACGGGTACGAAGGCGAGCACTTCGCATGGACCTACTACGTTGCGATCAACTGTGGATTTAGCGAGCGACAGGCCTATCAGATTGCCAGCGCTGCGATGGCGATCGACTTCGATGAGCAGACGGCACCACTTCCAGGCGCCTTGGGTGTGGCGACTTCCGCCCTTGGCGAGCCGCCCGCTCACCTGCCGCCCATCTGGCGAGGTTTTCACGCGTTTACGCCGCGTGAACTGCGTGGAAATGCCCAAGCTGTCGAGAACTTCAAGCAACAGCAGCTGAATAGACTCATAGCAGTGGGCCTCCAAGACCGCAATCCGGGGGCAGCTCTTCACTTCACTCAGGACTACGTGCCCCATTTTGGATGGGACGACTGGCGGGGCCATGGGCCCGCAGGCCACCTGCCGGACTTCATCAGTTCGGAGTCGACGGGTCCGGCAACTGCTACCGAAAGAACCATCCAAGTCCTCAGACAGTTTGGCAGCGCCAGACAGCTCGCCTTGACGTGCAAAGACACCCGTCTAGACGAGGTTCTCCAACGCCTTGTTGCTGCCCATGAGACCCCGTTCGGTATGCGCGATCGAATCGACGTTTACCGGGCCCGGTACTACTACATCTTCTTTTCGGCAACGGGCGATAGTCTCTTGCAGCCTACGGGCTTCGCTACGAAAGCTGCCAGACTCCTTGGAGAGTTCGGCTTGACGCCTTCATCGCTAGACGTAGCACCTAGTCTTGGATCGTCGCTAGCTGTCGTTCGAGCCGCAGTCCAGCAAGACAGAGAGTCCGGCCGACTCGAAACGTATGTGGATCCAACGAAAGGACTCGACATACCCGCTACCTGGTTGGTCTTCGACTACGATGATCAGGGGCACGTGCGACAAGACCCCCGCTATCCGGTTGAACAACCGGAGTTCAAAGTGGGCGACCCCAGCGCCGCGTATAGTCTGCAGGGGGAAGGTCCGGACGCGACCGTCAAGGTCTCTTGGAGTGTCCCCTTTTCCTTGAATGGGCTCGCTCAGCTCCGCTTTCTCGACGACCTTCCGATCGAGTTGGTCAGCAACAATTTGCCGGTTGCCCGGCTCGATCTCGAACGCGGCAATGGTGACCATGTATTTCAGGGTGACGTTGTAGTGCCTCGGTCTCGAGTCGATCAGCAACAGCGGGTCCAGTTCGAGGTTTCCGCTTATGGAATCTCCACCGAGACGGTCACCCTTGTCTTGAAAGCTGATCTGCCGGAAGCAAAACCGCGACACGAAACAGCTGAATTTACGACGGCTCTTGCCGAGTTGGAGCTAACTGCAGCGGCGGCCAGTTCCGCATCACAACGAGCTTCGGCCGCCTGTGGGCGAGCCGAGAGTCTCGCCAACCGCCTGCGGAGAGAGGTGGTGCAAGTGGAATTGTTGATCGACGACGCCCAGAATGAAGCCGCGGTTGGTTTGGAAACGGGGACCTCTTCAGATTCCCTGGTAGAACAAGCGGCCGCAGCCCTCGATAGAGCCCAGGCCGCCGCAGAAGAGATCGGGCTCCTGGGCAATGCAAGCACTCTCGCCAAGGAGAAGGCCTGCTCCGGAGGCC
>JAIOJS010000182.1 GCA_019911795.1 Thermoanaerobaculia bacterium | reverse complement strand
CGAGGTGACGTCGAAGCCGAGACCGTCTGGAGTTGTCCAGAGGAAGGGCTCAGTTGCCGGCGCTTCAGGGGCATTCTGGGTTGGAGAACCGGGGTCAGAAGGAGAGGCTTGGTTCGCTTCGACGACGTTGGGAGCCGCTTGGAGACTGAGGGGTGGCAGATCGATACGCCCGGTGCGAAAGGAGCGCAGTTCGATCCGATAGCGCACCGAGGTGGGGGCTTCGCTGCCCCCACCCTCGGCCTCGCCGGTCGGGGCGTCGGTGACGAGCGCAGTGATGCGCTCGGCGTTTACCACCTCCGCCGTTCCCCAGGTCTCGAAGGTATCGGGCAGCAGGGGGATGCTGCCGTCGGTCGCGAACGGAACGTCGAGGAGTACTACGACGTGGTCTCCCACCGTTACCGATGGGGGCGAAACAGTCGCTTCCATCGCCCCGAGGGAGGGAGCGATGAGCGCAAGTAGGAGCAGTTGGCGGATAGCTTTCAACGCCGGGACCTCTTGTGACGTCGACGCTCGAAGAAGCGCACCAAGGGTCCTAGATAGGGGCGCCGAGTGTCGATCTCGAGGTGGTCTATGCCGAGCTTCCGGGCGGTGGCGAGGAGTGCGGAACGTTCTTCCTCACGCCGTTGTCGGTGACTCGCCGCCAGAGCCTTGCCGCTGACCAAGGCCGTCTTGCCGGTCTCGGCATCTCGCAGTACTACCGGACCAGTCTGAGGGAGTTCACTGTCGTTGCGGTCACGGATCTCGAGGAGGATGACATCGTGGCGCGCCGCAGCGGCCCGCAGCGAGCGATCGAGCTTGGTATCGAGAAAATCGGAGATGATGAACAGGACGGCACGCTGTTTGAGCATCGCCAGGGCGGCTCGCAGACCAGCTTCGAGGTCGGTACGACCTTGGGCCGGGTGGTGCAGGATCTCGCGGACCAGGCGCAGTACCTGATTACGTCGTCGCTGCGGGGTCAGCATCAGTTCGAGGTGATCACTGACCAGGGCGGCGCCCACCCGGTCCTGATTGCGAATCGCGGCGAAGGAGAGCAGGGCGGCGATCTCGGCGGCCAGATCGCGCTTCAGGATCGCCCGTGAACCGAAGTGGAGACTCCCCGAAACATCGACCAGCATGAAGACGGTGAGGTCTCGCTCCTCGACATACTGCTTGAGGTACGGTTCTCCCATGCGGGCGGTGACGTTCCAATCGATGCTACGAACGTCGTCTCCCGGTTGGTAGGGGCGCACTTCCGCGAACTCCATGCCGCGCCCCTTGAAGACCGAGTGGTACTCACCGGCGACGCCTTGATCCACCAACTTGCGGGTGGTGATCTCGATTCGACGCACCTTGCGCATGAGGTCCCGCCCGACAGACGCCTCGACGGGCGTGCGATCTGGTTGGACACGGCGCCGTTTCAGAAGAGCCATCTAGTGTCGCGGAGCGATCTGCTTCCGAGTCGCGGTCTGGTTTTGTGAGATATCAAGAGCCATCGTCGAGATCTCAGGGAACCTCGACGCGGTCGAGGATACGAGAGACTAGGTCGTCGGAAGAGACCTCTTCTGCCTCGGCCTCGTAAGTAGGTACCAGTCGGTGACGCAAGACGTCGATGGCCACTTCCTTGATGTCTTCGGGGATGACATAGCCACGACCTCGGAGAAGCGCCATCGCCTTCGCGGCACGAGCGAGGAAGAGAGTGGCCCGGGGCGAGGCGCCGAAGGAGATGAGGTCGACGAGGTCGGAACATCCGGCGCTCTTGGGGTCTCGCGTTGCCGCTACCAGGTCGAGAATGTACTCGCGGATTTTGTTGTCGAGGTAGACGGTGTCCGCTACCTTGCGCAGCGACTCGATGCGTTCGGCGTCGAGTACCGGGTTGACGTTCGTCGGCTCGGAGACGAGATGGCGATCGAGAATCGCTCGCTCCTCGTCACGACTCGGGTATCCGAGGCAGAGCTTCATCAGGAAGCGATCGACCTGGGCCTCCGCCAACGGATAGGTCCCTTCCTGCTCGAGGGGATTCTGGGTGGCGAGAACCATGAAGGGTTCGGCCAGTCGGTAGGTGCCATCGCCAAGGGTAACTTGGCGCTCTTCCATCGCCTCGAGGAGAGCCGATTGTACTTTCGCGGGTGCACGATTGATCTCGTCGGCAAGCAGAAGTTGGGTGAAGATGGGACCCTTGTGGGTGACGAAGTCACCGTTCTTCTGGTCGTAGATCAGGGTGCCCAGTAGGTCTGCGGGCAGGAGATCTGGGGTGAACTGAATGCGCTGGAAGTCGACGTGGAGAGTCTGAGCCAGGGTCTTCACGGCCAGGGTCTTGGCCAATCCGGGGACACCCTCGATCAGAAGGTGACCGCGGCTCAGAAGAGCAACCAGGAGGCGATCGACCAAATAGTCCTGGCCGACGATAACTTTACGAAGCTCATCTTCGACCTGACGTAGGGTGAGGGCTTCGCGTTCGACTTGTTCATTGAGTGAGACGAGATCGGTGGTTTCCATGACAGGTGCAGGCAATTGCAACGACGATGCCAGGTCCAGGGAGCTTGGGCGAGGCCTTAGTGGATCCGCTACGGGCGGCCAAACGCGTCAGGTCGGCTCTGTTGGTCCTCGCGTCATGCCAAAGTGGCAATCCCCCAAGGCTTTAGGGCCTCTGATATGTTCCCTCACATGACGTTCGCTCCTCGAGCTGGCCAGAATCCGAGACTCAAGAAAAAGTTGGGACAGCATCATCTGATCCGTTCGGAGAGTTGCCGTCCCCTGGTCGAGTTCTTGAACCCTTCGGGGGAGAGAGTCTTGGAGATCGGACCCGGTGGAGGGGTGTTGACGCAGGCTCTTGTAGATTCGGGCGCACGGGTGCTGGCGGTGGAACTAGATCTGGAGTGGGCCGCGGTGGTGCACGCCAGGTTCACTGGGGAGGTTCCGATCGCTACTGTCGACGCCTTGACCCTGGACTTTTCTCGACTCCCAGTTCCCACCATGGTGGCCGGAAACCTACCCTACAACGTGGGTACGGCGATTCTCACCCGCGTCCTTCCTCACCATTCGAGGGTGCCAAGGGCTGCTTTCTTGGTACAACTCGAAGTGGCTCAGCGTTTGACCGCACGACCCTCGACTCGAGGCTACGGGAGCTTGTCGGTCTTCGCACAGGTTTATTCGAGAGCTCGGATTCTCGGTCGGGTCAAGCCCGGATCGTTTCGTCCTCCGCCCCGCGTCGACAGTGCGTTTGTCGGCTTTGAACTAACCCCACCCCCGCTACCAGAAGCCGAGCTCGGAGCCTTTGAAACACTGGTTCGTCAAGGGTTTGCCCACAAGCGCAAGACGCTGCGAAACTCTTTGGCCCTGGGCCTGGGCCGGGAGGCGGCAGAAGCGCTGCTCTCCGAGTCAGGGTTCTCGACGAACTGTCGGGCAGAGGAGATGGCGCTGTCGGAGTGGCTGGTACTCCACTCGGCGTGGCAGGGTTTGGCCTCGGAAATGCAAAAATGTTAGACTTCATGGGAGTTAGGTCTATCTTGCTGAAGTCAGCAGTCAAGGTCTTGGGACACGAAGTCCCGGTCCCCTCTGTTGTGTTTGGAGGCAGGTCGGGAGTCGGGAGAATCGAAGGATGGCACGCGCAAAGGCATCGACGATGGAGATTCAGAGGCTAAGTATCGCCCCGCACAAGGGGCGAGAGCTGATCGGGCTTCTGTTGGCGACTCTCGCGCTCCTCCTCGCGGCGAGTCTCGTTAGTTTCCATCCCGACGACCCCAGCCTTCTGCATCAGGTTCCGGGCAAGGTCGCTGTCCACAATTGGATCGGTCCGGTAGGGGCTCAGCTATCGGCGCTTCTGTTAGCCCTCATTGGATTGGCTTCCCTGCTCATTCCGGTGGGACTGCTGTTCCCGGCCTGGCGCCTACTGCGGTCGCCGGATACCAAGGTCGACTCGAGCCGAAGCCTGGGCTTCATCCTGCTCTTTCTGACCCTGCCGGTGCTCCTGCAACTCCTCTCTGGGGCCCTGGTGTGGCGAGGGCGAGAGGTGGACGCGGGCGGTGTCTTGGGGCGCTTCTTGGCCGAGGGGCTCACCGATCAACTGAACTTCGGGGGTGCCCTTCTGGTGACGGTCGCTCTACTCCTTGGCGGTGTCTCACTCTTCGCTCAGTCGACCCTCCACGAGGTGGCTGGAGCGTGGAGCGAGCGGCTGAGGGAGCGCTTGCAGGGCGTTGCGACCCTGCGGGCCAAGAAGCGACAACGCAAGGAGCGGGACGAGGTCAAACAACGGGTGGTCGCCAAACACCTCCGTCGTCGAGAAAAGGAAGCCGCAGAGACGGTCGATAGCAATCCAGTAATCCAGAGATCGGGAGTCGAGGTGGAGGTCGCCGATCTACCCCTCCGCGTCGTCGAGAAGAAGGGGGTGGGAGGCTTCTCCGTTCGTCGACGCAAGGCGGCGGGCGACATTGTGGCCAGTCCCCCTTCGCGGAGCGTTCCCCAGGGCAAACTCTTCGGGGTGGCCAAGCGCTCCGAAGAGGACGCCGGCCTGCCCCCCCTCAATCTCATGCTCCTCGAAGAGAATCCCCACTCGATAGCCGAGGACGAATTGATTCGGCTTGGCGAGTTGATCCGACAGAGCTGTGAACAGTTCGGTGTGCAGGGAACCATCGCTGGCATCAGTCCCGGTCCCGTGATCACCGTCTTTGAGTTCAAGCCGGCGCCCGGGGTCAAGATGAGCCAGATCGTCAACCTGCAGGACGACTTGGCTCTAGCCTTGAAGGCCGATTCGGTGCGCATCGACCGGCTGGCCGGGCGGGCGACCCTGGGGATCGAGGTACCCAACAAGGTGAGGACCCTCATCCGCCTGGGGCCGATTCTCGCTGCCGAGGCCTTTCGGCACTCACCCTCGCCCCTCACCATGGCCCTGGGGCAGGATATTCATGGGCAGCCCTACTACGCTGACCTGGCGACGATGCCCCACCTTCTGGTCGCTGGAGCCACCGGCGCGGGAAAGAGCGTCGGCCTGCAGAGCATGATCACTTCGATCCTCTACAAGGCGACCCGCGAGGAGGTTCAGTTTATCTTCATCGATCCCAAGCGGGTCGAACTCGGGGTGTACGCGGACATCCCTCATCTGAAGACCGAGGTCGTGGTCGAACCCAAGAAGGCTGCCAATGCCCTGCGCTGGGCGGTTGCCGAGATGGAGCGCCGATATCGGCTGCTCGCCGAGGTCCACGTGCGCTCGATCGACTTCTACAACCGCGCGATCGCAGATCCCGAGGTCCAGGAGAGGCTCAATCTCGACGACAACAGCGAGATCACCCCCGCGGACCTGAAGCCTTTGCCCTACTACGTCATCGTGATCGATGAACTCGCCGACCTCATGATGGTGGCGGCGAACGATGTCGAGACCTCGATCGCTCGTCTCGCTCAGATGGCTCGAGCGGTGGGGATCCACCTCATCGTGGCGACTCAGCGTCCCTCTGTCGACGTCATCACCGGCACGATCAAAGCCAATTTTCCTTGCCGCATCGCTTTTGCCACGACCAGTCGCCACGACTCCAAGACTATTCTCGATACGGTCGGATCCGAGAAGCTGCTCGGCAAGGGCGATCTCCTGATCATGCCGCCGGGAACCTCACGCATCAAGCGACTCCACGGCGCTTATATCAGTGAGCAGGAGACCGCTGGGATTATCCGCTGGCTCAAGAAGCAGGGCAAGCCAGAACTCGACCCTGAAGTGGTGAAGTTTTCCGAAGGTGCCAAAGGCGAAGCGTCGACCGGAGGGGACAACGACGACGAGCTCTACGACGATGCGTCGAGGTTGGTGGTGGCGGAGCGCAAGGCTTCCGCGAGCTATCTCCAGCGGCGTATGAGAATCGGCTTCTCGCGGGCCTCTCGCTTGATCGACATGATGGAACAGGATGGCCTGCTCGGTCCGTCCCAGGGGAGCAAGCCGCGCGAAGTTCTCGTGCCGGTCGATTTCTTCTCAGAGGTCGATGCGACCCAGATGGAGGGGTAGCCCTTGAGTCGGCCGATCGAGGGCCTGCGCCTCGCCTTCTTTGGCACTCCCGACTTCGCCGTGCCGACGCTGGAGGCGCTATGCGCGGCGGGAAGTGCACCACGGCTCGTGGTTTCACAGCCTGACCGTCCGGCGGGGCGGGGCCGAGCCCTGCGGCGTCCTCCGGTAGTCGAGTCTGCGCTCGCCGCAGGCCTAGATGTCGTCCAACCAAACCGGGTCCGTGACGAGGACTTCGTTGCCCGTCTCACTGCCCTCGAACTCGACGTTGCGGTGGTGGTGGCCTTTGGCCAGATCTTCCCGCGCACTCTCCTCGACGTTCCTCGCTTCGGTTGTGTCAACGTTCATGCCTCCTTGCTGCCGAGACACCGGGGGGCGGCTCCTATCCAGGCCGCTCTGCGATCGCGGGACGAGGTTGCTGGGGTGTGCACGATGCAGATGGAGGAGGGGCTCGACAGCGGTCCGGTGTTGGGACGGGCCGAGACCCGACTGTACGGAGTGGAAACAGCGGGAGAGCTGAGTGCACGTCTCTCCCACCTCGGAGCGTCTCTGTTGCTGGAGACGCTGGCCAAGATCGCGGCTCGGGGCTCGGTGGAGGGGATACCTCAAGACCACGAACTCGCGACGTACGCCCCTAGATTGACCAAAGGGGACGGCGTGATCGATTGGACTCAGCCAGCCGAAGGAGTCGACGCTCAACTGCGAGCGATGACTCCGTGGCCAGGAGGGACGACGTCCCTGGACGGAAGTGCGCTCAAGGTCTTGGCGGGAAGGCTTTCGACGCGGGAGAGCGAGGGCGCGGCCGACTCAGCCGCCGTCCCAGGAACTCTCGTCGAGATCACCGATCGAGCGCTACGGGTTGCTTGCGGAAGTGGGGTCTTCGAGCTCTTGGAGGTCCAACGACCAGGACGTCGAGCGGTCTCCGCTCGTGATCTTGCCAACGGGGAGAGACTGGAGTCGGGTACCATCCTGGGTTCTTGATCTTCACCCGGGACCCCCTGGAAGCCAGCGGCTTCTCTTTCCCTGCTGGCCAGAAAGTGAATAATCGACCTGTCGCGGTGTAGGCCGTGCCCTGAACCCATGAGTCGTCGTAGATCTTCCGGTCGTGCCGGATCGCCCCACCGCCAGGGTGGAGAATCGCGTCGTCTGACCCCGCGTCGGTCGCCCGAGGACAATGTGCGGGTCGCGGCCGGCTGGGTGGTCGAGCGCACGCTCGCCTCGTCGGCGCCGGTGTCCAACTTCCTGCAGGGTGCTCTCGAGCGCTTCGACGAGAGAGACCAGGGCCTCCTCCGTGAGTTGACGCTGGGGACTCTGCGATGGCTTCGCCGTCTCGATCACATCTTGGTCAAAGCGAGCAACCGGAAGCTCGAGGAGATCGAGCCTTGTCTTCTGTCGCCGCTCCGAGTCGGAGCCTACCAATTGCTGCTGCTCGATCGAATCCCTTCCTATGCGGCGGTAGACGAGGCAGTGGAGCAGGCCCGCTACCTGACCCACAAGGGAGGTGCGAGTTTCGTCAACGCCGTGATGCGTCGTATCGCGCGCAGTCCGAGGTTCGCGGATTGGCCAGTCGAGGAGGTCGATCCCGTTCGTCGGCATGGTGTCGAGTGGAGCCATCCGGACTTTCTCGTCGAGGCCTGGTCGCAACAGTTTGGCTGGGAGCGCACTCTGGAGATCATGGCGGCGAACAATCGGCCCAAGCCGATGCACATCGCCGCCTTCCGAGACCGAGGCGGACGCGAGGAATTGGCCGAGAACTTGATCGACCAGGGACTCGAGGTAGAACCCTCTCCGCTTTCTCCTCTCGGCCTCATCGTGCGCCGGGGAAACCCCTTGACGACCGACTCGTTCCGTCGAGGTGATCTCTACATCCAGGATGAGGCGAGTCAACTCGCCGCCCTCATTCCTCCACCGGAGCCGGGGGAACTCATCCTCGATGCGGCGGCCTCACCGGGCGGCAAGGCCTTCGCCTTGATCGGGTGGGAGCCTTCGGTGCGTTTGGTGGCCGGAGATCTGGACCTTCACCGCCTCTTTACGCTGCGCGAGAACCTCACACGGCTTCGGCGGACGATTCCGATCTTGACGTCAGACGCCGGCCAACCGGGTCTACGGGCGGGCTTCGATCGCGTGGTCCTGGACCTTCCCTGTTCGGGTACGGGGACCCTCCGCAAGCACCCCGAGCTGAAGTGGAGGCTCTCTCCGGGGGAACTCGGTCGTCTCGCTCGTCAGGCCCTGAGAGTCCTGCGGGGCAGCGCCCCTTTGGTACGCCCCGGAGGCCTCCTCATCGCCATCACTTGCTCCATCGATCCGGCCGACAACGAGGCGGTCATCGACGAGTTCCTCGCCGATCGCGACGAGTTCGATCTCCTTCCGCTGGAGGGACGACTAGCCCAACCCATGGCCAACTCGATCGAGGCACCGGGACGCTGGCGGCTGCTCCCAGGCGGGGACCACGACGGATTTACGGTGCATGTGCTTCGCCGCCAATCCATCGCCTGAATCTCGAGAGGGCGATCCACATGGGTAGGGGGGCGGCTTTCTAGGGAGCGCCGTCACCGTCCTCGGACTCGAAGAGACTTAGGTACTCTCCGTAGCCCTCCTTGTCCAACTCGTCCACGGGGATGAAGCGAAGGCTCGCTGAGTTCAGGCAGTAGCGGAGTCCCGTGGGCTCGGGACCATCCGGGAACACGTGTCCCAGATGGGAGTCACCGTGCTTCGAACGGACTTCGGTTCGCGACATGAAGAGCTTGCGGTCTACCTTCTCGGCGATGTTCGCTTTCTCGAGAGGTGCCCAGAACGAGGGCCAACCGGTCCCTGACTTGTACTTTTCCTTGGAGCTGAAGAGTGGCTCTCCGGACACGACGTCGACGTAGATACCCTCATCCTTGTTGTCCCAGTACTCGTTGTCGAAGGGGCGCTCGGTGCCGTCCTCCTGGGTCACGTGGTACTGCGAGGGAGTGAGCTTGGACCGAATCTCTTCATCGCTGGGCTTCTCGTACACTCTGGTGTCTCCTTGGGATTCTTGGGGTCGGGCCTTGGTGGGCGAAGCGTCGCTATCGCCAGGAAAGGTAGCCGCGATCAGCAGTGCGCTGCCGGCCAGGGTCACGATTCCGATGAGAATTCCTATCGGTCGATATTTCATGGTACCTCCAAGTTCATACTCAGTAGTTCGAAGTTGACGCCTCTTTGGATTGGTTCTTTGGGTCGCTTCTCTTGACTGAGAGGCTCGTTAAGGACTGGTAGAGTCCAGTTCTAAGGACTTGCACCGCGTCCTGCAACCGGGCGCTCAACCCTTCGCAAGTCTACAGGTGGGTCCGAAATAGGCGACAACAGATAGGAGCGGGACTAGAGATGAGCAAGAAACTGGCGGGCAAGACGGCGATCGTGACGGGAGCGTCGAGTGGTATCGGTGAGGCGACTACTCGTGATCTGGCCGACCAGGGAGCCGCCGTGGTTCTGGCGGCCCGCCGGGCGGACCGTCTCGAAGCGCTGGCGACCGAGATTCGG
>JAIOJS010000181.1 GCA_019911795.1 Thermoanaerobaculia bacterium | reverse complement strand
GTGGGGGCGATGCCGAGCTGTCGGGGGAGCCAGCCGGCGGCGCCCGATCCGTCGATCACGATATCGACGCAGTCCGAGCGGGTTTCCGAGCTATTCCCTTGCAAGCCAATTCTCCCAGACCACCGCCACCGGCCGGTGGGTTCATCGTGCGCCAGATCGTCGAGTTGAAGGCCTTCGAGGACGAGGGCGCCCTCCTCGCGGGCCCGGGCCACCAAGTACTGATCGACATCGGAGCGTAGCCAATGGCTGTCTGCGCAGCGGTCCTCGGGACTCGCGGCCACCAGGATTCGCTCGAGTTGGCAAGAGCTCCGCGTGTGGTCGAGGAAGGTGAAACCGCGTTTTAGCCCTCGTCGCAGGGTAGGGTGATGTTTCGACCACCGCTCGTAGGTCGCCAGGTTGTGGAGGTCGGGGAGATTCCAGCGCTCGGCCAGTCGTTCCAGGGCAATGGCAGCGAGTGGGGTCGACGACTCGCCCAGGGCGAAGCGCGGGTGGTGGGCGCGCTCCAGCAGAGTCACCGCGTGACCTTGGCGGCGAAGGGCGCGAGCGAGAATGGATCCGGCTACGCCGGATCCGATGATAGCGATGCGAAGCAGTTTGGTACTCAACGGGCTCTTCCGATCTCCCTCTCGACCACGGCGCCCTCGAGGTTGATCCGCTCCAGGCGGGCGATCCGCTCTTCGAGACGAGGAGCTTTCGCCTGGGTGCGGGCAAGATCCCAGAGGTCGGCGGTGACGACTCCTTTTCCGCCGAGGGCGAGAGAGCGTTCCAGTGCCTCCTCCAGCTGTTCGAGAGTCGTCGGCGTGAACTGACCCTCCCGACGGAGAGTCTCCAGCGCGCCATTGCCTTCGCGGGTGGGAATCAAGGTCACGTGCTCGGCGCCACGCTCCAGACCCCACTCGACCGACCGTACTGCCCAGTCGACCGCGTGGTCGGCGGCGAGAAACGGCGGGGAGACGAGAACGAAGAGACGAACTCCAGTCCCCCGTTGGCGCAGATCCTCTATGGCTTCCTCGAGCTGGCGGTGGGTCGTCCCCTTGTTGAGCAGCGGAAAGACGGTGGGGTGAGCGGTTTCCAGTCCGAGTGCGACCTCGAGTCGGTCGCCGAGCGCCTCGGCATAGCGGTGGTAGCGCTCGCCGAGGAGGCGCGGGTGACTCTCCACCGTCGTCCGTCGGAAGGGCGCGACGCGTTCGAGCACCATTCCGTCGTCTTCGCTGGGTACCGAGCGCTGATCGAAGAAGTTGCTGGCGTTGTACAGCTTGAGGGTGACCTCCGCCTCACCTCCGGTCTCGTCCGAAGGGCGAGTCGGCCCTCCGCCGTTGGCAATCGCATCCCCGAGCAGACGTCCGATCTGGCCGGGGATCGAGCCCACCGCTGTATTCGACGCGATCGTGTATCGCCAGAGGTCACAGAAGACACAGGTGAATGGGCACTCGGCTCCGGTGAGGAAGAGCGTCAGGCTAGGACGAACCTGGCCGTCGGCGCCGCGCTCCGACTCCCAGTGGTAGCCCAACGCGTGGTCCTCCCGTGGGCGGACCACCTCCGGGCGTAGGCTACGGATCCAGGCGCTCGAAGGGGGAGTGATCGCCCCGGATTCTTGTTCTCGGCTCAGCCGAAGATCTCCGCGAACAGATTGCGGTAGTGATCGGCTCCGACGGCGCCAAAGACTCTCTCGAAGGTGTCCCCGTCCAGCGCGCCGTGCTGAAAGCGCCGCTTGGGGAACTCGGGGAGTTCGAGACCCAGTACCTGTCGGACCCCGCGGGTGAGCACTTCGGCCTTCAGTCGGTAGAGGGCCTCATGGGAACCGGCGGTGAGTTCGGCGAAGGGGATCGCCTCAGCCACCGCGATCACCGCGGGTCGGGTCATCGGACTAAAGCCCGAGAAGCCTAGCTTCTGCATCGGGGCGTAGCCGCGAACACAGCCGCGACTCAGGCCGCCCGAATATGTGAGCGAGTGCTTGATCGCCTCGACTCCCCAACCCTCTTGATAGAGCATTCGATTGTTGACCACACTGCGGATCGTCAGTTCGGGATTCTCCTCGATCGGGTAATCCTTGAGATTCTCGTCGCCACCGTCCCCGTCGACCAGAAGTCGCCAGTCGGGATAGCGTTCCCGAATACCCCGACAGGCCGCGAGGACCATCGCTGCACACTCGACATCGAGAGGCTTGTAGTCCTCGATCACCGACACCGCTTCCCTCAGATCGAGGGCGGAGGAGGGGACGTCGATGACCTCGTGGAGCATCTCCATCTGGGTCTGCGCGAGGAAGTCGCGGGTCTGGTCGACGTCAGCGCCGACCCCGTCGAGGGCCAGGGTGAACGCCTTCAGCCGGGCGGGACTATGGCCGGCTTGCAGCAGCTCGTGGTGGAGGCAGAGGAGCACAGTACCGCTGTCGAGACCACCCGAGA
>JAIOJS010000180.1 GCA_019911795.1 Thermoanaerobaculia bacterium | reverse complement strand
GCCGCTACCCCTGATCACTAGTCCCCGAATTTCGACCCCGGGAGCTTTGATCTGAAGAACGGTGCCAGATCCTCCACCATCGAGAATCGGCCAGCCTTCGGAACTAGCTTCGCCGACGATAGTCAAAGGTCGGTCGACGATGTAGTGCCCAGGGTAGCTTCCTGGAGCAAGGCGCAAGACGTCTCCGGGGGCGGAGGACTCGATCACGCTCTGAAGATCGACTCCCGGCTCTAGCCGGTGCTCCGAGGCTAGCAGTCCCAGTGCGGTCGCGAGCCAGAGGATGCTCGTGGCGAGAGCCCGGAACTCCCACCCGGTCGGACGGATCATCCGCGATGCGCCTCGACAAGGGGGCGATAGGCACGCCGGTGAAGGAACAGGCCGAGCAGGATGATGAGGGACGCAAGACTCGCCAGGATCAGTCCGCTCCCGGCGGAAGCGACGGTGGCGAACTGGCCCACCTTGCCGAGCCCCAGGATGGGCGGGACGAACGGTTTGATGGCTGACGATAGCGGGGCTGCCGGGTCGAGATTCGTCCCGAAGTGGCGCATCCAATAGTAGAGATCGAGAAGAAAGATCGCTGGGAAGAGAACTGCGGGAAGGCTTAGTAGGGCGGCGTACTGGTTGTGGATATACACCGCGGCGATGACGAGCAGTGCGATGACGACAACCGCGGCAACGGAGAGTGATCGCTCCAGTTCGGCTGCCTCGCCCAAGGGGCGCATACCGATGTAGTGGTTGAGGCCATCGATCTCGGCCACATCACCCTCGAGGTGGTTGAGAAAGGCTTGCACATGCAGTCCGCTCGGGTACTGCGGAGCCTGGAGTTCCATGTGCCAGTAGGGAAGGAAGATCGACGCGATCATCAGAAGCCCGGCCAGACCAAGGCAAAGGGTGGGGAAGATGAACTGCATACGCCCAGCCGCAATCTCTTGCCGAGTGATGCGCGGTCCGATTAGCTTCTCGAGTCGGTCTTTCGTCATTTTATTGGCTCGCGTTGTTGTCAGCAGGGAGTTACGTGGGTTTTTCGGTTTCGCAGCGAAAAAATTGGGGGTGGACAGCTCTCTGCCCACCCCCAACTCGGTTGGCTAGTCTTCGATCAGGAGATAGCCGGTCATCTCCAAGTGGAGAGCCGAACAGAACTCTGAGCAGTAGTAGCTATAGACGCCGCCTCGTCGTGCGTCGAACTGGAACGTGGCGGTTTCACCGGGCTCCAGACTGAGGTTGACGTCGTAGCCCGGCATCGCGAAGCCGTGGGTAGCGTCCTTGGCAGTCTCGACGTTGGTGATGTGCCAGGTAACGTGGTCACCCTTCTTGATCTCGACCCGCTCTGGGGTGAAGTGGCTACGCACCGTGGTCATGTAGACGTTGACCTGGTTGCCATCGCGCTCGACTCGCTCGTTACCGAGGACAGGGGCGTCTTCGAGCTTCTTCTGCTGGATCGGCTCCCAGCCTACTTCGGGGTAGACATCCCAGGCCTTCAGCTTGTCGGCCTTGATGATCTGGGCGTAGTGAGGCTCGCCCAGACCAATTGCCATGTCGTAGAGCAGCTTCATCGATTCACCCTCGCCGGTGATATCGACTAGCTGGAAGTTCTGGGGATGAAGAGGTCCGACGGTCAGGAAGCGATCGATCGACCACTTGTTCATCGCGACGAGATAGCCGCCATCGGGACTCACGGTGTCGCCCTCGGCGACGGCGATGTGTCCGACGTTGTAGTGCACAGGTATCTTCTGTACCAGCGACCAGGGTGCCTCTGAGAAGTCGCCCTCCCCCATGGTCCATCGCGCCACGGCGCTGTCGAGGAACAGGCTGGTGTAGGCGTATCCCTTGTCGTCGAATTGGGTATGGAGTGGTCCGAGACCGAGTTCGATCTGCTGCTCCAGTGCAGCGTCGAAGTCGATGATGGGGACCCCGTAGCTATCCGTGCCCGAGATCTTTCCGTCGGCGATGGCCTGTTGGATCTTCTCGAAGCCGAAGATCGTCACGTGGGGGTCGAGCTTCCCGGAGATGACCAAGTACTTGCCGTCGGGAGACACATCGACACCATGCGGACTCTTGGGCTCCGGCAGGAAGTACAGGACTCCCTCCTTGGCGGCGGTCTCCAGTGGCAGTACCCTGAAGCCCTCGACCTCTCGTGCCTTTCCGTCGGCGACCAGTTGCGCGGCCTTTCTCCAGTCGATGATGTGCAGGTAGTCCATATCGCGCTGCGAGGCGCCGGCCTCGAAGGGCGGGTTGCCATCCTCGATGCCGCCGAGGGCCATCTCGGTGTTGAACGAGTTGCAGAAGGCCCACCCGTCGCTGACCTTCTTCCCCGCGTCACAGAGGTCCTGCCAGTAGGGAGGGAGTTCGATCGCGAAACTAGCCTTAGGGTCGACTCTTCCAGCTTCTCGGTCGAATTTCCAGAAGGTCACCATGCCGCGATAGGCATCCTGGTAGTCATCGAGTGAGGCGTAGTGCCAACCGAGTGGGGCAGCATACTGACCACCTTCGATGATGTAGTCGGTGTCTGGGGTGACCATGGTGCCGCCGTGATCGGACAGCGCCAGAGGGTTCTTCACCATCTGCTTCGTTTCGAAGTCGCGAAGGTCGATGACCGCGATTCGTGCGTGAGCCTTGTCGTTGATGAAGACATACTGACCATCGTATTCACCTCCGGTCTCGGTGAGGGCAGGGTGGTGGGTATCCGCCCACCTCATGTCCTGACCCTCGACCTGAGCCTCGGCGAAGACGGCCTTGGTTTCATCGGAGAAGCCCCAGCCCTGCCAGGGCTCAGGAGTGAACACCCCGATGACTTTGAGAATTCGCATCGACGGCATGCCGATGGCGAGCATCTGACCGGAGTGTCCGCCAGAGGCGAACATCACGTACTCGTCCTTCTGCCCGGTGGGCACAAAGGTCTTGACGGCGGCATAGACATCATCCGGAGTGAGCCCCCGAGCTGCGATCACGGCATCGGTGTCGCCAGCGGCGATCTTAGTAGTGACGGGATCGTTGGCGGTTTTTGTCTTGCAGCCGACCAGCCAACCGAGGGCTACGACGGCTAGCAGGATCAGCAGCGTTGGAAGAAAGCGAGACTTTGTACTCTTGGATTGCATGGAACCTCCTTGGAACTGGCGATGGGCGAATACATCGTGCCGATGAAGGGTCCTCGGCGTGACTGGCCCATCATGGACTCGTACCCAGGGGACCGTCGTCATCGGTTGGGGTAGGTATTTGCCCCGTACCGGGTGGGCATCTGGCCCACCTCATGGGGTAGGTAGTGCCCTGCTCGACACTGTTGATCGCCAGGACCAACGATCCGCATTGGGCATGGGCACCGTGGGCGCAGAACGATTGATTCGGCTCTCCTCCTGTGCAGATGCAACCTTCATTTCCGATTCTGCCGAACTTCTCCGTGGAACAAGGTAGACACCATCCATCAAGAGGAGCCCGTTATGCGCAACCCGTTCCCGTTGCAGATTCTACGTCCCTTCGGATTGCCATCGACTTTCATCAGAAGGCCGCTGAGGTTGGCGATCTCACTGACGACGATCCTGTTGCTGCCGCAACCCAGCGTCGCTGCCACCATCACCGTGGGACCCGGCTGCCAGCAAACCACGGTGCAAGGTGCGATTGATGCTGCCGAGGCGACTAGCGGGTCGGATGAGATTCGCCTAAGTCGCCTCGTGACCTTCACTGAAGATGTGATCGTAGGTCAGACCTCGAGCGATCTGATCACTGTGTCGGGAGGGTGGAACGGGTGCTCGGCA
>JAIOJS010000179.1 GCA_019911795.1 Thermoanaerobaculia bacterium | reverse complement strand
AATCTCCCCGACGACGTCAAGGAAGTGCTGAGTCGCCCGGCCCTCTCCTCCGGGGATCTGCAGAACCTCGCCATCTCGACGTTGCTTGGCAAGCTCGCCCTATCGAGCGGTGGAGACAAGCGCGACAAGATCGAGAAGCTGATCGAGTCGGCGCGGGAGCTGGGGCTTTAGTGTCCCGTGCGGGAAGTTCCATGCACCTATTTCGGCCCCTTTTCGCCCCTGGCAGCGTTGTGATTCCTCCCCATACTCCAGGTATTGTGTCGTCATCACGCCTTACCAGGACCAAAAATGACCTCGAAATGGATACACGGTACTTCCCGCACGGGACACTAAGGCCGTCGTGACCGACACAACTCCCGACGTAGCCTCTGATTCAGGGACGGACGCAGCTTCCGGTCCCGGCAAGACGGCGTCCTACGACCTTCTCCTTGGCCGACTGCGGACCCAGTCCGAGGCGTTGGCGACCAAGGCGGAGGCGCTCAATGCTCGTCGTCTGGAACTGTTCGGGGGCACCGAGAGCGAGATTCTCGGGACCGAGCGGATTCGCACCGAGAACAACTGTGTTCCACGCGACATCGTGGCGGTGGGAAACCGCTTGCTCTTCGGCTACAACGTGTTCCTCGGCCTCAAGCGCAACACTGAAATCTCCGATGTTTTCAGCGTTCACACCCTGGACGACGGCAACGGTGGTGTGGAGCTCTCGGAGATACCGGCGTCGAAGGCTCAGGACCTCTTGGGTCACCCTGACTTCGTGCGCGATTTCGAGGAGCTCTTCAAGTACTACAAGGAGGCCCGCCTTCTGCAGGTGCGACGGGTGGGGAGCAAGCTCCTGGCGGTGTTTCAGACCGGCAAGGCGATCCACGACATCAAGGTGTTCCGCTGGTCGATCGCGGCCGACGGTTCGGCGACCTATGTCGATAACCGCGGTGAACGGGACCATGTCTTTCCGCCGACCCACGACTTCGAATGGATTCGGTCGACGCGCGACGATTTCGTCCTTGGACGCCATCCCCACGTTTCGATCCTCGATGAGGTCTTTGTCGAGGCGGTGGGAGGTGACCTGACCGTCAAGGTCGAAAACAACACCGAGGACGGACGGGGAATCTACTGCGAGCCGGTCGAGGACTCCGACCAGGGCCTCGACGACGGTGAGGTCCGCTACGCCAAGCTCGGTGGTCTCATCCTGATCGAGATTCTGCCGTACGGCGAGAGCCACCGACGGTATCTGGTCTTCGATACGCGGACGCAACGAGTTCGGCGGATCGACGCCGTCGGGCAGGCCTGTCAGCAACTCCCGGAGGACCACGGCATCGTCTTCCCCGGGGGCTACTACCTGCAGACCGGAGTCACCAAGACCTTCGAAGGCGACGTCTCGAACATGGAGTTCACCCGGTCGATCCGCTCGCCGAACGGTGAGGACGTGCTCTACGTCTTCCACCGGCGGGATGAGGGAAGCTACCTCCTCCTTCCCTACAATCTGATCCGTCGTCAGGTCGACAACCCGATCTCCTGTAACGGCTACAGCCTCTTCGGCGACGGACGCCTCGTCATCTTCCGCTCGGTCAGTGAGGAACCGACCCGGGTCCATCCGGTCCAGGTCTGGCAGACACCTTTCCACAGCGCCGAGCATGCAGCCGCGTTACCTTCGACCGGTAGCTATCTCGAGGGAGTCGGTAACGCCGACCTGGTTCGCGGTATCAGCGAGGCCTTCGGTGTGCGGCGGGTTCTGACCGAAGGCGACCCCACTCGTATCACCTTCGAGGATCTCCTCGCCCAGACCACGCGAATGCTCGACTCTTTCCCCTGGCTCGGACACGCGGAGGCCGGTGATCTGCGATCCAGCGTCGCAGCGGTCCACGACACCACCGGCTTGGTACTCGATGAGTTCGAGAAGGTTGTAGCGCTTCGCGAGGAGGCGAGCCGGGCAGTGGAGAAAGCCGGCCTAGCTCTGAAAGATCTCGAGCGCCATCTTCAGCCCGAGGCGTGGAACTCGATCGATCCCTTCGTCGACGCCTTGGCCGGGCTACGGCGCCAGCGCGGTCATCTGATCTCCCTGCGGGACATGCGCTATGTCGATCTGAAGCGTATCGACCAACTCGAGGAGAGAGTGGTATCGCTGTTCGACGCTCTCAGTGGTCGCGCTGTTGTTTTCCTTCTCGAGCCGGCCGCCCTCGAACCGTACCGGGAGCGCATTGAGGCTCTCGCCGTCGAGGTCGGCGCGGTGGAGAAGAACACCGAGGTTGCCGCGATCTTGACTCAGATCGAGGAGACGGGAGAGGCACTGGACCTTCTCACCGAGGTCGTCGGTGGGTTGGAGATCGAAGACGCCACCCAGCGAACCGACATCCTCGAGGCGATCTCCGAGACGCTGTCGGGGCTCAATCGTGCGCGAGCCCTGGCTACCGTGCGCCGCAAGGAGCTCTTTCGTCACGAGGGCGTCGCCGAGTTTGCCGCCCAATTCAAAGTGTTCGGTCAGACCGTCTCCAGCGCGCTCGCTCTCGCCGACACCCCGGACAAATGCGATGAGCAGCTGGCTCGATCGATGGTGCAGCTCGAGGATCTCGAGAGTCGTTTCTCGGAGTTGGACGAGTTCTTGGAGCAACTCGCGGTCAAGCGGGAAGAGGTCTACCAGGCGTTCGAGTCGCGGAAACAGCAGCTGCGTGACGAACGGGGACGGCAGGCTGAGCACGTCAACCGGGCCGCGGACCGCATTCTGGAGTCGATGGCGCGACGAGCTGCCACCCTTCCATCGCTCGATGAACTGAACGCTTATTTTGCCTCCGATGCGATGGCGGTCAAGGTCCACGACCTGGTGGCTCGCCTTCGCCACCTGGAGGACCACGTTCGCGCCGACGAGCTGGAGGCACGTCTCAAGGCGGCGCGGGAGGAGGCCTCGCGATCCCTTCGCGACCGCCTGGATCTGTTCGAGGAGGGAGCGGCGGTCCTCAAGTTGGGACGCCACCGCTTCGCGGTCAACACCCAGGCAGTTGAGCCTTCCCTGTTGATGCGCGACGAGCAGATGGTCTTCCATCTCACCGGAACCGACTACTACGTGCCCCTCCCGGAGGGGGTCCTGGCCGACGACGAGGCCCTGTGGTCTCAGGCCCTGGTCTCGGAGAGTCGCGAGGTCTATCGTGGGGAGTACCTCGCGGGCGAGGTCCTCGAGGCCGCCCGTGCGGGGCGCCAGGGCCTGACCCTGGAAGGGCTTCGCGGGGCGAGCCTCGAACTCGATGGACTGCTCGACGCGGTGCGTCGATTCGCCCTCGAGCGCTACGACGAGGGGTACGAGCGTGGGGTCCACGATAGCGATGCGGCCTTGATCCTGGAGCGCGTTCTCGCTCTCGAGGAGACGGCTGGACTTCTCGCCTTTTCGGCCCGCAGTCGGGCCGCAGCTTTGCTCTTCTGGGCTCACGAGGCAGACACGGGACGCCGTCGCGCTTGGATCCGGAGAGCGGAGAGCTTGGCACGCCTCCGCGGCACCTTTTCTCAGAGTTCGGCGATCGAGGAGCTCTCCCGGGAGCTGTCGCGCGGCATTGCCGCTTTTCACGAACAGGTCGAGATCGCTCTCGATCCAGCCGTCGCGGGCCGCGCCGGGACGTACCTCTTCGAGGAGCTGGCGGTCGGCGCCAAGAAGTTCGTCGCCAGCGGCGCGGCGACGAGTCTGCGCGACGCCTTCCTCACAGATCTCGACCGGCAGGGTGTGGAGCGAGACTTCCGCGAGGACCTGAGAAGCTTGCAGGAGGATCTCGGAGCTCGCTTTCAGCTCGTCGACGCCTGGGTGCGGGGCTTTGCGGGCCGAGACTCAGCTGCCGGCGAAGGGACTGCCGGCGAAGGCAAGGCTGCAGCCAGCGAGACGCTTTCGGAGGCCGCGTCGGAGGTCATCGCTCTCCTGCTGACCGAGGGGCGTCAGGAGGTGGAGATTTCCAATGCCTTGGATGTTCTACCGATCGAAGGACTCCTCGGCCAGCATCCGCGCTTGGAGCAGGGGAGAATGCTCCTCCGCTTGGCTGACTTCCACGACCGCCTCGATCTCTTCCGACGGAACCGAGTGCCGGCCTTTCGAAAGTTCTCGCAACGCCGAAGGCACTATCTTGAGGAAGAGCGTGATCGCCTGCGCCTCGACGAGCTGAAGCCCAGGGTAATGACCTCCCTCGTTCGCAACCGGCTGATCGATGAGGTGTATCTGCCGCTGATTGGCAACAACCTCGCCAAGCAGATCGGCGCCCTCGGCGATGGCAAGGTGTCGGATCGATCCGGCCTGCTCCTGCTGGTTTCGCCTCCCGGTTACGGAAAGACCACCCTGATGGAGTACCTCGCTAGCCGCCTGGGCCTGGTCTTCGTCAAGGTCAACGGTCCCGCCCTCGGCCATGCCGTCACTTCTCTCGATCCCGCGGAGGCGCCCAATGCCACCGCTCGGCAGGAGGTCGAGCGCATCAACTTCGCCTTCGAGATGGGCAACAACGTACTGCTCTACCTCGACGATATTCAGCACACCCATCCGGAGCTGTTGCAAAAGTTCATCAGCCTGTGCGACGCCCAACGTCGGGTGGAGGGTGTGTGGCGGGGCCGGACCCGAACCTACGATCTCCGTGGCAAGCGCTTCGCGGTCTGTATGGCCGGCAACCCCTACACCGAATCGGGAGCGCGCTTTCAGGTCCCCGACATGCTGGCGAACCGGGCCGACATCTACAACCTTGGCGATGTCCTCGAGGGCAAGGAGGAGCTGTTCGCTCTGAGCTATCTGGAGAACTCGCTGACCGCCAATCCCGCCCTGGCGCCGCTCGCTTCGCGGGGGCCCGAGGATGTCCTGTCCCTGCTTCAGATGGCGCAGGGTCGTGACGTATCACCCGATCAACTGAAACACTCCTATTCGACGATGGAGTTCGAGGAGATCCTGTCAGTCCTGCGCAAGCTGCTCGTCGTGCAGAAACTACTGCTCCAGGTGAACCAGCAGTACATCGCGTCAGCGGGGCAGGACAACGACTACCGAACGGAGCCCGCCTTCCTTCTGCAGGGGAGCTACCGGAACATGGTCAAGGTGGCGTCGCAGATCGTTCCGGCGATGAACGACGAGGAGCTGCAGTCGGTCATCAGCGATCACTACGTTGGCGAGGCCCAGACCCTGACTACGGGAGCGGAGGCGAATCTGCTCAAGCTTGCCGAAATTCGGGATCGATTGAGCGAGCGGGAGGCCACTCGTTGGGAAGCGATTCGCGACGAGTACCGCCGCCGTCAGATGATGGGGGGAGCGGACGACGACCCTGCCACGCGCATCGTCGGGGGGCTGAGTGCCCTTTCCGAACGACTCAGCGCCATCGGCAAGGCGGTGGGGCTCGCCGCCGACCGCACCGCGTCGCACGCCTCCGAGGCGCACTCAGCCGACGCCAGGCAGGCGGAACTCGCGGCGTCGATCTCCCAACTTCTCGAAGCGAGATCAGAGCGCGAAGCCTCGGCCCCGCCCGCTGTCCCTGAAGAGGTACTCACTCAACTTCCCCGCTTGGCCGCCGCCGTCGAGGGGATCGCCGCAGCTATGGCAGCCACCGCCGCCTCTGCGGGCGGACCCAGTCAGGGTGCCGGCGATCAGGCGATCACACCCTATCTCGACAAGCTCGAGTCGGTCCTCGGTCAGTTGGCTCAGTCGACCGCGTCTGCATCGGGTGGCCGGGTCATCCAGACGCTGTCCCCGGGGGTCCACGACTTGATGAGCAAGCTCGTCGATTCGATTTCGAAGGGGCTGATTCCCGGGGTCCGTGGCGTCGAGAGGGAGCTGGAAAAGCAGGGAGTTGAGCCCGGCAAGCGGCTCGGTGACCTGCTGGATCGAAGCCTCAAGGACCTGGATCTTCTTCGCGATCTGGTCGAGGCGTTGAAGAAGATCGATACCGGACGACTCGCTTAGGGTAACCTCTCGGCTCATCCCATGAGCCGAACGACCCATCGATCCTTCCTCCTCGCGACGGCGGGAGTGTTGCTGCTGACCCTAGGAGTCTACTGGCAGTCGCTCGGCTTCGACTTCTTGACCCTCGACGATCCGGCGCTGGTTACCGACAACCCTCCGGTCCTGGCTGGATTGACCTGGTCGGGCCTGCGCTGGGCTCTGACGACGGGGCATGTCGGGAACTGGGTGCCCTTGACCTGGCTCTCCCACATGTTGGATTGCCAGATCTGGGGCGTGAATCCGTGGGGACATCACCTCACCAGTCTTCTCTTGCATTGCGCCAATCTGTTGGTCCTGGTGCGCGTTCTCTGGGTTCTCACCGGAGCCCGCTGGCGCAGTCTCATGGTGGCTGGGCTCTTCGCCCTGCATCCACTCAACGTCGAGAGTGTCGTCTGGGTGGCCCAGCGGAAGACGGTACTGAGCACTCTCTTCATTCTGCTCGCGATCCTCGCCTATGAGCGGTTCGTGGACACGAAATCACCCCGGGCCCGCTGGCAGGTCACGGGGTTCCTTTTCCTGGCCTTACTCGCCAAACCGATCGCAGTGACCGTTCCCTTCCTCTTCCTTCTCCTGGATTTCTGGCCGCTGCGACGCTGGGAGAAGGGGAGCGATTGGCAGAGGGATATTGGGCGACTCGTGGTCGAGAAGATCCCCTGGTTTCTGCTCATCGTCGTCACCAGCGCTCTCACCTTCGTCGCGCAGCGTGGTGCCGGTGCGGTGTCCAGCGACATCTCCTTGCCGCTCCGTCTCGCCAATGCGGCCGTCTCCTACGTGGGCTATCTAAGGAAGGCACTGTGGCCCTTCGACCTCGGGGTGCTCTATCCACACCCCAACCTGCCGGGCGGAACGCCCCTCGGTGGGGGTGAGATCACAGGAGCTCTGTGCGTCTTGGTGGTCGTGACCGCGTTGTGTCTCTGGCAAGCGAACCGCCGACCGGCCAACCTGCAACCAGCAGGTCTGCCGCAAACAAAGCCACAACAGGCAGCTTCCAGGGGCTACGGACTCGTCGGCTGGCTCTGGTTCCTGGGTGCGTTGGTCCCGGTGATCGGCCTGGTCCAGATTGGCGACCAGGCGATGGCGGATCGCTACTTCTATCTCCCCGGGATCGGACTCTTCATCGCACTGGTCTGGTGGGTTGGGGAGGTGGCTGTCCCTGGTCGTGCCCTGCGCCGAGTCCTTCCTTGGGCCGCGGCGATCCTGCTCCTCGCTCTCGCCTGGACCACGGCAAACCAGGCGAGCTACTGGCGCAGCTCGCGCACGCTCTATCAGCATACGCTCTCGCTCGACGCCTCGAACCCCATCATTCTGCAGTGCCTCGGCAGGCTCGAGCTCTACGCGGGCAACAACGGGGTGGCCGAGCCTCTGTTGACCCGGGCGGTCGAACTGCGTCCCTTCTACGTCGAGGCGCGGGCGGGGATGGCCGAGGCGGTCCGTCGTCGCGGCGACCTCGACACCGCGCTGCAACAGGTGGAGATCGCCCTCGCCCTGCACCGGACCTATCAACCGGCCTTGCAGACGCGGGCCCTCATCCGCTTCGATGAGGGGGACTTCCGCGGTGCGGTCGCGGACCTCGATCGCGTGCTCGAGATCGACCCTGGGTCACGGTTCGCGAGTTCTCAACGACAGCGTGCCCTGGACGCTCTCGAGGAAGCCTCCAAGAGGAGCGAGTCGTCCGTTGACGGTCCTCCAGGCTAAGGACTGTACTCAGGCTAAGGACCGGGACGGCGCCGTGCTCGCATCGCCGGCCTCCAGAACGGCTATTTCGGGGAGTTTCCGCCGCGAATGTCCAGAGCCACCGCCTCGGCGACTCGAATGCCGTCGATCGCCGCGGAGAGGATGCCTCCGGCGAATCCGGCACCTTCACCGGCGGGAAAGAGTCCCGGCGTGTTCACGCTTTGGAGCGTTTCCTTGTCCCGGGGGATGCGGATGGGGGCTGACGTTCGGGTCTCGACGCCGGTCAGGAGCGCATCGGGAAGGGCGAAGCCGCGGAGCTTTCGATCAAAGGCAGGGATCGCCTCGCGAATGG
>JAIOJS010000178.1 GCA_019911795.1 Thermoanaerobaculia bacterium | reverse complement strand
GGCTCGGCTCTGTCGCTCCCTCGTTCAGTCGGCGGAACGGCGGCCGCTTCTCGTGCTCTGTGACGATGCCTACGCCGGTCTCGTGTTCGAGGACGACATCCCCCGCGAGTCCCTGTTCTGGGACCTGGTGGATGCCCATCCCAACCTGATTCCGGTCAAGATCGATGGGGCCACCAAGGAGGTCTCCTTCTTCGGCGGACGGGTGGGCTTCGTAACCTTCCCCTTCGCGGCGGGCAGTGCTATCGGCGAGGCCCTGGAGAGCAAGCTGAAGTGCCTGCTGCGCGCCGCTCTCGGCTCTCCGGTCGCGGTCAGTCAGCAGATCCTGGTCGAGGCCCTGGCCTCGCCGACCATCGAAGACGAGGTCGAGGAAGTTCGCCTGGCGCTCGCGGAGCGCTACAAGGTCCTCAAGGAAGCGCTGGCCAAGACGTCGCGAGATCTGATCGTCCCCATGCCCTTCAACTCGGGATGTTTCGCCTTACTCGAGTTGCCGGCGAACCTCGGCATCACTTCGGAGGAGGTTCGACAGCACCTCCTCGCCCATCACGATACCGGCCTCGTGTCGATCGCGCCGCGCTATCTACGCATCGCCTTCTGCTCTGTCTCGGCTCAGTCCATTCCGGAGTTGGTACGGCGTCTGGCGTTGGCGATCGGAGAGTTGGCGGAAGCCTCGGTCGGCGCCGTCGGAGAGTAGGACACCGCTTTTCACCGCCGATTCCGTCGTCGGTCGGTCCTGGTAAGATCACGGCATGATGGATGCCAAGACCTTTGTCGCAGGGCTCGTTTCCGAGATGGAAGGGATCTTCTCCCGTCTCGGTGAATTGGAGACCCTCGAATCGGAGTCGCAGGGTCGCGTCGACGTGGTGACGCTCCTCGAACTCGCCTTGGCCAGTGAACTCGAAGCGAGCGAATTGGCCGGTATGTGGATGCCGACCACTCCCGAGATCGACGCCAAGACGCTCCTGGCCCGGCAGTGTGGAGACGAGATGCGCCATTACGGTTTGATTCTCGAGCGGCTCGAGGAACTGGGAGTAGAGACCGAAGGGCTCGATCCAATGGCCGATGGGTACAGTCCCTTTTATGAGTACCTTCGTGGCCTGCGAACCACGGTGGAGCGCGTCGCCGCGGGTCCCTTCGCCCGCGAAGCGATCGCCAAGGTGCGCAATGCTCAATTCATCGACTTCTGTCGCTCGGTAGGCGACCAGGAGACCGCGCGGCTTTACGAGGAGATCATCAACCCCGAGGAGATCCTCCACCACGAAGGGGGACGCGTCGTACTCGAGAGGCTCTGTACGACCGAAGAGGCACAGCGCTTGGCCAAGGAGGCGACCCGCAACAGCCTGGCCATCGCCGACGAACTGCGCACCCTGGCCGAGAAATCCACCGGTCTCCACCCCATTCCCGTCTCTTAGCTTCTACTCGTCAGACCGCGTTTCCACTCGTCAGACTTGGCCGGTGTTCCGGTCTCGTTCCGTGTCGGCGCTTCCATAGCGGAGTCGCGGTCGAGCTACCTTCTCAATCCATCCTAGGAGTTGCGTTATGTCTCCCATCAAAACCATCACCGTTCTCGGGGCCGGAACCATGGGGCGCGGCATCGCCCACGTCGCTGCCCTCTCCGAGTTCGAGACTCGGCTCTACGACGTTTCCCGGCCCGCCCTCGACCAGGCCCGCGCCAGTATCGAGGGGAACCTCGACAAGGGGGTGGCACGGGCCAAGGTCGAGGCTGATGCCGCGGCCGCGGCGAAGAAGAATCTCTCCCTGCACACGGACCTCGCCGCCTCCGTGACCGGTAGCGACCTGATCATCGAGGCGGTTCCGGAGGACATGGTTCTGAAGGTTCAGACCTTCCAGCAGGTTGCTGAGCACGCCTCCGACAGCTGCATTTTCGCGTCCAACACCTCGTCGCTCTCCATCACGGAGATGGGTACCGGGAGCGGACGGCCCGATCGCTTTGCCGGTATGCACTTCTTCAATCCGGTGCACATCATGAAGCTGGTCGAACTCGTGCACGGCCTCGAGACCAGCGCCGAGACTCTCGACATCCTGCATCAGGTCTCCCTACGCATGGGCAAGGAGATCGTCGTCGTCAACGAGGCGCCGGGCTTTGTCACATCCCGCATCAACGCCATGATCGGCAACGAGGCGTTTCGCATGCTCGAGTCTGGCGTCGCCTCCGCCGAGGACATCGACAAGGCCCTCAAACTAGGTCTCAACCACCCTATGGGTCCGTTCGAGATGGTCGACCTGGTCGGCCTCGACGTCCGCCTCTCCATCCTCCAGTACCTGCACAGTACCTTGGGAGAGGTCTACCGGCCTTGTCCGCTGCTCGTCCAATACGTGAAAGCGGGACGCTTCGGTCGCAAGACCGGGAAGGGAGTCTACGAGTACGACACCGAGGGGAAGCGGGTCGGGTAGAGATCGCTTCAACTTACGATCCGAGGCAGTTGAGCGAGGAGCCCACAGTGCTCCTCGCGGATCACTCCTTGGCGATCAGTTTCGGCCAGTTCTCATCGGCCTTGGTGATGAAGCCCGGAATATCCTCCTGCCATTGCTTCTGGACCTTCTTGCTGTACTGGAGGTACAGCTTGTCGTCGACGATCTGCCAGGCCTCTGGATCGATGCCTACCATCTTGCCCTTGGCCACCGCGAAGGCGCAGTAGCCGCCATACTGAGGCGCATACCGCGTCGGGTCGGCCTCAAACAGATCACGGTGATCCCCACTGGCAAATCGCCAGTTGGCGCCCTGCCACTCGAGCGTGTAGTCGGCTCGACCCTTCACCGCTTCTCCGTCGGTGAAGTAAGCCACGGCATCGTAGCCTTCGATGGCGAGGTTACCGAAGAGGGTGGTGTTCACCGCATCTGCGGCTGAGGCCGCTCTAGGCGTGAGCGTCGCCAGGGCGAGTAGTAAGGCGACGGAGGCGGTAAGAACGAGCGGTTTATAGGGGGTGGGC
>JAIOJS010000018.1 GCA_019911795.1 Thermoanaerobaculia bacterium | reverse complement strand
TTCGGGCCGACTGCCGTTCGGCATCTGTACAGCGAGCCCACGTCGAGAGCGTCGCTTGCAATCCCTGCCTCGCAAGTCCCTAAGACACCGTGTTTCACGGCGGTTGGTACTCGGCGTTGGGTCCGCGTTGGGGACGAGAGGGTGCCCAGGTCTCTGTGCTAGTATCACCCCATATCGGCCTGATTCCAGATGGGTTTGCCCAACGCAAGTTCGGAGAGGGATAGCCGGAAACACCATGGGAAAGAGCACACCACAATCGACTCGACTCGAGATTTTTGGCGGCGTGTACACTGTCCGTGGCGACCATGACGCTGAGCGTCTCGAGGAACTCGCGGCGAAGGTTGATGGGGACATGCGGCAGATCGCCAAGCAGCTGTCGACCGTCGATCCGACCCGCATCGCCATCTTGGCGGCGCTCAACATCGCTGACGAACTGTTCCAGTGTCGGCAGCGAATTGATGGGGATCGGACACAGATGACTGAGCGGTTGGTCCAACTTTCGGATCAACTCGCTGGCGCCTTGGAGAGCTGAGGCGATGGTGAAAAGCTCAGTTGAACGAATAGCACGAGTATCGAGTTTCATCCCCTGCACGGTTGGTGATGAGTCGCGCACTTTAGAACCTACACTAATTTCTTGGGAACTCAGATCCCACTGGGCCTGTGCCAGCCCCGCTTTGACGGGGACGCTAACGGCTCGTGGGGAGGGCACCCACCTGGTTGAATCCAGGTTCTAGGCAAAGACTCACACGGCCGGGCGGGGGCTGGTTATTCGGTAGACGGATCGCTGGCGCCGTGTCCACGGACCCCACTTTCGCCATCGCTCGACCGGGGGTAATACGTGGATCTTCTCACTCTAGCCGGCCTTGCCGCCGGCACCGCGCTCACGGCGGTAGGAATCTATTGGTTGTTCGTGCGCCGAGTGGCGGACCGACTCCTCGCCGACGCCCAGAGGCAGTCGGAGCGCGCTCTCGAGGAGGCGGAGCGCGGTAGTCGATCTAAGCTCAAAGAGGCGGAGATCGCGGCCAAGGAGTATGCGCTGCAGGCTCGCACCGAGGTCGACGAGGTGTCGCGTCGCGAGCGCGGTGATCTGGAGTCCCTCGAGCGCAAGCTTCGGGCTCGCGAGGAGTCGCAGCACAAGCGTCAGGATCAACTCGAGGGACGCGAGCGAGAAGCGCGCGAGCTCGAGAAGAAGTTGACTCGAATCGAGCGTAACCTGACGGACCGAGAGGGCGAGCTGGAGGTCCTGGTCCAGGAGGAGAGGACCCGCCTCGAACAGGTCGCCGGTTTGACGGTTCAGCAGGCCAAGGAGTCCCTGATCAAGGGTCTGGAAGATGAGGCCCGACTCGATGCTGCCAACCTCGTCAAGAGGATCGAAGACGAGGCCAAGGAACAGGCCAATCGCAACGCTCAGCGGATCATCGCCATCGCGGTTCAAAGGGGTGCTTCTGACTTCGTTTCCGAAACTGCGGTATCCGTGGTCATGCTGCCGAGCGACGACATGAAGGGTCGCATCATCGGTCGCGAAGGCCGGAACATTCGGGCGCTGGAGATGGCGACCGGGGTCGATCTGATCGTCGACGACACTCCTGAGGCTGTCATCCTTTCCGGCTTCGACCCTTTCCGTCGCGAGATGGCTCGCGTCGCCCTCGAGCGACTCATCGCCGACGGACGGATCCACCCTGCTCGCATCGAAGAGGTCGTCGAGAAGGTCAAAGCGGAGTTCGACGAACGCATCCTGGAGGAGGGCGAAGCCGCTCTCCTCGAGCTGAAGATTCCCAAGATGCACCCAGAACTCGTCAAGTTGCTGGGACGGCTGCGCTATCGCACATCCTACGGACAGAATGTCCTGCACCACTCCAAGGAGGTCGCCTACCTGGCGGGCACGATGGCGGCGGAGCTCAAGAGCAATGTGGCGGTCGCGCGTCGCGCCGGGCTGGTTCACGACATCGGCAAGGCGGTGGATCGCGAGATGGACGGCGGGCACCTGGAGATCGGCATCGAACTCCTTCGCAAGTACGGGGAGAGCGAGGACGTGATCCATGCGATGGCTTGCCACCACGGGGACTACGACCCGCAGTCGGTGGAGGCGGTACTCGTTACCGCGGCCGACGCACTGTCCGCCGCCCGCCCGGGCGCGCGTCGCGAAGTCCTGGAGACCTACGTCAAGCGACTGGAGCGCCTAGAGGAGATCGGGGCGGCGTTCGAGGGCGTCCAGAAGTGTTTCGCCATCCAGGCCGGCCGCGAGATCCGAGTGATTGTCGACAGTCGTAAAATTCCGGACGAGAAGGCGGTTTGGTTGTCGCGCGATATTGCCAAAAAGATCGAAACCGAGCTGACTTATCCCGGCCAGATCCGGGTCACAGTGATCCGTGAGACCCGTTCCGTGGAGTACGCGAAATGAGGGCGCTCTTTGTCGGCGACGTGATCGGTAAGCCAGGGCGACAGGCGGTTCAGGGCCTCCTTCCGGGGCTGGTCGATCGTCATGCTGTCGACTATTGCATCGTCAACGTCGAGAATGCGGCCGGGGGATTCGGGATCACCTACGACGTGATGCGAGCGTTCTCCGATCTACCGATCGACTGTTTTACCTCGGGCAACCACATCTGGGACAAGCGAGAGGCGCTGGAACTCCTCGACAACAATCCGCGGGTGTTGCGACCGGCCAACTACCCTCCCGGCAACGCGGGGAGCGGGCTGTATATCGGCGAGACCCCAGCGGGCGTCAAGGTCGCCACCATCAACCTCGAAGGCCAGGTCTTCATGAAGGGGCTGGAGTCACCCTTCCTGGTCGCCGACCGTCTCTTAGAGTCGCTACCCGCTGACGTCAAGGTGGTCATCGTCGACTTTCATGCCGAGGCGACGAGCGAGAAGCAGGCCATGGGCTTCTACCTCGATGGTCGTGTCAGCGCGGTCCTTGGGACTCACACTCACGTTCCTACCGCCGACGAGCGGGTTCTGCCGGCCGGGACCGCCCTCATCACCGACGTCGGCATGACGGGACCCTACGAGTCGGTAATCGGCTTCCGCGTCGACAAGGTGTTGCACCGATTCCTCAAACAGACGCCGTCGAGCTTCGAAGTCGCCAAGCGCGATATTCGTCTAGCCGCCGCGCTCCTCGACATCGACGAAACATCTGGAACCACTCGCAGCGTCGAGAGAATGTTGTTGCCTTATGAAGCCTGATGCAACCTTCGAAGAGTTGAAGAATGCCCCGGGGAGGAAGCCCCTCTCGGTGATCATCACCACCTACAACGAGGACATCAACATCGGTGCGTGCATCGAATCGGTGTCCTGGGCCGACGAGATCCTAGTCGTCGATTCCTTCTCGACGGACCGGACGGTGGAGATCATCAAGTCCTATCCGGTCAAGCTCGAGCAGCGGGAGTATTTCGGGTCAGCCGCGCAGAAGAACTGGGCTCTTGACCGAGTCGTGCATGACTGGGTGCTGATCGTCGACGCGGACGAGAGGGTTCCCGAACCCTTGGCGCGCGAGATCCTCACCATGCTGAACGGGGACCCACCGGAGGATGGCTACTACATCCGTCGCGAGAACCTGTTCGTCGACAAAGTGATTCGCCACTCGGGATGGTCGACGGACCGGGTGATCCGGCTGTTTCGGCGAGACAAGGGGCGCTACCCAAACCGACGAGTCCACGCCGACCTGTCGGTCGAGGGCCCGACGCCGGAGTTGGAGAATCCGTTCTTCCACTACACGTTCCGCTCCTTCGACCAGTACTTCGAGAAGTTTCTCAACTACGCCGAATGGGGCGCGGCTCAGGCCTATCGTGAAGGTCGCTCGGTCGGCTTTGTTTCTATTGCCGGTCGCCCAGCCTGGAGGTTCTTCCGAACCTATGTTCTCCAGCTCGGGATACTCGATGGATTGCACGGTCTCGTGCTCTGCCTCCTCCAGTCGTTTGGTGTATTCCTGAAGTACGCGCGCCTGTGGGAGTATCGGGTGCGAGCGGCGGCGGGCGAGACGATTTCACTACCGGCCTTCGATGACGACCCTTCGACTTGGCAAAGTTCAGGGGGCGACGACTAAGGATCGAATCGGGGAGAGTCGGAGCCATGCGTTGTGGGTGGATAGTTGGGGCGTCGGTCCTCGTCCTGGGATCATTCCTCGGTCTGGAACCGGTCGGAGCACAGGAAGCGGCGGAGCCTTGGTTCGCACCGAATGAGTGGTCGCAGAGCCATCGATGGGTCACCGGCATGGGAGTCTTCGGTCTTCGGAAGAACGATCCGAGATCCGAGGTCGTTGACGTCGAGTACCGTTGGCCGAATCTCTCCCGCGGGGTCTATCCACTGGCCGGCGTCATGATCAACACCGCCGACGCGGTGCATCTGCGCTTCGGCTTCGGCCTGAACGCCGAGATCGCAGATCGCTGGGATGTGACGTTGAGCGGAGCCGCCGGCTACTACCACCGCGGCGATAGCAAGGAACTGGGACAGGGAATGGAGTTCCGGACCGCGGTCGACCTCTCCTATGAGGTGAGTCCGCGAGCTCGGCTGGCCCTCACTTTGGGCCACTTTTCGAACGGGGGTTTGTCCCGACTAAACCCGGGGGTCGAGAACCTCTCCCTGTCCTTGATCTTCCGGCCCTAGTCATGGGGTCCCGTTTGGATAGTTCGATCCACTCCGGACGGCCCGTTTTCGCTTCTGGCGGCGTTGTTCCTCCTCGAGAACTCCCAGTGTTCCTCGCCGTCGCGCCCGGCCAGGAACGGAAAACGACCTCGCCGAGAGCACACGGAATCACCGAAACGGGACGTTGGAACCAGCCTCTTGGCAGACCTCGACTGGAATCCCCCGCCCAGGAGCGAATCTGCGTGCTATTGTCGGCTTGGAATGAGAAGGAGAAGTGAGAATGCCGGTCGATCCTGAGCTTTTAGAGATCCTCGTCTGCCCTCAATCCAAGGGGGAACTCGAACTCGTCGAACTGTCCGAGGAGGTTCGTACGATGGTGGCCGAGAAGTACCGCGAGCACTTTCGCGACGAGGAGCCGATCGTGGAGGAGGGCCTGTACTGCGCCGAGTCCGCCTTGGTCTATCCGATCGTCTCCGATATCCCGGTCATGCTGATCGACGAAGCGCTCCCGGCCTCCGTGATCGGCCGCTGAAGCGGTGCCGGCAGGAGCGGCGTTTCGCCGCTGGGCGGAGACGGTCCGCCCCGAGATCGAGGCCGAGTTGGACCGCGCGCTACCCGCCTCGGACCGTCGGCCACAGGTACTGCACCGAGCCCTTCGGCATGCCGTCTTCGCGGGCGGGAAGCGGGTTCGGCCGCTCTTGACGGTGCTTGCCGGCGAGGGCGCCGGTGGCGAACGGGCCCTCTGTCTTCAAGCCGGCGCCTGTCTCGAAC
>JAIOJS010000177.1 GCA_019911795.1 Thermoanaerobaculia bacterium | reverse complement strand
CCGAGGGAATCGGCACCGTGCCGATCGCGAACCCCCTGCAGGCCCTGGGCCGCAGTGAGAAGTGCCTCCTCCCAGGAAGCTTCTTGCCAGTCGCCCTGGGCATCTCGGATCAGGGGCACCTGAATGCGGTCGGGATGGTCCACGAAATCGTAGGCGAAGCGTCCCTTGACGCAGAGATTGCCGTCATTGGTGGTGGTCCCCGGGGGTGGACTCGTCACCTTGACCACTCGACCCCGCCCCTCGTTGGCGGCCTTGTCGACATTGAGGTCGACCTGACAGCCGACTCCGCAGTAGTTGCAGGTCGAACGGACCTTGTCCAGTTGACGCTCGGTTCGATCGCTGCGGGTCAGCGGCATCTTCTCTGCCATCGCCCCGGTAGGGCAGACATCGATACAGCCACCGCACATCTCGCAGGTGGTGTCGAGGAGCGAGAGCTGGTCGACGGTCGAGATGGTGGTCTTCGAACCGCGTCCGGACAGGGTGATCGCCGAAACGCCTTCGATCTCCTCGCAGTAGCGCACGCAACGGGCGCAGACGATGCAACTCGACGGGTTGAAGTGGATGTAGGGATTGCGATCGCCATCGCGGGACTCTCGCTGAGTCTCCATCGCGCCCCAATCGGAGGTAGCTCCGTAGCGATCCGCCATCTCGAACAACTGGTCGGGGCCAAAGGTCTCGGCCTCCGTGCGGTCCTGCGTATGGTCGGTCAGATAAAGCGACAGCAGGGTCTTGCGATGCTTCGCTATACGCTCGGTCTCGGTCGTCACCACCATGCCGGGCATCGCCTTGGTGGCGCAGGAAGGCGGCATCCTTCGCCAGCCCTCGATCTCGACCAGGCAGGTGCGGCAGGCTCCGGCTGGATCCAACCTGGAATCGTGACAGAGGGTTGGGATCTCGACCCCTTGGCGCGCAGCGACCTCGAGGACCGTGTCTCCAGGGGAGAACTCCACATCCTGACCATTGAGAGTGATGAGGTTTCGCTCGCTCATGATTCGACTCCGTCCTGAGAGGTTGATGAGGAGGCGCCGAAGGCCTCCGGGAAATGCTTCAAGGCGGTCGTCAAGGGCAGCGACGCAGCCTGGCCGAGACCACAGATCGACCCTTCGTTCATCTGCCACGCCGCTTCGGCCACCTTGGCCAACGGTTCGCTGGCGTTGCCGGCCGCATGACGGTCGACCGATTCCCGCAGGTACCGCGTTCCGATGCGACAGGGAGCACACTGTCCGCAACTCTCCTCTTCGAAGAAGCGGAGTTGCTCGCGGACTGCCCAGGCGATGTCTACGGTGCTGTTGAGCACCACCACTCCGCCCGAACCCAGCATCGAACCCGCCTCGGCCAGCGCCTTGAAGGAGAGAGGGCGGGATCGCTCGGAGGCAGGGAGGAACCCGGAGCTCGCTCCTCCAGGGCTGAACGCCTGGAGGGTACCGACGTAGCCACCGGCCGCCTCCACCAGTTCGTCCAGGGTCACCCCGAGGGGTAGTTCATAGGTCCCCGGGCGGCAAACGTGACCGCTGACACAGTAGAGCTTGGTGCCCGGCTCGCCGCGACCGAGAGCGCGGAACCACTCCGCCCCTCGCTCCAGGATCGGCGGCACACAGGCGATGGTCTCGACGTTGTGAACCAGCGTCGGCTTGTCCCAGAGTCCCTTCTCGGCTGGGAACGGAGGGCGCAGACGGGGCATCCCACGCTTGCCTTCCAGCGCTTCGAGCAGCGCCGATTCCTCGCCACAGATATAGGCCCCCTGTCCAGCGTGCATATGGAACTGAATACCGGAGTAGAGGCCACTGGCCTCGACTTCGCCGATCGCCTGCTCGACTACCTGCCAGGGAACTTCGAACTCGCCACGAAGGTAGAGGAAGACATCGCGGGCCCCGACGGTCGCGGCGGCAATCGCCAGTCCCTCCAAGACCCGGTCGGGCCGCCGCAGAAGCACTTCTCGGTCCTTGAACGTTCCCGGCTCCCCCTCGTCCGCATTGAGGACCACGTACCGCTCAGTCTCCGCCTGATTGGCCACCGAGCGCCACTTGATGTGCGCCGGAAAGCCCGCGCCACCCCGACCCTGGAGGCCTGAGGCCTCGACCAGTTCGAGCACACCGTCGAGCCCGAGAGCCAGCGCCCGCTGGTAAGCCGCGCCCGAGAAGTCGCGCGGCCCGTGCAGGTCGAGAACCCGCTGTTCGGGATCGGCCCCCTCCGGTCCAACGTAACCACGCCAGGGACCGTCGACCGGCTCCTGCGACGACGTCACCCGCTGCCAGTCACCCTCCGCTCTCCGAATGTCGTCGGGGTGTACCGAAGGGAGAACACGACGATCTCGCAGGACGGCCGGAGCAACGTCGCAACCGGCCAGACAGGTGCACTCGGTGACCGGCATCCCCGCCGAACGGGCGGTCTCGAGGACGCCATCGGCGCCGGCCATGCGGCATGACAACCCGGTACAAACACGCAGCTTGTGTTCAGAATCGGCGAGGAGGTGGAAGAAGCTGCCGACGCCATAGACCTCGGCCTCGGGTATCCCCGTCGCGCGAGCCACTCGGCGAGCCGCACCCGGGACGAGACCTCCCTCATCCTGCAAGCGCTGTGGAATCTCGGCCCGACCTTTTCCGCTCACGACGCCTCCTCGCTTTCCCCAACTCGCATGGCCACCTGGTAACCCTTCAACGATACCACTTTGCCTCCGGTATCAGCAGCCACTGAGTCAATGATGTTTCCAGAGCCTTCACCCGTGGCGGAGGCCTACGCGACTCCCCCGTGGAGATGGAAGTCGACTTGCCCGTCAACGCCGCTCAAAGGCCACGCCGACTTGAAGCACTAAGGTCTCCGTTGGTTCTTCGCAACCGCCACGAAACTCAACCATCAAGACAAAATGGAACTCCAAGGCTCCTCTGCGCAGCGGAGGCCCACGCGTTCCCCGCAGGGGCCAGACCGCTCGAGGGCCACACCGATTCGGACGTCAACGTCCCCGTTGGACTCTTTGCCCGCTTAGCGCTGGCTCGACCCGAAGGTGACCTCCATCTCGACCGGTTCGCCGTTCCGCAGAACCACCATCGAGACGGTTTGATCGGGCTTGGCGGAACGCAGAATGAACATGAAATCGTAGATATCGCCGATCGGCTTGCCCGCGAGTTCGATGAGGATGTCGCCTCCCTTGATCCCTGCCTTGTCCGCGGGACCACCGAGGCGAGCGCCCGATAGTAGGACACCCTTCTCGCCCTCGGGGAGCCCAACGTAGTCCGGAATGGTTCCCAGCGAAGCGCCAAACGACCGCACATCGCCCCCCGCCGGTGGCGGTGCGGCGACCCGCTGGTAGGTCAGCGGTTCGGTCCGTTGCGCGAGGTCGGTGGCGAGGTCGGCGGCGACGCTGGCGATCAGGGCGCCTCCTGTTCCGTTGATCGTCGCCGCGTCGTCGCTCGGCTTGTGGTAGTCGTGGTGGGTACCGGTGAAGAAGTGGAGCACCGGGAGCCCCGCAGCGTAGAACGGCGTCTGATCGGACGGCCCGTAGCCATCGCCTCCCAGGTCGCAACCAATGCCGGCCGCGTCGCAGAGTGGGGGAAGAATGTCGTTCCACTCGGCGGCGGAATCCCCGCCGAGAACTCCGGTGTGATTGCCGCGCAGGCGTCCCACCATGTCGAAGTTGATCATGGCGACGGCAGCGTCGAGGTCGAGATCCTTCGGTGGATTCTGTACGAAGTAGGTCGAACCATGGAGTCCCCGCTCTTCGCCGGAGAAGGCGACAAGGTAGACGTCCCGCCGCAGGCGGTCCTGGCGCTCCATAAGGCGACGGGCGACCTCGAGGAGAGCGGCGGTCCCAGAGGCGTTGTCGTCGGCGCC
>JAIOJS010000176.1 GCA_019911795.1 Thermoanaerobaculia bacterium | reverse complement strand
TCACCGAGATCTACGAGGGGACGAGCGAAGTCCAGAAGATGGTGATCGCCCGCTCGGTACTGCAGGGATAGACCATGACTGGCCCATCCTTCGCTCCCACCGAAGAACAGCAACTCCTGCAGTCCGAGGTTCGGCGATTCGCTACGGAGAGAATCCTCCCCGGAGCGGCGGAGCGCGACGCCAAGAAGGAGTTCCCGGTGGACATCCTTCGCGAGATGGGGGACATGGGTCTCCTCGGCATGTTTGTGCCCGAGGAGTACGGTGGCACCGGTTTCGACATGGTGTCCTACGTGACCGCCGTGGAAGAGGTATCTCGGGCCTGCGCCTCGGTCGGGGTGACCATGAGCGTGACCAACTCGGTCTGCTGTTGGCCAATCCTTACCTTCGGCACCGAGGAGTTGAAGGATCGGGTGCTGCCGGAGCTAGCTTCCGGTGAGGTCTTGGGGGGCTTTGGACTGACTGAGCCCGGCGCCGGCAGTGATGCGGGAGCGCTGAGGACCACTGCGAAGCGAGACGGCGACACCTGGGTCCTGAACGGGGAGAAAGCGTGGATCACTAACGCTGGCCAAGCCAAGTACTTCGTGGTTGTCGCCCGAACCGATCCAGAGGCTGGCAACCGCGGCTTGACCGCTTTTGTAGTTCCCTCTGACGCACCCGGCTTCTCGGTTGGACCGGCGGAGCACAAGCTCGGCCTCCGCTCGTCGCTGACCGCACCGCTGCACTTCGCCGACTGTCGGGTGCCGGCTTCCAATCTCCTCGGCAAGGAGGGGCAGGGCTTCAAGATCGCCATGGCCACCCTCGACCACTCCCGTCTCGGCATCGCCGCCCAATCGGTTGGAATTCACCAACGAGCTCTGGAACTGGCGCGAGACTACGCCCTCGAGAGAGAGCAGTTCGGTGGTCCCATCGCAGACTTGCAGGCGATTCAGTTCACTCTCGCTGACATTGCGACCGAACTCGAGGCGGCGCGAGTCCTTACCCGCTGTGCCGCCGCCGTCGCCGACCAACACCAGAATCCGGACGCCGGACGCCTCGCCTCGGAGGCTAAGCTCTACGCGAGTGAGGCCGCCAACCGCGCTTGCTACAAGTCGTTGCAGCTTCACGGTGGCAACGGATTTCATGAGGACTACGAGATCGCCCGCCTCTACCGCGACGTCCGGGTGACCACGATCTATGAAGGCACCAGCGAGATGCAACGGTTGGTTATCGCGAGGAAGTTGCTGGCATAGTGGTCGCCTTGAGGGAGAGCAGGGGAGGCGGGAGCGCACTGGCCGGCCGACGTGGCCTTCGCTGGGTCCCTCGGACCCTGTTCCTTCTGTTCAATCCAAGACGACTGGTATGAATGACAGTCGAGGCGGAGGATCCGAGTCTAGAGCTTGGCGCCGATCGTCGGGCGGCGGCAGTTCATGGTCAAAGGCGCTGAGAAGAGTGTTCCCGGCCGCATCTTCGAAGCGGGGATTGATCGCTAGGTAGTAGGTCTCGCCGGACGACCACGGTTGCGCCGGCTCGAAGGTCCAGCGCCGACCACTGCTCTCGACCCGAACCTGGCCTTCAATGGGCGCACCGCTGGTCTGCTCGACCGAAAGGGCGTGGTGAGCCATGGCGTGGTCCATGGGGACCGGAAAGACAACGACCAACGGACCAGTTGGCGTGCGGGGAGGCATCAGTTCCCAGTCCGAAGGCTGGACCAATTGCCGCATCGCTGAACCCACCCTCAGTTCGAGTTCGAAGGTTGTCGCAAGCGCGCGGCCTCTTCCATCCTCGAGCAGCGGCTCGACCACCAGGCGGTAGCGATGTCCCGCGATCAACGGCGGACCCAACTGGAGGTTGGGGCCCACTCCTCGCTTGATTCGACCGGGGTGAAAGAGGAGAGTGAGACGCCTTCTAGCGGAATCCCACAGCCCCTCGGGAAAGTCCACGAAGGGCTCCTCTAACT
>JAIOJS010000175.1 GCA_019911795.1 Thermoanaerobaculia bacterium | reverse complement strand
TCCCCACTCTCAGGAGGCCTATCTAGAGGCAGCACGCGCCCTCGGCCGACTGATCACCGACGGCGCCCTGATGCGGGACCCACGACCAGCCTTCTACCTCTACCGTCAGACCATGGGACAGCACCAACAGGTCGGCGTCGTCGGCTGCTGCGCCGTCGATGAGTATGACAACGACTTGATCAAGAAGCACGAAAAGACCCGGCCGGACAAGGAGGAGGATCGCATGCGCCACATCCTCGCCATCAATGCCCAGCCCGGCCCCGTCTTCCTGACCTATCGCGACGACGCCCAGATCAATATTCTGGTTCAACGGATCCTCTCTAGCGAGGAGCCCCTCTACGATTTCGTCGCTCCCGACGGAGTGGGTCACACCGTGTGGCGAGTGATCTCCACCGAGGCGCTTGCTACCGCTTTTGCGAGTATTCCCGCTCTCTACGTGGCCGACGGTCACCACCGATCCGCGTCGGCGAGTAGGGCTCGGGCCCATCGCCATCACGCCGCCCCCAATTCCACCGGCCAAGAGGAGTTCAACTTCTTCCTCTCGGTGCTCTTCCCCGCCAGTCAGCTCAGTATCCTGCCCTATAACCGTGTCGTGCACAGCCTCAACGGATCGACCGCCGAGGAACTTCTGCAGAGCCTGAACTACGTCATGGACGTCTCCGAGAACGGTTCACCGGTACCCCCCGGACCGGGGCATTTCTCGATGTACCTCGACGGACGCTGGTTCGACCTCGCGGCGCCGGCCGAACTGGTCGATGATCCGGACCCGGTCGAGTCTCTCGACGCCTCGATCCTGCAGGGACTGGTGCTCGGTCCACTCCTCGGTATCGAGGATCCGCGCACCGCCACCGGGATCGACTTCGTCGGCGGCATTCGCGGCACCCAGGAGCTCGAGCGCCTGGTCGACGCGCGAGGGCAGGGCGTGGCCTTCTCCCTCCACCCCGTGCATATCGATCAGCTCCTGGCGGTTTCCGATGCCGGTTTGGTCCTGCCCCCGAAATCAACCTGGTTCGAGCCCAAGCTTCGCTCCGGACTGTTTATTCACGAAATCTAAGTCTTATCCACGAGATCTAAGTCACTCACAAGACCTAGATCACAGGGGACTGTCCCGCCGACACCGCCCCTCTTTCCATCGATTCCCCTTCTATTGCCCCCTCGAGAGGTACCAGGAATGTCTGACTCGGCCGCCGACAACTACTACCGCGTTACCAACTTCAGCGCTGGTCCCGCCACTCTGCCCCTGGAGGTGCTGGAACAAGCTCAGGCCGACCTCGTCGACTACCAGGGCTCCGGGATGAGCGTCATGGAGATGAGTCACCGCTCGCCCGTCTACGACGCCATCCATCATGGCCTCATGACCTCGCTACGCCGTCTCCTGCATATCGGCGACGACTACGACATCCTGCTGTTGCAAGGCGGTGCGAGTCTGCAGTTCACCATGGTCCCGATGAACCTCCTGCCGAAGGGGCGGAGCGCCGACTACGTCGTCACCGGCGCGTGGGCCAAGAAGGCGCTGGCCGAGGCGGGCAAAGTCGGACGGGCGCGCGCTGCAGTGTCCACCGCCAACGACAATTTTCAGCGCCTCCCCGCCATCGAGGACTTCGAGGTCGATCCCGAGGCTACCTATCTCCACCTGACGACCAACAACACTATTGCAGGAACCCAATGGCACGACTTCCCGACGAGTGAAGCGCCGCTGGTCCTCGACGCTTCCTCGGACATCCTCTCGCGACCGATGAGCTTCGATGGAGTAGGACTGGTCTACGCCGGCGCGCAGAAGAATCTCGGCCCCGCCGGTCTCACCGTCGTCATCGTCCGGCGCGATCTTCTCGATCACGTCCCCGAGGGATTGCCGACGATGCTCGACTACCGGACCCATGCGAGCAAGGATTCGCTCTTCAACACCCCTCCCTGTTGGTCGATCTACGTCGCCGGACTCGCCTGCGCCTGGTTGGAGAAACTTGGCGGACTCGAAGCGATCGCTACCCGCAACCGCAACAAGGCGGACATCATTTACTCGCGGCTCACCGGCGGCTTCTACCGCAGCCCCATCGATCCCGCCAGTCGCTCGCTCATGAACGTCGTCTTCCGCCTCCGAGACGAATCGCTGGAATCGGAGTTCCTGAGTGAGGCAGCCAAGGCAGGGCTCGTCAACCTCAAAGGACACCGTTCGGTCGGCGGCATCCGGGCCTCCCTCTACAATGCGCTGCCGGTGGCAGGAGTCAAGGCCCTTGCTGACTTCATGGACGACTTCGAAGCCCACTTCGCCTGATGATTACTCCCGACTCTCCTCCCGCCAAGCGTCGCAAGCGCTACGTCCCCGTCGTCGGTCCCCGCCTCAAGAAGCTCCTCTTCATAGTCCTGGGGCTCTTCGCCCTCCTGACCGTCAACTCCGTCTACCTGCTCGCGGTCCGCGGCTTCGAAGCCGCCACCGGCCACATCTACCAGAACTGGTTCTACCTCATCATGTTCCTCGGGCACTTGGTGCTGGGACTGTTGATCGTCGTTCCCGTCGTCGTCTTCGGGCTCGTCCATCTCAAGAACGCACGCAATCGTCCCAACCGTAGCGCCGTACGCGCCGGATACGCACTTTTTGTGACCGCCCTCATCCTGCTCGCCTCCGGCCTGGTCCTCACTCGCCTCGAAGGGCTGATCGTCATCAAGGACCCCGGGGTTCGCAGCATCGCCTGGTGGATCCACGTCATCACTCCTCTTCTCGCGGCGTGGCTGTTCATCCTGCACCGCCTCGCCGGACGCCGTATCAAGTGGAACATCGGGCTACGCTGGGCCGCGGTCGCCGCCGTCTTTGCGGCCGCGATGTTGGCGCTTCACTCCCAGGACCCGCGACAGTGGGAGGTCGAGGGACCGGCCTCCGGTGAACAGTACTTCTTCCCTTCCCTTGCCCGCACTGCCGACGGTAACTTCATCCCCGAACGCGTCCTGATGAACGATGCCTATTGCCAGGAATGTCACGGCGATATCCACGCTCGCTGGGAGACCAGCGCCCACCGGTTCAGCTCTTTCAACAACCCGCCTTACCTCGCCTCGGTGCGCGAGACCCGTCGGGTCTCGCTGGAACGGGATGGCAACCTCCAGGCGTCTCGTTGGTGTGCCGGCTGTCATGATTCCGCCGTTTTTTTCAGTGGAAAGTTCGACGACCCCAACTTCGACGAAATCAACGACCCCACCGGACAGGCGGGATTGACCTGTACGGCGTGCCATGCCATCACCAACATCAACAGCGTGCGCGGCAACGCCGACTACACCATCGAAGAGCCGATCCACTATCCCTTCGCCTTCAGCGAGAACCACACGCTGCAGTGGATCAACCGTCAGCTGGTCAAGGCCAAACCGGAGTTCCACAAGCGCACCTTCCTCAAGCCACTCCATCGGACTACCGAATTCTGCGGCTCCTGTCACAAGGTACACCTCCCGGAGGAGCTCAACAACTACAAGTTCCTACGAGGTCAAAACCACTACGATGCCTTCCTCCTCTCCGGCGTCTCGGGACATGGCATCACCAGCTTCTACTATCCGCCCCAGGCGACGACGACCTGCACGCCGTGTCACATGAAGCTGCGGACATCGGATGATTTCGGTGCGCAGCACTTCGACGACCGGGGAGAGCTGACCACCCACGACCACATGTTCCCGTCCGCCAACACCGGGATTCCCCACCTTCTGGACTTCCCCAAGTCGGTGATCCAGGAGCACCAGGACTTCAATGAAGGGGTGATGCGGGTCGACCTCTTCGGGATCAAACCGGGCGGCGACATCAACGACGAGTTGATCGCTCCTCTGGGTCCCCAGATTCCGACCCTGAAGGCGGGCTCGTCCTACCTCCTGGAAGCAGTGATCCGCACCCTGAAGATGGGACACCTGTTCACCCAGGGTACAGCAGACTCCAACGAGGTCTGGCTCGACGTCATCGTCAAGGCAGGAGACCGCGTTATCGGGCGCAGCGGTGGCTTCGGTCCCGACAACGAGGTCGACCCGTGGTCACACTTCGTCAACGTCTACATGCTCGACCGTGAGGGCAATCGCATCGATCGGCGCAATGCCCAGGATATTTTCGTCCCCCTCTACAACCATCAGATCCCGCCCGGCGCTGCCGACGTCATTCACTATCGGCTCGATCTGCCGAAGGGAATCAAAGATCCGGTCACGGTGGAGGCGGTCCTGCGCTACCGCAAGTTCGACACGACCTACATGAAGATCGTCTACGGCGACGACTTCGTCAACGATCTGCCGATCATGACCCTGGCCCGTGACCAGGTCACCTTCCCGGTGGCCTCCAACTCGCCATTGGCGACCGTCCCCCAGCCCGAGTTTCCCGAGTGGCAACGTTGGAACGACTACGGCATAGGGTTGCTCCGCAAGGGTGGAACGAGCAAGGGTGAACTCCGCGGCGCGGAAGAAGCATTCCAACGGGTAGAGGCGCTGGGACGCCCTGACGGTCCGCTTAACCTGGCGCGCGTCTACATCGCCCAGGGTACGGTTCAAGACCAGGCCATCGCCGCCCTCGAGCGAGCCGCCGCCTTCGAGCCCCCCGCGCCCCCGTGGTCCATCGCCTGGTTCACCGGGCAAGTCAACGAGCAGAACGGCAACCTCGACGCCGCCATCGCCAATTTCCGCAGCATCGTCGATGCCGACACCGCCGAGACTCGCGAACGCAACTTCGACTTCAGCCTCGACTATCGACTCCTCAACAGCCTCGGTCTCGCTCTCTTCGAACGGTCCAATCTCGAGCGCGGCGACGAGC
>JAIOJS010000174.1 GCA_019911795.1 Thermoanaerobaculia bacterium | reverse complement strand
GCGGGGGTGGAGTTGGCTTCCGAAGGCCACTTGCGGTCCTGCCACGACGAGCGCCGTCGATGCAGATAAACTGGAGGCATGAAGACCGCCAAAGGCACCGTCCGTAGGATCGTCGTCGCTGCTGCATGCTTGAGCATGGGCCTCGCTGGGGCGGGGCGGCTTGCTGCGGATACGCAGTTGCTCGACCTTCCCGGTGACCATTCCATGGTGCGGTACACGCCAGGAGCGTTGGCACGTGCCTCGACCGTGCAGACGTGGATGGGGTATATCGCGGAGGACTATTCGACCTGGTCGAAGCGTCCGACGCGACTCGGAGCGATTGTCATCGATCGCGAGCAGTGGGTCGAGATGGAGATCGTTCAGCCTTACGGATTGCCGGCGAGTCTCGGGGGCGGACGCATCGCTCTCCCTGCCTATGGCGACGAGGACACGGTGCGTCGATGGCGGAAGCTGCTGGGCGGTACCCTTCCCATGGCGACGGACTCGCCGGTGCGTGGCACCGCTGACGAGGCGGCCAGCCTGCTTGCCGCTGACCACCTCGGCCACTTGGAAGTCGCACGGCAGTTGGTACCGATCTCGGGCCTGCATCCCCAGGAATCGTGGGTGACGGATGTCTTGGCCCACCTGACCGTTCTCTCGGCTCTCGATCGCTTTTCGCCTGCGGCAGGCGCCGATCTCGCGCTCTTTTATCAACAACTCGCCCGGGTCCCGGCCGGTCCGCTTTCGGAGTACCGAGACGGTCTTGGTTTCCCGGAGTGGCTGGCTTTCCAGGCCCGCTTCTTTCAGGCGGCTGAGGCGATCGCTAGCCAAGAGCGTAAGCCCTTGCGCGCGCTTATCAGGCTAGAGCAGAAACACGGCGGTCGGCTCACGGCGGCGGCTCTCTACGCTGAGTATCCGCAGCTGCCTGGACTGCTCGCGCCTCCCGCCACAACCGCGCCGGTTCAGCCCAGCTACGTCACGCCGGACTGAGCCTTAGCTCGGCAAGGAGACGTAACCATTGGGACGATGGGGGACTGGGCGTGTCCGGTGGCTGTCGGCCCGTGAACCCCGCCTACTCAGCCAACCATGATCGCGCTTGCCCAGCCTCTCGCGAGTTGGGCGACGCACGAATTACCTGTTGTAGCGCTTCGCGTCCGGCTTCCTTGGACCCGTGGTCGAGTTCCCAACGACCAAGCAGTAGCCAGGGTGTAGACCATTCAGGGGTGAGTTCGGTGGCTCGCCGGAGGTGGGTTCCCGACCGGATTATCGCTTCGGGCGTCGCGTCGCCCGCTTCGAGCTGAGCCAGACGGACGAGCAATGCCGAGCTCTCGGCCTCCGCTGCTACCGCCGCTTCGAGGCGCTTTCGTTCCTCGGCTGGGCGTCCGCTTCCGTAGGCGATCTCGGCCAGGCCGAACCATGCCTCCGCATTGCGTGGGTCGATGGCGAGAGCGGCGCGGTAGGCCTCTTCGGCCTCGGGTAATCGGTTGAGTTGGCGGTAGGCCCCGGCGAGTCCCAGGTGAAGAAACTCCAGCCGGGGATTCAGTTCGAGCGCTTGCCGGTAGGCTTTGAGACCGAGCTCGTAGCTCTCTCCGTGGGCCTGGGCGAAGGCCAGCCGGGCTCGAGCGAGGTGACTGAGTAGGGGCACGTTCTCGGGGTTGCGCTCGGCGAGAGCCTCGAGACGGGGGAGCGCGTCCTGGACGTTGCCGAAGCGGAGCATCTCTTTCGCGGTCTCGAGTTCCTCGAGGAGCTCGAGGCCCGCTTTCGGATCGATGCGCTTGGGATCAGGCTGCCCTGGACCGCGCCCGCTGGAGCCGGAGAGATAGCCCAACGACCGTAGAGCGGCATCGAGTTCTGGATCCTGTATCGGCGCGCTGCTCTTTCGGGCGACCGCCGCGCGATGAAAGCTCGCCAGCTCACCCTGCAAACGCCGAACCTCGCGACGCTTCTCGTCGACGACGTTACGATCCTCCCCCGGATCGGCGTCCAGGTCGAACAACTCGGCGCGGGCGCCGACGACCAGTCGGAAGGAGCCCTCGGTCATGGATTCGAGGACGCTCCAGCCGTAGGCCGTGAAGGGAAGGTGGGTCTCGCTGTAGACGGCATCGTCGATCGCCTTGGCGGCAGTCTTGCCTATTCCTGGGAGCGGAGTTCCAAGAATCTTGGCGTCGGCTCCCGTGAGTTGGAGCAACGTCGCCGCCAGTCGCCGACTTCCCACGAGACCCTCCACGACCTCGCCCTTCGGCACACCGGGACCGCTGAGGATCAGCGGTACACGCAGGGTGGGCTCGTGGAGCAGGAGGCCATGGGCCGCCTCGCCGTGGGCCCCGAGGGCCTCTCCGTGGTCCCCCACCGCGGCGACGATTCGCGGCCGGTTGGGCATGGCGGCGAGGAGTCTCCCGATCTGCTGGTCGACGTACTGCACTTCGGCTCGATAGCGAGCCGTAGCGTCCCCCGGACCGTCGCCGGGAGCCTCGTACGGGGCGTGCGGATCGTAGTAGTGCACCCACAGGAACATCGGCGTCGACTTCGCTGGTCGGGCCTGTTTCTCCAGCCAGTCGATCGCAGCGTCCGTGACGGCTTCGGCGTTGCGCTCTGGATAGCCATACTCACCGACGTGCTCGGCGGCCATCGTGTCGTCGTAGAGATCGAACCCGCGGTCCAGGCCGAATCGCCGGTCGAGGACTCGAGAGCCCACGACCGCGGCGGTGGCGTAGCCGCGGTCCCGGAGCAGGGTCGCCAGGGTGGGCGTCTCCTCTCCAAGGACCGCGATCCCGTTGTCATGGATACCGTGTTCGGGCGGCGTGAGTCCGGTCAGGAGGGAGGCATGGGCCGGAAGGGTCAGCGGACTGGCGGTGATGGCGCGCTCGAAGCGGAGTCCGGAGCGGGCGAGGGCGTCGAGCTGGGGAGTGGATTGAGCGTCGTCATCGCCGCCGTTGCGGTAGCAGCCCAGAGCGTCGGCCCGCGTCGTGTCGAGCGTCACGAGTAGGACATCGGGCGGACTCGACGAGGCGGGGGACCCCCAGGAACCGCTGAGAACGATAGAAATTAGCACCACTAGAAAGAGCTGTCGTAGCGCGCTTGGAACTCTGGATCGCTCTTCTTGCCACATCCTCAACATGGTAGCCTGTCATCCTCATATTTGAGTCCAGTCGGTCTGCCCTCGCAATGTGCTCAGGTCGGACCGTGTCCGCTTTTCACCACCTCTAGGGAGTTCGACGATGACGCAGAGTTCGCATCTGAAGTGTCTCGCCGTGTTGTTCGGGATCGGCCTTTTGGTCGCTCCGGTCAATGCATTCAAGGAACCAGAACCAACGCCGGTATCGTCCAAGTCGTACCAGCATGCCGATCTCTACATCGGCAATGTGTTCGTTACGGTCGATTCGCTCGACGCGTCCAAGGCAGCTACCGCGCAGCAGGCGCTGGCCCGGCTCGGAGGCAGCGCAGACTCGGCGCGCATCGACCGCCGGAGTGGCCGCTGGGGCACTCTGATCTCCTCAGTTCCCCTTCTTCCCGGAACTGGGGTTGGGAACGAACTTTCCTGGGCTCAACAGCCGGGATCCCTTCAGGAGATCGAGAGCGCGGCTCGCGAGGCGTTTCTCGGCTACCTGACGCAACATGCAGCGGACCTGGGTATCGATTCCTCTGAGCTCGGCGGCGTGAAGGTAACGGTTCACGACAACGGCAACCTCATTCAGCTCTATGTCAATCGGCAACTCGCCGGCGTGCCGGTTTTGAAGAGCTACATCACCGCAACGATCAATCACGGAAACCTCATCTTGATGGGCGCCCACCAGTGGGGAGACCTCGATGTGGCCCCTGAACCAGCGGTTGCACTCGCTGAGGCCGAAGTCGTTCTGAATGGACATCTCGGCAACGTCGCTCCGGAGCGCACGCGCAAGAATCAACTGGCAATCGTGCCGATGGCTCACGGAGTGGACTACCTCTCGACCGCTATCGCCGATGGCTACTCCTATCGTTTGGCCTGGATCCTCCATCCCGAATTCTCGGACGAAATGGGCGAGTGGGAGGCCATTGTCGACGCCAACACCGGTGAATTGCTGGCCTTTCGGGATATCGCCAACTACGCCTCCACTCGTGAGGCCAAGGGTGGTGTCTACCCGATATCCAATGACGGCGTAGCCCCCGACGGAGTCGAGCAGGCGGGTTGGCCGATGCCCTTTGCCTACGTCACCAATCAGGGAGTCGCCCGCACGGCGACAACTGGTGGCCAGGTGATGGCATGCGTCAACGGAGCGAGCACGACGGCGTTGACTGGTCCCTATCTGACAATGACCGACACTTGTGGTGCGATCGCGGAGAGCAGCGCCATGACGCCCGGCGACGTCCTCGATCTCGAGTTCGGACCGGGCACCGATTGCGTGGTGCCTGCAGGCCACTCAGCGGGAGATACCCATGCCTCGCGAAGCGGCTTTTACGAAATCAACAAGATCATCGAAATGGGACGTGGTCAGCTCCCGGGCAACACCTGGTTGCGCCAGCCACTTCCAGCTACGATGAATATCGCGCAGAATTGCAACGCAAGCGGAGGTCCAGGCGGCCTTTCGTTCTTCACGTCGGGCGGAGGTTGTGCAAATACTGGTGAGCTCGCTGGAGTCTTTGACCACGAGTGGGGACACGGCATGGACGGAGCCGACGCGACGCCCGGAATTTCGTCGCCAGGTGAGGGAATCGCGGACATCTATGCATCTCTTCGGTACAACCAATCCTGTATTGGTCGGAACTTCCTTTCCAGCGCCTGTGGTGGGTACGGGGATCCCTGTGTCCCGCCTGCGGGTGGCGGTCCCGCATGTACTGGAGTACGGGATATCGACTGGGACAATCGGGCGTCGCATACGCGCCATGATTTGACCTGGATCGATGGTTGCGGATCCGGTAGCTGCAATGGACCCTGCGGTGGTAGCTGTCACTGCGAAGGAGCGGTCTACGCTGAGGCGGTATGGGATCTTTGGAACCGCGAGTTCGTCTCGGCGCCGACCAATCTCGACCTCGACACCGCACGCGAGACTGCCACTCGTTTGACCTTTGCTGGTGCGGGAGCGGTTGGCGACTGGTACAGCTGTACCAATGGTAGCGGCGGCGACGGTTGCAACGCCGATGGCGGATACTTGAACTACCTCGCGGCCGATGACGACGACGGTAACTTTGCCAACGGCACTCCGCACATGCAGGATATCTTTGACGTCTTTAATGACCATGGCAT
>JAIOJS010000173.1 GCA_019911795.1 Thermoanaerobaculia bacterium | reverse complement strand
GCATCGAACAGGCCCTGGCGACCCCGTCTCCGAGACTCCATGACTACGGCAGCTATGGCAACGTGCACAAGGCGGTGTCGATGGAGTTCGGCGATGTCGAGCCGGGCTTCGAGGAAGCCGATCTGATCCTCGACGACACGTTCTTCTACGAGGGCAATACTCATCTGCCGATGGAGCAGCACTCGAGTGTGGCGGTGCCGGAGGACGAGGGACGTATCACCCTCTACTCCTCCACCCAGACGCCGCATTATTGTCACCGAGCCCTGGCCAAGGTTCTCGGGCTTCCCCCTGCGCGCGTCCGGGTCGTGGGAACCCCCAATGGCGGGGGCTTCGGTGGCAAGAGCGACCCCTTCGGCCACGAGATCGTCGCCGCCAGATTCGCCCTCGATCTCGGGAGGCCGGTGAAGGTCACCTTGACTCGAGAAGAGGTCTTCTACTGTCATCGCGGACGACATCCCGTCCTGATGGCGCTGCGTACCGGTTTCAAGAAGGATGGATCGATCACCGCGCAGCACCTCAAGACCGCCCTCGACGGTGGTGGCTACGGAAGCTATGGGGTGGCGAGCACCTACTACACCGGTGCCTTGCAGACTGTGACGTATCAGCTCCCGCGCTATCGCTTTGACGGCGTACGCTGCTTCACCAACAAGCCTCCCTGTGGTCCCAAACGTGGTCACGGCACGCCCCAGCCTCGCTTCGGGTTCGAGATTCAACTCGACCGAGCCGCTCACCGGCTGGGCATCGACCCCGCCGATATCCGCCTCAATCATCTCGCCTCCGCCCACACCATCACCGCCAATTGGCTCAAGGTCGAGACCATCGGGCTCAGGCAGTGCATCGAGAAGGTCGTCGAGGGAAGCGGTTGGCGCGAGCGCTACGGCAAGCTTCCACGAGGACGCGGGCTGGGACTTGCCTGCGGCTCCTATCTCTGCGGCGCCGGGCTACCGATCTATTGGAATCACATGCCGCAGTCGGGAGTCGTCCTCAAGCTCGACCGCAGCGGTGGTGTCGCGGTCTTCTGCGGTGAAAGCGAAATCGGTCAGGGTTCGGACAGCGTCCTGGCGGCGATCGTCGCCGAAGTGCTTGGCGTCGACCTTCTCGACATCCGACTCTGCGTGGCGGACACCGACCTCACCCCGGTGGATCTCGGGAGCTACTCTTCGCGGGTCACCTTGATGGTCGGCAATGCTGCCCTCCAGGCGGCTCAGCGGGCTCGGGACTTGATCGCCACCGCGGTATCCCAGAAGTTGGAGATACCCAGCGCTCGGCTCGTCTTCGCCGAGGGGCGCGTCTTCGATGCCGCCGACCCTGAAAGTGGCCTCTCCTTCCAGGAAGCCTCGATCATCGCGGAAGCCATGCACGGAACTCTGGCCACGACCGGTTCCTACATTCCACCTCGGTCGCCCGGGAAGTATCGCGGCGCCGGAGTCGGTCCTTCACCGACCTACTCCTATTCGGCCAGCGTCATCGAAGTGAACGTCGATCCCGAGACCGGCTTGTACGACGTGGAGCACGTCTGGATCGCCCACGACATCGGCCAGTGCATCAACCCCGCCCTGGTCATGGGCCAAGTCGAGGGAGGCGTCTACATGGGCCTCGGAGAGGCGATGATGGAAGAGCAGGTCTTCCGTCGCCTCCCCCAACGGCTGTCCCAGGCCCTGGTCCACAAGATGCCGTCCCTCCTCGAGTACAAAAGTCCTACCTTCAATGACATGCCACCGGTGACGACCTATCTGATCGAAGAGCCCGATGCCCTTGGTCCGTTTGGTGCGAAGGAGGTCGGACAGGGCCCCCTCCTCCCTATCATGCCGGCTCTAGCCAACGCGGTCTTCGACGCGGTCGGGGTGAGGGTCGACCAGGTACCGATTCACCCGCACATGATTCTCGAAGGGTTGCAGCGTCAGGCCAAGGGCGAGGACGCCCGCTTTGGTCCCGGCGCCTTTCCCGAGGCCGACTTCGGCGAAACGCTTCTGGTGCCGACCCCGGATCAAGGGGGCGATGGACGAGCGATCAACAGCTGGAAAGAGCAGCTCCGATCGGGGATGCGTTCCTCCACGGGCACGATGACGACTCGCGATGAGGCGCTGTCGAACAAGAAGGGAGCCCTGACCACGTGATTCGTCTTCCCCCGTTCACCTTCCGACGTCCAACGTCGCTGCAGGAGGCCGCCTCTATCCTGACCGGCGACGGCCCCGGTACCCGCCTCGTCGCCGGAGGTACCGATCTCTGGCCGAACATGAAACGCCGTCACCAGCAGGCCACCTCGGTGGTGAGTCTTCTCGGCATCGAAGGCTTGAGCGGCATCAGCGCCAGCTCCGGTGCAGAGGCACGCATCGGCGCCACCACCACCCTCGCCGAGGTCGCCGCTCACCCTCGAGTGCGAGAGCTCTATCCTGGACTGGTTCGGGCGATCGAGAGCATCTCCTCACCGCCCCTCCGCAACATGGGGACGCTCGGCGGCAACATCTGTGTCGACACCCGGTGCACCTACTACAACCAGACCGAAGAGTGGCGGCGTTCGATCAACTACTGCATGAAGGCGGAGGGAGAGATCTGTTGGGTAGCGCCTAGTTCTCCTCGCTGCTGGGCGCACACTGCTTCCGACTCAGCCCCCATGCTCGCGGCTCTCGGCGCCGAGGTCGAATTGGTCTCCGTGCGCGGGGTCCGGCGAGTTCCTATCGTCAGCATCTACCAAGACGACGGGATCGAGTACCTCGCCAAGCAGTCGGACGAGATCCTCTCCGCCGTCTTCCTCCCGGCCGCGTCGCAGTCCCCTATCTGCCGCTCCTCATTCTGGAAGCTACGCCGACGAGGATCGATCGACTTCGCGGTGATGTCAGCCGCCATCGCGCTGTGGCTGGACGCCGAGGGTCGCATCGAGCGCTCTGCCATCTATCTCGGTGCGGTGGCCTCCTACCCCAAGCCCGCCGACAAGGCGGTGGCAAAGCTCATCGGTGAGATCCCTACTGAGGAACTCCTCACGGAGACGGCGGAACTCGCTCGGCGCCAAGCGACTCCCATGGACAACACCGACTTTCAGGCTCAGTGGCGCAAGGCGGTCGCCGGCAAGTACATCGAGGCCGCCCTGCGCGAGGCTTTGGGCTGGGAAGCTCGCCGCATCGCGCCCAAGCACTCTCCGTCGAGCCACGGATCTGGAGTGGCCGGCTGATGGCGGACGTCCCCAACCGTTGCGACTGGTGCCTCGGGAGCGAGGCGATGATCGCTTACCACGACGAGGTTTGGGGCGTTCCGATCTACGAGGACCAACCGCTCTACGCCAAGCTGATCCTCGACGGAGCTCAGGCCGGCCTGAGCTGGTCGACAATCCTCAACAAGCGCGAGGGTTACTACCGGGCCTTCGAAGGCTTGGATCCCGCTGTGGTCGCCACCTACGGCGAAGAGCAGGAAGCCCGCCTCCTCGCCGACGCGGGCATCGTCCGAAATCGCCAGAAGATCCGCTCCGCCATCGCCAACGCCCGGGGTGTCCTGGCAATTCAGGAGGAGCTGGGGTCGTTCTCCGACTACCTCTGGTCCTTCGTCGATCATCGTCCGATCGTCAATACCTGGTCATCGATCAGCCAGGTGCCAGCCGAGACCGAGATCTCGAAGCGACTCAGCAAAGAACTCAAGGGTCGCGGGTTCAACTTCGTCGGCCCGACCATTCTCTATGCCTTCATGCAAGCGGTGGGCATGGTCAATGACCACCTGGTCTCTTGTTTTCGGCATGGTGTCGAAACGGGAGCGGGCCGGGTCAGCCCATCCTCGGCCAGCGATCGGAGATGACTTGAGCGAAGCGCCCAACCTCTACGAGGAAGTGCTCTCCGCTCGGGGACGGGAACCTCTACCAGCGGCGAGGCCACCGCGCGGATCGGCTGCCATCATCCTCTGGCGGCGGACCGCGGACGGACAGCTTCAGATCTACTGGGTACGCCGATCCGACCGGGTCCGCTTCATGCCGGGATGGCACGCCTTCATCGGAGGTTCGGTCTCCCGCGCCGATCGCGAGGTCCCGGTCTTCGGAGAGCCTCGGGATCTCGCGGCTCAGGTCGCCTTGGACTCCCTCCCCCCCGGGCAGCGCGCAGAGGCCAGTTCCGATGAGGGACTCGTCGCCTGCGCCCTGCGAGAGCTCTTCGAAGAAGTTGGCCTGCTGGTCGCCCGGGGACCCATTCCCACTTCGGATGTCCTCGACCCGATGCGGGAGGCGATGCTCGAGGAGCCTGCCGATTTCGCTGACTTCCTTCGCCGTCGCAAACTCCAGCTCGACGCCAGCCGCCTGACCTTTGCCGGGCGCTGGCTGACCCCTCCTTTGGCGCCGCTTCGCTTCGACACCCGCTTCTACCTCCTCCACTGGCTGACGAGCGAGACCCGGCAGCCCGATGTCTGGCCAGGAGAACTCGACCACGGCGAGTGGATCTCACCCGGTGAGGCACAGGAGCGTTGGTTGCACTCCCTGGTGATGGCCGCCCCACCCATCGTGCACACCCTCTCCGTTCTCGCTCGAGAAGGACCGGAGGCAGGCCTTCCCGCCCTCCAGCGGCCTATCGAGGCGGAACTCGGTCCCTTTCGCCGGGTGGAGTTCCGTCCCGGGATTCGCATGTTCCCCCTGCCCACCGCGACGCTGCCGCCG
>JAIOJS010000172.1 GCA_019911795.1 Thermoanaerobaculia bacterium | reverse complement strand
GAAGGACCTCGACCTCGCGGTGCCGACCGGCGCTCTCGACCTGGCTCAACGGCTCGCGGGCCGACTCGGTGCCGCCTTCGTCCCCCTCGATCGAGAGCGCGGATGCGCTCGCGTCGTCCTCCCCGACGAGTCACTGGAACTCGACTTCGCGGACTTCCGCGCCCCCTCCCTCGCCCAAGACCTCGCCGCGCGCGACTTCACCCTCAACGCCATGGCCGTCGACCTCGCGGGCGACGGCGAAGTCATCGATCCCACCGGAGGACTCGCTGACCTAAAGGCGAAGACGGTGCGACTGCTGGGTCGAGAGAGCCTGCTCGACGATCCACTGCGGGGACTCCGCGGGGTCCGGATCGCGGCCCAATTGGGTTTCACCCTCGACGCAACCTCGCGCCACTTGATTCAGGACCTCGCTCCGACCTTGGCCCGGTCCGCAGCCGAGAGGATCCGCGACGAGTTTCTCAGTGCGTTGGAGGCCCCCCATCCGGAGCACACGGTCCGTGAACTCGCCGATCTCGACCTCCTCGAGATTCTTCTTCCGGAAGTCACTGCCCAGAGGAAGCAGCCGGTCGATGAGGCCATGGGCGGCAATCGATTCGAACACACTCTCAGAGTGCTGGGGGCACTCGGGACGAGCCTCGAGCTACTGACAGCCCATGTCTCGTCTGCAAATCCCGGCCTAGGGGATGCCATCCGTTCGCGCTGGACCGAGAGGGCAAGCGAGAAGCCCCACGAGGAGCGAGCCGAGAATGGAGGTGCTGGTCCGAATCGCCTCGTCCTGCTCCGACTGGCCGCTCTGTTGCACGATGTCGGCAAGCGGGTACCGATGCCGGTGCCGAAGACCGACCACGCCGCCGTTGGAGCCCAGTTGGCCGAGCACCGTCTCCGTGCCCTCCGTCTGGCGCGCGGCGACGCGCGCTGGGTCGCCAACGTCGTCCGCCTGCACACTCGACCTCAACCGATGCGTTCGGACCCACCGCTCGACCGTCGCTTTCTCCACCACTTCCTGCGTGAGGCTCGCGGATCCGGCGTGGAGATCGGCATCCTCATGCTCGCCGACCTCGCCGCCAAGAAGCCTCGAACCAGCAAGGCCTATCGCCGACTCGAAGACCGGGTCGAGGAGCTCGCCAACGCCGAACTCTTCGAGTACGACACCCTGGTGTTCCCTAAGCCCCTGGTCAGCGGACACGACCTCGTCGCCGCCGAGATCTGCTCTCCCGGGGCGAGGATGGGCGTGCTGCTCGCCAGGCTCCTGGAGTCTCAAGTGATGGGCGAGATCTCCACTGTCTCAGAGGCCCTCGACAAGGCTAGGTCCGTGGCCGGGGACCTCGACCTCGACCTCGACCTCGAGCCATAGTCTCAGGGTCCGTCGGAGGCGGGTCTACTGATCGTCAAACATGCCATCAAAGCTTGGCATCTCGGTCTCCTTCAGTGACCGGTCGAGCACGAAGGTAGCGGGATCGATCGCCTCTTCTCGCAGCGTCGTGACCTCGGTGGTGGTCACCGTGGTGTTGGTTCGACCCTTCTTCTGGTCGGTGCTGGTCGTGGTGACGATCGTCTTCAGGGGAAATCCCTGGACCTGCGAGACTTGGTCCGCGAGGTAGGTGTCCAGTCCTTCGATACCTGTCTTGGGCGGCTCATTCCGCAGCCACACGGCGAATCCGGCATCGGCCAACTGAGTGGTGGTCCACATCTCGTTGTGGGTCTCGTTGTGGGTCTTCTGCCCCATCCCCATCACCTTGATCTCCATGTCGTAGGAGTTCTTGAAGACGTAGTGGGTGGTGGCCAGGCCATGCAGCTCGGGCCCCGCCCCCTCGGACACCTTTTCCGATTCGTAGTTGGTGAAGTCCATCTTCATCATCGGTCCCAGACTCTGCATGGCGCCGCCAAGGCCGCCGAGCATGGCGTCGAGATCCCAACGCATGTATGTGCCCTCGTCGGGATCGACGAAGAACATGGTCCGACCTCCGTCGTTGGTGAGCAGGTAGCCGCCCTCTCCGAGCATGGGTTGGTCGCTATCGGTGAACAGGACCTTCGCCTTGTCCCCATCGACCCATGCTTCGACGGTCGTATTCACCCCACCCTGCTTCGAGTCGGTGACCGTCTTGGCCTGGTAGTAGGTACCGCTCCACCCTGGGGCAGCCGCCAGCGAGAGGATCATTCCGAGTCCGAGGCATAGTATTTTCCGCGTCATGTCTGTATCTCCTAGAGTCCGTGTCTGTGGATTCCCTCCGAAGGGCCAGCCTATCATCGGATCCTGGGAGCTGCGCAGTGGAAACACGCGGGAAGCCGGCTGCAGGCCGGCTGGTCGCTCCTACGGCTCCTCGGACATCAGGGCCTTGGCTCTCGTCATCAGTTCCGCGAGTTCTGCGACCTGCGAGTCCCTCGGCCGTTCCCGAGCGAGTCGCTGGGCGCTACGGATCCAGGGGTCCAGCTCCTCTGGGTGGACCCGGTCGCCAGCCCGCAGAATCTCGGCGAAACGGGCCACCGTGGTCGCCAAACGCCAGCCGAAAGACGCCGCATCTGCGCTCTCCACCACGCTGGAACCGTCAACCACCAGCTGGTCCTCTCGGAATATCTCGCTTCCGGTGGGACGGTACCGCAATCGCAGGCTAGCCAGTTCGCCGCCCTGTTCCAGCCGTTCCAGCCCTCGTGGGTGGAGCACGATCTCGTACAGAGCGGTCACCGCGTGTCCGACCCCGATCTCCCCCGCGTCGACCGAGTCATCCCGGAACCGGTGATCGGCGATGTCGCGGTTCTCGTAGCCCAACAGGCGGTAGCGAGCGACGACATCGGGGTTCATCTCGACTTGGGCCCTCGCCTCCGCGCCCAGCGTCATGAGTGTGCCGGTGAGTTCCTCGACGAACAGACGTCGCGCCTCCTCGAGACTGTCGACATAGGCATAGCGGCCATCACCCCGATCCGCCAACTGCTCCATGAGCACGTCGTTATAGTTGCCCATACCGAACCCAACCGTGGTCAACTCGACGCCCCGTCGCGCCTCGTCCCCGATCCGCTCCAGGATCGCCTCGGGGCCAGTACGTCCCACGTTGGCCACACCATCGGAACAGAGAATGATGCGCTGAGCAATTCCCTTGCGAGCGGTCTCTGCGGCCAGGTCATAGGCCTTGGAGAGGCCCTCTTCAGCGTTGGTACTGCCATCGGGCCGGAGCGCGTCGATGGCACGCAACACCTCTTGACGATTGGCGGTCGGCGCGAGCAAGACCCGGCCGTGGTCGCCGTAGGTCACCAGACCAACCCGATCATCTCCTTGCAACTCGTCGACGAGTAGGCGCAGGGCCTGTTTCACCAGACCTAGCCGGTCTTCCCTCGCCATGGACCCGGACGTGTCCACCACCAGGATCAGGTCGGTGGCGCGCCGATCTCCAGTCGCCTCGCGCCCCTTGATAGTGAGCCGCAAGAGGTAGCGGCGAGCGTCACGAGCCCATGGAGAGGGTGCCCACTCTGCCCGGAGGGCGAAATCTCCTCGGCGTGGAGGCTCGAGATCGGGGTAGCGGAAGGCGTTGACCATCTCCTCCACTCGTACCGCCCCGGTCGGTGGCAACTCGCCTCGGTTCAGGAAGCCTCGAACCAGCGTGTACGACGCCGTGTCGACGTCGAGACCGAAGGTCGACCGGTTGTCGGCATCGGTGTCCACGAATGGATTGGTGCCGTAGTCCTTGAAAAGGGAGTCTCGAGCGAAAGAGCCTTGCGCCACGGACTCTTGGACCAACCTAGCGTCATCGACAGCGCCCTCGGCCGGAGCTGGATCGGCGACTCCTCGCGTCGAGGCCCCGGCATCGAGCTGCTTCTTCTCCTTGGCTCGTGGGAATGCCGGCGACCGAGAAGGGCTAGGCTTCGGGGTCGTCGTGGCCGGAGGCGGAGCCGCCGCACCATCCAGGTACCCGAGGGCCTGAAGTTCATCGACTGCCACCGGGGGCTCCGATTCGAGGTCTGCATCCGACTCGCCGAACGCCTCGTTCGATCTGCTCCCTGACATCAGCTCCGGTTCAGTGAGGGTCTTCTCCTCACGGAGACCCGAACCAGGACCACCTTGCCGATCGGTTCGACCCAGTCGTTGGTCGGCCATCGCAGAGGAAGGTTGGGAGTCTCCCAGCCCTTTGTCCAACGACCTGGACTCCGAAGGCTGGTTGGATTGCGAGGCCTCGTTGACAGCCAGGGAACCGGTTTCGCGCTCCTGAGCCTCGACCTCTTCGAACGACTGCAATTGCGCAGCGACCTTCTGGCTACGTTCCGCCGTCGTCATCTCGAGACGCTCCGCCTTTGCCGCCGGCGATACCGGAGCAGCCGGTTCCGCAAGTCGATCGGCTGTGCCCCCCTCCCGATCCTCCAAGGTCGAGAGCGGTTCGTCGGATGCGAGGTTGTCCCACTTGGAGGGAGTGCCCGAATCCGGCTTGGAAGCCGGCGCCAGTGGGGGAGGCGACTGGAGAACTCGATAAGTGATGAGGCCACCGCCGATCAAGGTGACGAGGGAGGCCGCCATGGCAAAAACACGCCAGGTCGAGCTCGAAGAGCTTCTTCGCGAGGGCCCTTGGTTCGTGCCGTCGAACTCGTCCGACGAGGCCGGAGCCTTGCCCTCCGCAACCAGCGGTTCGCCGAGGGCGCCAGGGAGATCTTCCTTGAGACGAGCCAGAAGGTCGGCCGGCGGGGGTGGCGCTGGGACTTCACGTAGATTGCGAGCGAGATTCTTGTCATCGAGGCGCATCAGGACACCTCCTCTAAGGAAAGACGGAGGACGTTGTGCGCCTTCCGTAGTCGTTTGCGTATTGCTGCGGGCGAAACCTGTTCGAGCAGGGCGATCTCGCGGACGGGAAGTCCCTGCCAGTAGTGAGCGGTCACCGTAAAACGGAGATCGTCCGGAAGGGTCAACACCGCGTCGCGGAGTTCGCCGGCCTCCTCGCCTTCGGCCAGTACCGTGACGGGATCGGGGCCCTCGGCCGGCAGTCTCTCTGCCATCTCGGGTTCGAGAGGAGACACCGGGCGGGGCCGCCGGATGTGATTGAGGAACGTGTTGTAGGCGATGCGGTAGATCCACGTCGAGAACTGGGCCTTGCCCTGAAACCGGGGAAGAGCCTGCCAAGCCTTCCGATAGGTCTCCTGGGTCAGATCGGCCGCGAGGTCGGGGTCGCCCGAGGTCAACCGGTAGAGGGTGCCCCAGACCTCTTTGTAGGTCGCCTCCACCAGCTTGCCGGCGGCGACGGGATCACCTCCGGCCGCGGCTCGCAGGGTCGCTGCTTGGTTATCCATGCGTGGCATCGTCTCCTTGGGTTGACTGATCGCGATCGTCTTCATTCTCTCCTTTAGACACAGTCGTTGCACGAAACGTCACCGGTTCCCGTGCATTCAATACTTGATTAGTCAACTATTGATCTGTATACTACCTTCGTGAACAAGAGCAAACTCCAACAAGAACTGAAACAGAATCATCCCTTCGACTCGGCCGCCACCGAGGCGGTGATCTCGATCCATCGAACGGCCGACCGCATTCGAGCAAGGTTGAACGCCCTGCTCAGAAGCTTCCAGCTCACGACCCAGCAGTACAACGTCCTGCGCATTTTGCGCGGGGCGGGAGAGACCGGTCTGCCGACGCTCGAGATCCGTCAACGAATGATCGAGTCGAACCCTGGGATCACCCGTCTCCTGGACCGACTCGTCACCAAGGGTCTGGTCCACCGCCAACGGTGCCCCACCGACCGGCGACAGGTCCTCTGCTGGGCCACCCCGGAGGCTCTCGAACTCCTCGCTCGTCTCGACCAACCGGTCGTCGAGATCAATCGCCAGATGATGGCAGTCCTCGATGAGGATCAGCAGCAACAGCTGATCCAATTGCTCGACCTGGTGCGATCTACGGTCGGAACTGTCTAGTCGCTCCGTCGCCCACCTCCCTCCCCTCTCTCAGCCCATTCTAAAACCAACTTCTCAGGACTAACCTGAGACAACACTCTTCGACAAGGAGACAACCTATGCGTAGATTCACTTCCCTCCTCTCAGCCTCGGCCCTGGTCCTCGGCTTCGCCCTGTCCGGTGCCGCGAGCGCCGCCGACACCTACACCATCGACGGTGCTCACTCAGACGTTTCGTTCCAGGTCCGGCATATCGTCAGCCAGGTTCGAGGACAGTTCGATACCTTCGAAGGCACCGTGGTCATGGATGCCGAGACTCCCGAGAAATCTTCGGTGAACTTCGTCATCGACGCTGCCTCGATCAATACCCACAACGGCGACCGCGACACTCACCTCCGGGGTGAGGACTTCTTCGAGGTCGAAACGCACCCCGAGATCACCTTCGAGAGTTCCTCGGTGCGTAAAGTCTCCGAAGGCAAGTACCAAGTTGTCGGAACCCTGACGATGCACGGTGTCTCCAAGGAGACCACCCTCCCCGTCGAATTCTTCGGCGCTGCCAAGGATCCCTGGGGCGGAACCCGCGCCGGCTTCGGCGTTTCCACCAGCCTCGACCGCAAAGCCTACGGCATCAACTGGAATGCGGCCCTCGATCAAGGTGGCTTCGTGCTGGGTGACGAGATCAAGATCGAGATCAACCTCGAGACCCAACTCCAGGTCGCCGAAGCGAAGCAAGCCGACGCCAAGCAAGCCGACGCCAAGCAAGCCGACGTAGAGTAAGCCGACGTAGATCCCTGCTCCCTAGTGGGGATCGAAGTTCCAGACACAACGAGGCCCTGCTGAGTCAGCCGGGCCTCGTTGCGTCTGTGCCGGAAAGAATCGCGACTACGAGAGCTTGGCCCGCAAGAAGTCGCGATTCATCAAGGCGATGAAGCCGACGCTGATCCCCTTCGGACAGACCGCCTCGCACTCGCGGAAGTTGCTGCAGGTGCCGAACTCCTCCTGCTCCATCTGCTCCACCATCCGCTGCACGCGGCGATGGCGCTCAGGTTGCCCCTGGGGCAACAGCGCCAGGTGAGCCACCTTGGCGGAGGTAAAGAGCTGAGCTGCCCCGTTTGGACACTGAGCAACACAGGCACCACAGCCGATGCAGGTCGCCGCATCGAAGGCCTGATCCGAGGCCTCCTTGCCAATCGGGATGGCGTTGGCATCCGGGGCACTTCCGGTATTGACCGAGACGTAACCGCCCGCCTGCACGATGCGATCGAACGATGAGCGATCGACGACGAGGTCCTTGACAACCGGGAATGATGCCGAGCGCCAGGGCTCGATCAGGATGGTCTCGCCGTCGGTGAACTCGCGCATATGCAACTGGCAGGTGGTGGTCTCCTTCCGCGGCCCGTGGGCGCTACCGTCGATCATCAACCCGCACATGCCGCAGATCCCCTCACGGCAGTCGTGGTCGAAGGCAACGGGTTCCTCCCCCTCCTCGGTCAACCGCTCGTTGAGCACGTCGAGCATCTCGAGAAACGACATGTGTTCGTCGACGTCCGGCATCTCGTAGGTGACCAGACGTCCCTTGTCTTCGGGCGAACTCTGTCGCCAGATCTGAAGCGTTAGGCGCATTATTTGTAGCTCCTCGTGCTCGGTTTGACATACTCGAATTCGAGCTGCTCCTTGTGC
>JAIOJS010000171.1 GCA_019911795.1 Thermoanaerobaculia bacterium | reverse complement strand
CGAGTACCTTCCCGATTGGCGGGGATGCATCCTCTTCCTCGAGGATGTTCGGGAGAAGGTCTATCGCGTCGACCGCATGATGACTCAGCTGCGATTGGCGGGTGTCTTCGATGAGATCGCCGGCTTCGTCTTCGGACACTGCTCCTCGTGTGATTCGGGCGACACTTTTGGGTCCCTGACTCTCGAAGAGGTCCTGGCTGACCATGTCGGCGACCTCGGAGTCCCGGCGTTTCGCGGCGCGATGATCGGCCATATAGAACGTCAGTTCACCCTACCCCTGGGGATCGAGACCGAGATTGATGCCGATCGAGGTGTGATCCGGTTGCTCGAATCCGCGGTTGACTAGAGACCGTACTATCGCTGCGTTGTAGTCCGGTATCATCCGCTCCTCACTGCGGATTGTTTTTTCCCGAGGGAGGTAGCGATGAGGTTCCTGCGGTTCCGTGCTTTGTGTCTTACTGTCTTGGTGATGGCTTCGCCCGTCCTCGGGGTTGATCCGCCGGTGTTGTTCGAGACCCCGTTGTCTCCCCGCATCGCCAATTACGCCATCGAGGTCCGGCTCGACCCGGATCTCCGCATGATCCACGGCAAGGAGACCCTGACCTGGATCAACAAGAGTCCGGTGGCGATCGACGAACTCCAGTTTCATCTCTACCTCAATGGATTCCGCAATTCTGAGGCAAACTTCATGCGGGAGTCCGGGGGTCGGATGCGCGGGGCCGCGCTCGATGACAATGGTTGGGGCTTCATCGAGATCGACCGCATCAGCTTGCCGAAGTCCTCGGTCCGAGATCGGGCTCGGTTGGGCCGTTACGCCTCTTCGCTCCCCGGGATGCTGACCCTGCCGGAAGTGAGCCTGCAGGCGGCGGCCGCCGCTGGAGCGGTGCCCAGTCGCGATGAAGAAACGACCGGCCCGCTCCCGCTCAATCAGTCGGCGGTCGATCTCACCGAGGCGATGGAGTTCATCCGGCCGGATGACGGCAACCTCCACGATGACACCGTGTTTCGCCTCCCGCTCCCGACCGCCCTGGCGCCCGGGGAGACCATCGTCGTGGAGTTTGACTTTCACGCCCAGCTACCGACCCCACCCTTCGCCCGCACCGGGGCCAAGGAGGAGTATTTCTTCGTTGGGCAGTGGTTTCCCAAGATCGCAGTGCACACTGGAGAGGCGTGGAACGCCCATCAGTTCCACTACAACTCCGAATTTTTTGCCGACTTCGGGGTCTACGACGTCGACATCACCGTTCCTCTGGAATACGTGGTGGGCGCCACGGGTCAGGAGTTTGAGCGCATCGACCACGGGGATGGTACCGCCACCCATCGCTACCACGCCGAAGACGTCCACGACTTCGCCTGGACGGCGAGTCCCGACTACGTCGTCTACGAGACCACCGCCGACGACGTGGCGATCCGAGTCTTGATGCAGAAGGACAACCTCGCCACCGCAGCCCTACACCTCGAGGCGACCCAGAAGGTGATTCGGCACTTCCAAGCTACTTGGGGTGACTATCCGTTCCCAAACTTCACGGTGGTCGATCCGAGACGAGGGGCAGACGGGTCGGGAGGTATGGAGTACCCGACCCTGGTCACGGCCGTCACCCCGAGGGGTTCTTTTCCGGGCCTCAGTGACTTAGCCATCGAGACCGTCATCGTGCACGAGTTTGGCCACAACTATTGGTATCACATGCTCGCCTCGAACGAGTTCGAAGAGAGCTGGATGGATGAGGGGATCAACACCTACACCGACATCCGGACCGCGGAGGAGGCGTTTTCCGATCGCGACCTGTTCGGACTCGAAATCGATATGGGCGCGTTCAACCGCTTCTTCCTCGCGGGCACGTTGAGCGATCCAGTGAAGACGATGGCCTGGGAAACGGCCGATCGTGGCAGCTATTCGACCAATTCCTACTCCAGGCCCGGCGTCATCCTGGAGACTCTGCGGGGCTACCTGGGACCGGAGCGGATGAACCGTGTGATGCGGGCCTATTACGAGGAGTGGCGCTTCCGCCACCCCACCAGTGAGGACTTCTTTGCCGTGGCCAATGAAGCGTCGGGCGAGAACCTCGACTGGTTCTTCGATCAGGCGTTTTACGGTACGGCCAACCTCGACTACTCGGTGACGGACATCAGTCGTCAGAAGGTCGAGGAGCGTGGCTATGACTTCGATCGGCCCGTGACCGAGCCGTGGGATGGTGAGGGCGATTTCGCAGTCGGAGGGCCAGAGGAAGATGGTGGCGACGAGGGTGATAGCGAAGGAGATGACAAGGATGCGTCCGACGGTTCGGAAGACGACGCGGACGACGACACCGTGTACAAGAGTTCAGTCTTGGTCGAGAGGCTGGGTGACTTCGAATTTCCGGTAAGACTGCAGGTCGTCTTCGACGACGGCACGGTGGCCGAAGAGTCTTGGGATGGCGTGGACCGATGGAAGCGCTTCGAGTGGACCGGAACCCATCGGGTGTCGACCGCCACCGTTGATCCGGAGGGGTGGCTCGCGCTCGACAGCAACCACCTCAACAACGGTCGTACCTTCGAGAGCAAGACATCAGGGGTTCAGCGGGTGGTCGAGGGCTGGCGCTTCGCGGCTGAGATCCTCCTCGACCTCCTGAGCTTCTAGTCGGTGTCCGAACCAGATCCAGGTAGGCAGGCAGGATGATCAGACCGCAGCCGTCGTCGGTAACAGTCGACGGCAACAGCAGATGGGGAGAATGAGATGCTTTTTCGCGCAATAGGTCGTGGTTTTGGTCGAGCCTTCAAGGCGCGGTGGGCGGTCTTCTGGCTCTTTCTTGCCCTGTGGATTCCCGCCACGCTAGCGGTGGCACCTCTGACTTCGGTCTTGGAGGGCGTCTTCGAGGGCACGATGGCGGCAGATACCCTGGCCGACGGAGGACTCAGCACTGCGATGCTGGTCGACGTTCTGATCAATCACCGCAAGGAGATCGGTGCGGCTCTCGCCGGCCTCGCTCCGATCCTGCTGGTGGGTTGGTGGGTAGCCTTCTTTCTGTCCGGTGGCGTCTTCAGCGTCGTCTCGCATCCAGTGGGCTACACCGGCGAGCGCTTCTGGTCTGGTGCTGCTCGCAACTTTCCCCGCTTTCTCCGCCTGCTCCTGTGGAGCCTCATCTTGGTGGCGGTGATCGGGATTCTCGTCAAAGCACCATCTTGGATCCTCGACTTGGTGACCGATGGCGATCCCGGGCGTGATCAGCTCCAGACCGAGACCCTGGTTTCGGGAAGTCTTCTGGTCGCCGGTCTGCTCTTCTACCGGACGGTGCTCGACTACGCTCGAGTAGCGATCGTACGTTTCGGCGAACGACGAACCCGGGTGGCCCTCTGGGCGGGTTTCAAGTTCACTCTCCGGAGACTGCCGATCACCCTGGGCTACTTGCTGGCCATGCTCCTGATCGCGGGCTTGGTCGGTTCATTGACCTTGGGGTTGCGCGGTGCGATCGACAGCAAGACGAGTGTGGTTCTGCTGACTCTTGTCGGTCAGCTCTATGTCGTCTGGCGCGCCGTGTGGAGAGTGGCCCGATACGGTGGAAGTGCTTGGATCTACGAGCAACTCGTGGAAGGGCCGGGGAGTCCTGGACGAGCGATTTCGCCGACTCCCAGGCGGTTGGAGTCTCCGCGTACTCCTTTGGTGGCAACCCCATCGGCGCCGGTGCCGTGGCCCGGCGCCACCGCAAGCCCCGCGGCGACGCCGATGCCCGATGTCGACAACCCCCTGGCGTCACCCCATCAGCGTACCCCTCCCGAGGAGGGCTAGCTGGTAAACGCGGGGGCGGTCAGGTCGACTGCACCCCGGTCCTCTCTGGCCGGTCCCATCGGCGCTGCAGGGCGCGGTAGGCGAAGAAGAGAAGGATTCCGCTGCTCCCGACCAGGTACAAGAAGCGCGACGGCCCCAGCCGGTCGTAGCCGGCCATTCCCAGGATCGGCGCCACCAGGAGGGCGACCGACCACATCGAACCGTAGGCGCCCATGTAGCGTCCTGATCTTCCCTTGGGAGCCCGGTGAGCGACGACAGCGTTGCTGAATGGGGCGCTGAGCATCTCGCCGAGCGTCCACACCATGACCGTTGCCAGGATCCAGCCGAAGGCGCCGCCGGTTAGAGGCATCAGGCCGAATCCGAGGCAAACCAGGACGGCGCCGACGCTACAGACCGTGAGCGGCCGGAAGCGTTCGGCGAAGTGGACTACCGGCATCTCCAGGAAGGTCACGGTGAGGGCGTTGACGGCGAAGAAAAGACCGATCTTGGCCTCACTGAGGCCGGCTTCCTGTCGCAGCCAGACGGGGACGGTGGAAAGGAGCTGGAAGAAGACGCAGGAAGTGAGGAGGACCAGCCCGAGAAAGAGGACGAAGGTTTGGTCCTTCCAAGGACGGGCTGGAGCTGTTTTGACCGAGGAAGAGGCCAACGCTCCGTCGGAGCCGTCGACGACGGGGAGGATGAAGAGGGCGAGGAGCCCAGCGCTGAAGCATGTCGTAGCGTCGCCGACGAAGAGCCAGAGATAGTCGATGGCAGCGAGAAAGCCCCCGACCGCCGGTCCGAGAGCCATACCGGCATTGACGGCCAGGCGTAGAAGGGCGAGAGCTCGGGTCTTGCTGGCATCCTCGGAGGCATCCGTGATGTAGGACATCACGGCCGGTCGGAATGCGTCTCCGACCATGCTGACAAGGAAGAGTAAGGCGGCGATGACAATCGGCCGCTCGGTAACGGCGAGACCGAGGAATCCACCGCTGGCGCCGATCAGGCTGGCGATCATGATGCGGCGCGAACCGAAGCGTTCGGCGAGAATTCCTCCGAGGGTGGAGCCGGCGATCGAACCTAGGCCAAAGGCCCCGAGAAACCAGCCAGCCGCGGTGGTGCTGAGTCCCAGTCGCTCCACCAGGTAGAGGCTCAGGAAGGGGAGAACCATGGTGCCCGCTCGATTGACCAAGGTCACGGCCGAGGCCAGCCAGACCGTTCGGGGTAGACCACGGAAGGAGTCGACGTAAAGGGAGAGGAGGCGCTTCATGAGAGAGTGGGTAGCCGGAACGTCAGAGTGGTCGTGGCGTTGCGCTATTCCCGGGATGAAACGGCGCTAGGAGTTGCGGCACTCTACAGGGTTTCACTTGGCGATAGCAGTGTCCATCGGCGAGCGGCTCGGGTCAAACAGACAAGGATGAGCGTCGGTGCGAGGCACCGACGAACTCATCTCCTTGCTCTCGAGAAGGCCGCTCTGAGTCTCAGCCGCCGCCGAGGTCGACCAGGGTACCGCCCCAGTCACCCGACGTTAGGTCCTCGACTCCTACCGCGAGCTCTACCGCTCCGGTGGTCCACTCGATGGGCAGGCTGTGAATGAAGCCTGCCATGGGCTCGAGCGTGACCACTTGATGGGCCGCGCGCCATTCCTGCCCTTCAGGGGCGATCAGGACCGAGACTCGGAAGACGCTACCACCCAGGCTCTGCATCAGTTCCTGAAGCTGGCCCAGGTCGGTCTTGACCTCGAGCGTTCCGCTAGTGCGCTTACCCTTGGTTGTCAGTCCACTGACTGAACCCTCTACCGGCAGCATCCCGTGCTCACTGCCACCGTCCAGGAGGTGTCGCAGGCGGTTGGTGGCGCGGCCCTCGGACGATTCCGAGACCACGACTTCCGTCGTCTTGACCTCGATGTCGCGCGGAGTTGTGGCCTGGAAAGTATGGGACTTGCCGTCGGGGGTCCGCTCGGCCTGGTAGGTCATGCGGTACCATCCACTGGCTCCGGCGAGCGCGGATCCCAGTCCCTTGGCTCCCATCGCGACATCACCACCGCTGGGACGGGCGACGCGCTTCTGAGCGCCGATCGGGTCTAGAGTAAGAAAGCCCGGATCGAGGTTGCTGCCCGAATCACCGTCGGTCATGAAGGCTTGGAATCGCTCGCCTCCGCGTTCCGAGGCATTCGTCGTTGCGGCGCCGGTCGAGCCGGTAGCCACGGTGATAACGCGCCAACTGTTGCCCGCGAGTTCCTCTGCCGCAGCAAGAACCTCGCTGCCTTGTTGGAAGTCCTGGAAGCGGCTCCGTAGTTCGGGGACGTTCTGGGGCTCGATGTTCTGCACCATCGGTAGATAGAACTCATTGGGGTTCTCGTCGAATCCAGTGCCGACCAGCACGAGGAGGCGCGGAACTCCGAGTTCTTTGGACTGTACCCAGTCGGACAGGGTGTCGAACGATGCCTCGATGCTTCGGTACTCTTCACCGGCGGCAGCGAGGGTTTGCATCTTGACGATGGCGGGAGCCGTGGTGACGCTCGGTCCATCCTCTCGTCGCGACGTTCCCGAGGTGGCGGCGTACTGCTGCCGGATATCCCGAATGTAGCGCTGACGGATGTCTTCGATCGAGGGTCGGCTTGGGGGCGGGGTCTCGAAGCTCGAAAGAAAGGCTGCGAGTTCGGAGGCGTCCCTGGTGTCGGCCAGCACGGTCTCCGCCTGATTCGTTCCGAGGACGACCTCGACCGGGCCCACCGAGGTCAGTCGCGCCGCGTTTTCGGCCAGGGCCTTGACGGCGACGCGCAGTCCGAGCCGCCCCGAGAGGGTGGGGTCGATGTAGAGCGACACGGGGAGTGGAACCACATCATCATCGACCGCCTCTGGAGTTGTGCTCCCTTCTTGGCGTCCAGGAACGCTGGCCGAGCCGATAGGGATCTTCTCGAGCTTCACGACGTTGACGGGTTGTCCATCCTCGGTCACGACGAGATCCCCGACGGTCAGGTCTTCGACGGGGTTGCCGTCGCGGTCTTCGGCACTGACCAAGACGGTGACCGATACGAGATCGAGGCGTCCGGTGAACTGACGTTCGCGAGGGGCCTCAGGCTCTGCCTCCAGGCCAGCGATCTCTGCGAGTTCGGTCGCCGACAGGGTGTCCCATTGGGTCTCTGGGGGCACATCGCCGTGGCCGGCGACGTGAAATCCGGCCGGTAGCTCCGCGGCCAGCTGACTGGGGCGGCGTGAGCCCCCCTCGAACCAGGCCACGCATTGGTGCTCGAGCATCTCCATGATCTCCTCGAGATTGCCTGCCATCGAACTCATGTTGGCGTTCTTCATGCCCTCGGGCCAGCCATCACCCTTGGACTTGCCGGCTCGCAGGACCACGAGGGGAACTCCCACTTCCGCGAGGTAGTCCATCGCTTGCTGCGGGGTGTAGCGACTATCGTCCTTGCTCTTGTTGCTAAGGATGAGAACGACGGCGCGGCGTCGAGGACCTGCACCGGCCACCAATCCGGAGCTCGCCACTGCGTCGGCCAGGGTTGGATTTCCCTGGAAGTCGCTCATGCCAAACTTGAATAGGAGCTGTAGCCAGTTCTTCTTGCCGGCGGAGAAGCCGTTGATGCGAGGGAGTCCTTGGCCGGGAGCCACGTACCAGAGCTTCTCGGCGGTTTGAAACGGCACCTCGGCTCGTTGCCAGGTGGCGAGCGGGCGCATGTCGGAATCCTCGGTGCCGATGAAGGTGTCGAACGCCTTGTCGGTGGACGTCGTGGACGAGCCACTGCCGATGTGCCAACCGGTCTTGAAGATCGACTGATAGGGAACATCGGGGTCGAGGACGATGACGACCTCGTAGCCTCCCTCTTCGACCCGAACGACGTCATCGGGCCACTGGACGCTGTCACAGCTGCCTCCGGCATCGGACAGGACCGGTAGAGCGGTGAGTTCCGACTCGGCTCGTCCGACATAGCCGCCGATCAGACGCACATCCTCGACGCGACGACCGTCGGGGAAGATCGCCGAAGCCACCACGATGCGCGAGACATCGTTCTGCGGGCAGGGGACAATGGCGGAACCGTCCGATTCGAAGGTGAGCGGCTGGCCGTCGAGATTCACCTCGAGGACCGCTGGATGTTGTTTCTGGGGATGGTTGGTGTAGACCCGGGCCCGGCACTTTCCTTGGCCATCGGCCGGGCTGAGCCGCAGCAGCAGTTCGGCCTCCTGGCCAGGACGGTTGATCCACCGGAAGGAACGCTCGACGTCGCGACCGGAGGCAGCCGGTCGGACGAGTTCGAGAAGATGCACGTGGGGGTCGGTGCCGAGATCGACGGTGCAGGTGGAGACCTGGGGTGTCGCTTCGCAAACCTTCTCACCGTCCAGGAAGAGAGTGGCCGGAGTTCCGGTGGCCCCCAGGTCCATCTGAATCGGGAGCTGACCGGAAACCAGACCCACTGGATAGGTCACGATGGTGAGATCGCCGGCGCCCTGAGCAGTGGCGGGGAGCAGAGTGGCGGCCGAGAGCACACCTAGGATGGCCGGTCCCAACAACTCGTGAACTCGGCGTCTAGAGCGGCGCCCGCAGCGAGCGTCGAGCGACGGGGTGGACGCAGTGGGCTGATCGGGGTGGTGGGTCCAGTTCATGGCAAGGTCCTCTTGGGTCAAGTTCGTCTGAGGTTGACTTTAGCTCGATCGTCAGGGGGCCGAAAGCCCAGGCCTTCGGCCTACCTGGGGAGCCCAGGCTGCGAGGCGAAGTTCTCGAGGGATCGAGCGTTGGTGGATGAAACTTGGTCCGTGCAAGAACAGTGCCCCGCAGGGAGGTCGCGACGACGATAGGCGATAGAACTGCTCGTCCTCGCCAGGTGTCAGGAGCGTCCGGTGTTGGCAACAGCACGTCCAACGCTTGACAGCACCGTGGCTCGACCATATGTTTCTCCTTCCGCGCTCTTCACGGTCTTGCTCCACTCCTGGAATGGGATCGACTTTGAAAAAGAGCGAACCCGTTCTCGCTAGGAGGAAAGATGGCAGGCAAGGCAGACATCGTCAACCACATCGCAGATTGCATCGAAGGGATCAGCAAGAAGGACGCCGCCGCGGCTCTGGATTGCATGGTCGAGGCGATCAGCACCCAACTCGCTCGCGGGGAGCGAGTTTCAATTCCGGGCTTCGGTAGCTTCATCGTCGGCGATCGCGCCGCTCGCATGGGCCGCAACCCCAAGACGGGCGAAGCGATCAAGATCAAGGCCAGCAAGAGCGTTCGCTTCAAGGCTGGCAAGGATCTGAAGGACCGCCTGAACTAGTCGACTCTTCAGTCGACTGGTTCAGTCGAATAGATCCTCTCGATTCCCTCTCGTTGGAAATCGAGACTGATCCGAGGGTCCTGCGTCGGTGACGCAGGACCCTTTTTGTTCGAGTCCTGTCGCGGCCAGGGCCTAGTGTCCCGTTGGGCTAATCCCGTCCACTTTGGACGGCCCGTTTTCGCCCCTGGCGGCGTTGC
>JAIOJS010000170.1 GCA_019911795.1 Thermoanaerobaculia bacterium | reverse complement strand
TTCGAATGGCGCGAAAGGTTCAGAGGGCGACCGAATCAGGCCAACCGGCCACTCGTTGGCGGGAGGGGGTCGCTGCCGCGGTCCTGCTTCTCGCGGTGGGTTGGGTCGGGGGTGGATCGGAACCCTTGGGACGGTCGGTGGAGGTGGTCGAAGCGACCGTCTGGTCGGCACCAACGGTCGCGACGACGTCCTCGATTCACGGCGCGTCGATCTATGACGCGTCGATCTATGAGGCGGCGAGTTGGAACAACCTGGACAATGCCTCGATGCCCCTCTTCGAAGAGATCGGAGAACCCTATCAGCAGGTGGTCCAGTGGAGCGACGAGAATCTATCGGTCGTCTTGGTAGTGGACGAACGCTTCGATGTCTGAGCCCTTTCGCCGGCGCCTAGTCGGCGCCGGCTCCATGGTCTTCCTGTACCTGCTCGCACTCGCCCTTCCGGCGGTCGGTCAGAGAGGGGCCACGGGTCGCGAGGAAGAGATGGCCGTACATGTGTACGCCCTGCGGCATCAGCGGGCGACGGACGCTCTCCGCCTGGTGCTACCTCTCCTGTCGCAAAGGGGATCGATCGAGCTGCGTCCGGGCGGTAATACGATCGTGATCCGCGAGGTGCGGTCCAATGTGGAACGGGTGCTGGAAACTCTGCATCGCTTCGATCACGAGAAGCGTCAGATCTCGGTGGGATTGTGGCTGATCCGAGCCACCCGTGGAGCGCCGATCTCACCGCCGGCGGTCGTCGACCCGAAGTTGCGAGACTATCCTGAGGTTCTGGACCGGCTTCGCGACTACCTTCAGTACAATAGCTACTCGATCGTTGGGTACGCCCAGGCCGAAGGCAGTGAGGGCGATGGCATGAGCTTCGACCTCAGCCAGGAATACGACGTCCGCTTTCGCCTGGGCACCGTCATGGGCCTCGAGCGGGTACCCCTGGAGGGATTCGAGGTCTTTCGCCGGTCGGTGGAGTTGGGGTCAGCCGGAGCGCCGCGTAGCCTCATAAGGAGCAATCTCAATAGCTGGCTGGATCGGCCCTTGGTCCTGGCACTGTCGGCGGGCGAAACCGACGCGCTCTTGGTCGTCATTCGCTGTGAGTTGATGACGGTTACCGAGGGGGACTCCTGAAGTGAGGTACGTGTGTCGTTTGGGCACTCCGGACGGGGCGATTCTCGAGGAGACTCACGAGGCGGCTGACGCCCAGACTCTGACTTCGGACCTACGGAAGAAGGGGTTTCATGTCTTCGCAGTACGCCCCCGCGGTGTTCCCGCTTTCAGCTTCTCTCTTTCCCGGAGCGAGCGCCGTAGCCGTCGCCGTAAGCCGGTGGGACTCGACCAGTTCCTCATCTTCAACCAGGAACTCGCCGCCTTGCTGGGGGCTGGTCTGCCTCTACTCCAGGCGATAGACCTCATGCTCGAGCGGCAGAGTCATGCCCTGTTCGGTTCGGTTCTCTCCGATATTCGCGATCGAATCGCCAATGGACAGGAACTCTCGGCCGCCTTTGAGGCCCACCAAGAAATGTTCCCCCGGCTCTACCCATCCACGCTCAAGGCCGGCGAGCGGAGTGGGGATCTCGAGAAGGTCATCCGCCGATTTGTGCGCTACCTGAAGCTCGTAATCGACGCGCGAAAGCGGGTGGTCTCCGCCCTCGTCTATCCCGCGGTTCTGATTGTTCTCTCGCTGACCATGATTGGCGTGATGACCGTGTTCGTCGTCCCCAAGTTCGCGGTCTTCTACGAAGGCATGGAGGCGGAGCTGCCCAAGCTAACCCAGGTCACGTTGGCGATCGGCTCCTTCTTTCGTGGCAACTGGATCGTGCTGACGGTGGCGACGGTCGCGGGGCTGGTGTTCTTCCGACGCTGGAGTCGTACGCCACTGGGTCGCATTGCGATCGACCGGGCGAAGTTGCGAATTCCGTTCATCGGACCGGTGTTGCACCGCTTTGCCCTGTCCGAGTTCTGTCGCTCGCTGGCTACTCTGCAGGAGGGAGGGTTGCCTCTCGTGCCATCACTCGAGATATCCATCGGGGCGATCGGCAACTCCTACGTACGGGACCGGATTCACCCAGCGGTGCAGAAGGTCACCGAGGGACGCGCGCTCTTCGAAACCCTCGATGAGAGCCAGGTCGTCGACGCGCTTGCCGTAGACATGGTCCAGGTGGGAGAAGCGACGGGCTCGCTGGCGACGATGCTGTCGAGTGTGGCGGACTTTTTGGATCAAGAGGTCGAGATTCGGATGGGCCGGATTCTCAGCTTAATCGAGCCGGTTATGTTGGTTTTCATGGGAATCATTGTCGGGATCCTGCTGGTCTCGATCTACCTTCCGATGTTTAGTTTGATGGGACAGGTCAACGGGTGAGGACGAAGTGATGGCTGACGAAGAAACTACGATGACGCTTCTGGATGAGACCCTGCCGCTGGTCGCCTCCACGGCGCAGTCCGAAGCGACCAAGGCGCGGGAGCTCGCTGACCGCTACGGATTGGAGTTCGTAGACGTCCAGCAGTTCCGAATCGACAATGAGCTGTTTCGTTCGGTGCCGTTCGACCTCATGCTGCGCTACCTCTTTCTCCCCGAGGAACGTCGGGAGGGGCGACTCCGAGTCGTCATGGCCGATCCCTCGGATGTCGTCAAACTCGACCAGCTCGAGGTCCTGCTCGGTGAGCCAGTGGACGTCAAAGTCGGCGCCCGCGGCGCCATCGAGGAGATCCTTCAGAAGTCGGAGAGTGTGCAACGAGTTCTCGACGAAGCGACCGAGGACTTCCGGATGCAGCTGGTTCAGGAGGACGACGACGGAGAGGAGATCCTCTCGCTGGATCGCCTCACCGCGGACGCCAGCCCGATCATCAAGTTGGTCGACACGACGATCTTCAATGCCATCCAGCGCCGGGCCAGCGATATCCACATCGAGACGCGCGAGAGTGACGTCGTCATCAAGTACCGCATCGACGGAGTGCTCTACCAGGCGATGGAGCCGATCGACAAGCGCCATCATCAGACCGTCATCAGTCGCCTCAAGGTCATGAGCGAACTCGACATCGCCGAGAAGCGCATCCCTCAGGACGGGCGATTCAAGCTGCGACTCAAGCAGCGCACGATCGACTTTCGCGTATCGATCGTGCCCACTGTCCATGGCGAGGATTGCGTGATCCGTATCCTCGACAAGGAGTCGATGAATAAGGACTTCAAGAGCCTGCGACTCGACATCCTAGGCATCGATGCCGAGACCAGCCGGAAGCTTCGCAAGTTCATTCGCGAGCCCTACGGGATGGTTCTCGTCACCGGACCTACCGGCTCCGGAAAGACTACGACTCTGTATGCCTGTCTCTCCGAGATCCAGTCTCCTGAAGACAAGATCATCACCATCGAAGATCCGGTGGAGTACCAGTTGAAGGGCATCAGCCAGATCCCTGTCAACGAGAAGAAGGGGTTGACCTTCGCCCGCGGATTGCGCAGCATCCTCAGGCACGACCCGGACAAGATCATGATCGGTGAGATTCGCGACGAGGAGACGGCGCAGATTGCCATCCAGTCCGCCCTCACTGGGCATCTTGTCTTCACCACTGTTCACGCGAACAACGTGGTGGATGTTCTGGGTCGCTTCCTCAATATGAACGTCGACCTGTACAATTTCGTGTCGGCGCTCAATTGCATCGTCGCTCAGCGATTGGTGCGGAAGATTTGCGAGTCTTGCAAAAAGCCGGTCAAAGTGTCCTGGCAGCTCCTCGACGAGAGTGGTTTGGACCCAGACGTCTACGGCGACTACACCTTCTACGAGGGAGCTGGTTGCATCGAGTGCGACGGTACGGGTTTCCACGGGCGCTCGGCGGTGTCGGAACTGCTCGATCTGTCCGACACCATCCGAGAGCTGATTCTCGGGCGGAGGCCGGCCTCGGAGATCAAGCGGGTTGCCAAGGAGGAGGGGATGATTTTTCTTCGTGAATCTGCCTTACAAAAGGCTTTTGAGGGAGTGACGACGCTTCGTGAAGTCAACAAAGTTACGTTCGTGGACTGAGTCGCTGCTGGGGATGGGTCCCCTGCCGGCGCCGCCTCATGTCTTCTCGATCGATTCCGGTCAATTGGTCTACGCGCGCTTTGCGATCGAGGAAGGGTGGGCGCCGCGCCTGTTGGAGCGCGTCGCGTCGGCGATTCCAGCCGGTATCTTGGCGTCGGCGGACCTCGGCGTCCGTGTCCTCGACGCGGAGGGGCTGGAAGCCCTGGTACGAGATCTGGTGGGCCGAGCCTCCGGTCCGATCGAGCGCGCGTCTCTCATCGTCCCCGACGCCTGGCTGAGGTTGACGTTCCTCGATACCGAGGCGCTGCCGGTGGCCGAGGACCCCCGATTGGAAGTCCTACGATGGAAGATGAACCGACTACTCCCCTTCAAGGTCGAAGAGCTCAGGATCGATGCTCAAGAAGTCGATCGCCTGACCACGGAGAGCGCTGCCGTCCGCACCGCGATAGGGTTTGCTCGTGAGGACTTGGTGGCCGCCATCGAGAAGGCCTTTTCGGCGGCCAAGGTCGAGTTGGGACTGGTGACCAACCGGTCGTCCGGCCTCCTTGCGGCTCTTGCCGAGACCGTTGACGAGGAGTCTCTATCCGTGGTTGTTCTGGTCGAAGAGTCCCACTACACTCTGATCGCGGCGAGACGGGGGCAGCCGGTGCTCTACCGGTACAAGGCACTGGAGTCCGATCTGTCTCAGAACGTCGTGGGGGAGGGAGTTCTCCGAGATCTTCGACTGACCCGTGGCTTTCTGGCCGAAAGGGTCGGAGACGCCGAGGTCGAAGCGGTGGAATTGGTGTCTGAACCAGCCCAGCGGGTCCGCTGGCAGGAGTGGTTGCGTTCCGGACTTGGCCACGACGTTCGCTTTCACGAGTTTGCGGGCGCGGGCGAGGATGGTGAGACATCGGCCCTAATGGGAGCCATGATCGGCGCCGTGCGGCAGGAGATCCTTTGAAGTACCGTCCCGTCAACCTGGCTCGAAGGCCCTTCGTCAATGCACGGCCCGTGTTGCGGACTACGATCTTTCTGTGGGCTCTCGGCGGGCTACTGCTGATCTTCAACGCCGTCCGCTACGGACAGTCCCTGGTGGGGCTGGAGGACCGAAAGGATCGGCTCGAGTCGATCGAGAGCGAGATCGCGGGCGAAGAGATTCGACTGGCTTCGGCTCAGGATCAACTTCGTAGCCTCGATCTCGGCGCGCAGAACGACGAAGCGCGGTATATCCAGGCGCGGCTGGAGGAGAGGCGATTTCCCTGGAGTCGACTCTTCGGGCAACTGGCCGGTATCTTGCCGCGAGATGTGAGGCTATTTCGGATCAGCCCCGAGGGCTTCGAGCGAGACCGCACGAGGAGGCCCTCCTCCCGGCGTATGGAGTCAGCCAAGGGGCCTCGGGAAACCTGGCTGCAGATCGCGGGGGCGGCGAAGTCCGATCAGGCACTCGTCGACCTTCTGGACGCCCTCTTTGCGAGCCCGGCCTTTGCGGATCCGCTCCTACCCGGAGAGTCGGTGGAGGCCGACGGGACGATCCGTTTCCAGCTTTCGACCATCTACTTTCCCGACGCCGAAATTGGAGCGGTGGACGCAGGCCCCACCGAAACAGGATCTTCGATGACGCCGGGGGCAGCGTCGGATGCCATTGCTACTGACTCGGGGCAGCTCCCGCCCGGAAGCTCTGAGGCCGTTGGGATCGCTTCCGGGAGTCGTCGAAGCCCCTCGACGGGATTGAGTTCTCCTGGAAGTTCTCCGGGAGCTCAGCGGGTGGTCGGGGCCGAGGGACCAGGTTTTACCGGGACGGGTCCCGAGGAGTCCGCGCCGGTGACGGTGGATCGTGATTCGCAATCCCGCTCCTCTTCTGTCGGGGGGCGTCGGGGAGG
>JAIOJS010000169.1 GCA_019911795.1 Thermoanaerobaculia bacterium | reverse complement strand
TTCTTGGCTCCTGTGGACTTGTTACCACCACCTTCGGAGGACGTATGGCTGTTCCTAACAGAAGAAGACGCGCCGGTATCTCATACCACCCGATTTCACTCCCACCCGCCGGCACCGTTCAAGCTCGATCAGGCAGCGGTCGATAGCCTTCGAAGTGAGTACGCCCTAGAAGACTTTTCGTACCTCGCGCGAGGGGAACACCTATCGGCATTCGAGCACACTCTGCAGACGTCGGTTCTGCTCTTCTCCAAGGCGGGGGCGGCGGCTACCTCAGCCGAGAAGCTTGTCTTCGTGCTGGTGGCACTAGAGAGCTTGCTCCTTAGGAATCCGACAGAGCCGATCCAACAGGCAGTCGGCGACCGCTTCGGCTTCCTACTCTCGCAAGTGCCTGCCGAGAGACAGCAGTTGGCAGGGCTCTTTAGGTCGGCCTACAGCCTCCGCTCGAAGTTCGTTCATCACGGCCAGACCCCGGAAGAGTTTGAAGTACTTCGCGAATTTGTGAGCATGGCTTGGGTACTGATTCTCTGGCAAGTTAAGAACCGAACGGCCTTCGCCTCGAAGGAGGATCTCCTCAAGCACCTAGATTCTCTTAAGTACTCATGAAGCTGATTAGATACCAGCGAGATCCCGAGCCTAGAGAGAATGATCGGTACCTACCAAGAAAAGCCACCTCTTCTGTTCATCACTGACGCCGTCGCTCTGCTAGAGATGGCAGAGGCCCTTCCGGCCCACTCGTCGAGCCACCACGCCTCGCTCTGCAGGAGCGCCGTGCTATCGAGTGCCTTGGCGATAGAGGCGTCAGCAAACTGCCTCCTCAGCCTTGTAGAACTACCCGAGAGGTTGGCCGACCACCTGGACCAGGCAAGGCCGATGGAGAAGTTCGAGTTCTTCTTCCAAGGCGTTGACCCAGGCGGCTCGATCGACAGAGGCTCTAGCGTAGTTCAGCCGGTTCAGGAGCTTCTTCGAACCCGCAACCTCATTGCCCACCCAAGACCGCAAGAGCGAGGAGTGAAGGTGCGAGACCTGGGAAGCGGCTCGTTCTCGGTGCAAAAGACTGAGGAGCCGAAGGGTCTCCTTCGGCTTCCACCCTCGCCTGAGGACTGGCGCTTCGAGCATGGGAAGAGGTGCCTGAGCGCGGTGCTCGAGTTCCTGGATTGGTTCATGATCGACCTGTGCAAGATGGAAAACCACCAGATCCGCGCGGCGCTGGTGAGCGAAGTGAGATTTGGATCGTCAGTTGCCGTGTTGGTGCCCGCACCCCAGCGCCAGGCCCTACTGACAACTCTTCCCAGGTGGGAGCTCAGCTCCCGAGCTTCCCTGGAGATTCTCGGGGATCTTGGAGGAGAGACCGCCACTGGTATCCCGTTCACGGCGCGCTACTCGTGGCAGGAGGGAGGAGCCCAACTTCACAACCAAGAGATGGAACTTCGAACGCACGGCCAAGCAAGACTAGTTGATGCAGCCACGCAGGCATTACAGACCTTCCTTGTTTGGTTCAATCAAGAGCATCGGTTGCCACATGGAAGAAGCCTCTTGTCACTCGAACTCTGCTCTCAGGACGGGAGCGTCCGCCACTCTGACTATCGAAGCTTCATCCCAATCGGAGCGGACCCAGTGGAGGAGGGCCCTTACCGGCCAGTAGGGCTGGCAAAGGGCGTCTCAAAGAGCCTCTTCGCCAACGGTCTAGTGGGGACGGAGACGCGGAAGAACCATGCAGTCGCCACGCTCTCCTTGGACGACGGCAAGGGAAGGGAGTTGTCGATTCCGATCCAAGTTGTTGCAACGTTGACTCACATGATCACCTTGAACGCCCGGAGCGATTGGGTGGAGTATCCCCTCGTCATTGCCCCAGACCAGGTCGATACTAAAGGCAACGACTACGTGATCGATCAGTTCGATGTCATCGCTTACGATCCGATCTCAAGGACTGCTTTCGTCACGTACAAGGCCGCATCAGGGACGGTCGTGCAGGTCAATCTGCCGCCAGGTGTATTGCTGGCTCTTCGAAGGAGCCTAGAAGAAACGTAGCCCCCGCTGCAGGTCGCTAGTACCTGGCCCCAGGGGGAAGAGGTGTCAGATGGGATGAGTAGGTCGGCCTCTCTCCGGTGGGCGTCGTGCCATTGTAGAGAGATATCAACAACCTCCGGCATCAGCGCCGGGAAAGGAGACCGACCATGTTCCATGTTGGCATCGACCTGCACCAAAAGTACAGCGCAATCTGTGTGGTTGACGAGAAGGGGGAGGTCCTGGAGCGGACCCAGATTGCGAGCACCGAAGCGTCTTTCGATCGCTGGTTCAAGGGTCGAAGCGATCTGAAGATCGTTCCGGACGGACGGGAAGATGTGTCAGCCGAATAGTTGAGAAACTACGTAGATCAAGGACACGAGTTCACTCGCTTAGCCCCAGTTTCAATCCGCTTTCGGGGGCTTTGCATCAGCCAGGATGACGGCCACCCACTCGTCTTCGTCTGGCACGGAATAGCCCGAGAAGGATCTCCCAGTAGCGAAAATCGCCGTCTCCTGCTCCCTGCCCACACCCTTGCCCACCACAATGACCGCGTCGCAGGATTCCTTGCCGGCTATTCGAGCGGCCTTCTTGAAGGCACCCTTCATCGAGATGGCCATTTCTGTTTCGACGACTCTCTGCTTGACCGCCCCGGGGGAGAGGTCTCAGCCGAATGGTTGAGACAGCAACCCCAAACCCTCCGAAACCGCTAGATCGGAGCGCGACGGACCGACGACCCAGGAGAAATCGCTCACTCCCCCGACCAGAATGGCCAGAATCCGACCGCTAACGGCTAAGCGTCGCCGCGAACGCACCCAACGGGCACACCTCTACCGTGACCGGCACTGCCGGCCCTTCGATGCCCTTACGGGGACGGGAACCTTTACCCTGGAGCCGGTCGCGGCTGACCGTGAGTTCTAGACGATGGCAGTCGAGGTGGAATCGATCCTTCAGGAAACAGGACCGTCAGGTCTCCCTTCTTCAACCGATCGGCGGCTTCGCGATAGCAGTCGACAAAGTAGAGCCAATTGCGCTTGAAGATGACCCACTCCTCAGGAGAAGCGGCGTGGACGAGCGGAGCCGGGGAGCGCTTGACCTTCCTAGGCTTGCTGTGCGGATTTTGGTTCATGATCCGACGCGCGCCAAGCGGGCTCCTGCCCTCCTTGGCAAAGCGTTCACGGGTCTCCTGCTCGATCTCTTTGACCAGGGCTTGTGCCTTCTCTTGACGTTCCTCGGCGGAGAGTTCCGCCCAACAAGGCAAGGGGGCCAGCTCGAAAGACTCCTCTTCGGCGTAGTCCCAAGGAGCGACCCTCTCGCCGCGTCGCTTGGCTCGGTAGGCCTCCGTGCGATTGAACCAGTGCCCGACGACGGGAACGCCCTTGAGGATCGCCTTGAGGGCGCTGGCCCCGGGCCACTCGGAGGGCTTGCGTACCAAGTTCTCTTTGCAGCCATGTGCAAGAAGGTAGCGAAGACGCGCCACCTGGGCTTCGGGTTCATCGGTGATGGGAACGAGCCGATACCTGCGGCCCCAGAGCTTCTCTCGCCATCCGTGCAACCGACCCGCCTCCTTGGCGATGTTGGAGTTGACGAAGTTCATGAAGCCCTTCATCTGCCCCTCTTCGTGGGCGACCTGCAGGATGTGCAGATGGTTCGACATCGCGACGAAGTAGCTGACCTCGACCCCGTACATCCGGATTCCGCGGGCGATGATCCCGGTGATGATGGTGTTGAGCTCCTGCGACGGACGGAGGAGCAAACGGGCCTGCATGGCGCGCGAAGTCGTTTCGCAGAGGCGTCCTGGTTCGAAGCAACGTAGCGGGTATCCCATGTCGGGTATCTACGAGGTTCCGTGTAGATACCTTTCGGGCTCGCTTTGGTGGCGCTCACCTCATGACGAGCTAGCGGTCCTACCAAGAGGGTGACACTTCGACTTCTCAACTGCCCCGAACGAGGTCTCACCCCCCAACGAGGTCCCGGAAAAGGTCTCGGAAAGGGTCTAAGCCGAATGGTCGCGCCTAGCGTGCCGTGATGAGGGTGATCGCCTTAGCGGATGGCCATGTATTCCGCGACAGCGGTGGGTTCGGGAATCGGCATGCCGTCCTCGATCAGACCTTCCACGTGCATCTCGAGAGCCTCGTGCATGTTGATCTCGGCTTCTTCGCGGGTGTCGCCGGTAGCGATGCAGCCAGGCAGATCGGGACAGTACGCCGAGTAGTTGTCGCCGGCGGCCTCTACGATGACGAGAAATCGGTGCATTGGACGTCTCACTTCTTCAGGTCTGCCTGTTTGTAGATACTGTTGAGGGTGCCAGGAGCGATGTCGTGGCTTGGCTTGGCTTGCCCGCGACTGTCACACGCCCTGGCTTCTCTGGATGCTTGTACTGTCGGTGGCTCCCTCGAGTCTTGACGAGATGCCAGCCGTCGGCCTCGATGAGCTTGATGACTTCACGGACCTTCATCAGGACCCATTCTACGCGTCAACTTGTAACTCTCGATTGGCTGGTCGAGTTGAAGTCGAGTTTCACGGTCTGCGAAGCATATCCGACTCATCTGACTAAACCACTCGGAGGAAGAGGTGTCAGAGGAAGAGGTGGAGGAAGAGGTGTCAACCGAATAGTTGAGACAGCAACCCCAAGCCCTCCGAAACAGCTAGATCGGATCGCGACGAACCGACGACCCATGAGAAATAGCTCACTCTCCCGACCAGAATGACCTGAATCGGACCGCTAACGGCCAACAGTCGCCACGAACGCACCCAACAGACACACCTCTACCGTGACCGGCACTGCCGGCCCTTCGATACCCCTCGCGGGGACGGGAACCTCTACCCTGGCGCCGGTCGCGGCTGACCGCGAGTTCTAGACGAAGGCAGCCGAGGCGGAATCGACCCTTCGGGAAACAACACCGTCAGGTCCCCCTTCTTCAACCGATCTGCGGCTTCGCGGTAGCAGTCGACAAAGTAAAGCCAATTGCGTTTGAAGATGACCCACTCCTCCGGCGAAGCGGCGTGGACGAGCGGAGCCGGGGAGCGCTTGACCTTCCTAGGCTTGCTGTGCGGATTCTGGTTCATGATCCGTCGTGCGCCGAGGGGGCTCCTGCCCTCCTTGGCAAAGCGTTCACGGGTCTCCTGCTCGATCTCTTTGACCAGGGCTTGTGCCTTCTCTTGACGTTCCTCGGCGGAGAGTTCCGCCCAACAGGGCAACGGGGCCAAGTCGAAGGACTCCTCTTCGGCGTGGTCCCAAGGACCGACCTTCTCACCGCGTCGCTTGGCTCGGTACGACTCCGTGCGATTGAACCAGTGCCCAACGACGGGAATTCCTTTGAGGATGGCCTTGAGGGCGCTGGCCCCGGGCCACTCGGAGGGCTTTCGCACTAGATTCTCCTTGCAGCCGTGCGCCAGGAGGTAGCGAAGACGAGCTACCTGAGCTTCTGGTTCATCGGTGATGGGGACCAGCCGATACCTGCGTCCCCAGAGCTTCTCTCGCCAACCGTACAACCGGCCCGCCTCCTTGGCGATGTTGGAGTTGACGAAGTTCATGAAGCCCTTCATCTGCCCCTCTTCGTGGGCGGTCTGCAGGATATGAAGGTGATTCCCCATCGCGACGAAGTAGCTGACCTCGACCGCGTACATCCGGACTCCGCGAGCGATGATCCCCCTGATGATGGTGTTGAGTTCGTCCGACGGTCGGAGGAGCAAACGGCCCTGGATGGCGCGCGATGTGGTCTCGCTGAGGCGGCCGGGTTCGAAACAACGTAGTGGGTATCCCATGTCGGGTATCTACGGAGTTCCGTGTCGATACCTTTCGGCGGCAGTCGATGGCTGCTCGCATTGTTGTGCGCTTGATAGCTCCCTACCAAGCGGGTGACACTTCGACGGACACTTCGACGGACACCTCGACGCCGACCGCCGCCCCAGGGATCGTGACGAGAACCGGAGTTCAACAGGGTAGACTCGCTTCGAGGATCATCTGTGACGTACGCGGGCATACCAGGGCAGCGACCGCAACCACCCGCTTGGTGGGCTCCCACCCCAGCAACCGCCGGTCTGGTCTTGGTGATGGTCCTTCTGATCGTCATCAATATCCTGATCCTGATGCCGAACCGAGGAGCTATCGCCCCGGCGCTGGCTGGCGCCGACATACCCAGGTCGCAACTCCCACGTGGCTCCGAACTGAAGGCCCTCGAAGGTCTGATTGATCTCGCTCAGTTCCTCTGCCTCTTCGGTTTCGTATCCTTCGTTTGGTGGTTCTCTAGCCGGTATAGTCGAATGGCCGAGCTTCGAGTATCCGGGGAGCATTTCTCCCCGAGCCTGCTGGCGGGCGCTTCCGTCCTGCCAGCCGTCCGACCCGAAGTGGGTGCCGGGAGTCTTCCGAAGACGACCGCGAGTATCGGGCTGAGAGAGCCATCTCCGCTCCAAAAGTAGCACGTGGGGAGAGGTGTCGTGGGGAGAGGTGTCAGCCGAATAGTTGAGGGCGGATATGAATAGTAGAGGCAAGCAACACCAAGCCCACCACCATCGCCAGATTGGAGCGCTACGGAATGACGGACCGAGACCTAGCTTCCCTTCCCGGACAAGGTTCCCGGAGTCAGTTGTGAACCCGGGAACAGAAGAGGTGGCCGGGAGGGGGGAGCCTTCAGCCGAATAGTAGAGCCGAGCCTTGACAAGTTCTCTCAGGTAGGGAACGATTCCTTAATCGGCTGAAATCCCTATAGTGCGACAATAGTGAATAATCCAGCTAAAGGACCGTCCATGGCCATGAATCAAGCAGAACAGTTGCGCAAGTGTGTGCGCGACCAGTTGGCACTACACTCCCCATCCGGCCGCGATCGCACAGGCCAAATGGCGACTACGGCGCGCGCGGTTCGAACTGTCAGCGTGGCCACAATCTTATTGGCACTCGGCGGAGTCCCTGTCGTCGCGCAGGAACCGTACGTTGTGGATGCGATTCAAGGCTTTTCAACCATCTCGGTCGGAAGGTTCGCAAGCCCGAACCTAGTGGACTTCGACGGAGATGGTGATCTCGACATCGTTGCGGGGAGCGACAGCGGGAAGGTGGAGTTCATAGAGAACACGGGAAGTACTTCTAGCCCATCATTCCAATACCCGGTCGCGGGTTTCGACCCTTTCGACGGCGTGAGCGTTTTCTCCCGTAGTGCGCCAGAGATGGCGGACCTAGATGGCGACGGTGATCTAGACGCCATCGTCGGCAACATCGACACTAGGGTTCGATACTTCGAGAACACTGGATCGTCGTCGAGTCCCTCATTTGCTCAGGTCACGGGGACCAACAATCCGTTCTTTTCCATTTCTGCAGGGTACACCAGCAGAACGGCCCTGGGAGATCTCGACGGTGACGGCGATCTGGACTTGATTCTGGGCGGATCATACGCCTATGGGATCGTGCCCTACTA
>JAIOJS010000168.1 GCA_019911795.1 Thermoanaerobaculia bacterium | reverse complement strand
CTCTCGCATGGTGGCGGGTCCTGTGGCCGACCGAGTTGAGTGACTCCGTCCTTGGGTACGCCGAAGAAGAGTCCTTCGAACTCGCTCCTCTACCCTGCTGGGCCGAGCACTCCGCGGCGGAGCGCCAAGAGAAGGCGCAAGCCCTCGTTCGAGAGATCGAGAAGGAAACCCGGGAGCGCTTCGCGAAGGAGGGCAAGAGTCCCCTCGGCGCCCGACGCATAATGAATCAGAATCCCCACAGCGAACCCCGCAACACCAAACGGTCTCCTGCCCCGCTCGTCCATGCGGCTTCACCGGAGGAGTGGATCACCTACAAGCGCACTTGGATCTACTTTGTCGACTGCTACCGAGAAGCCGCCAATCGATTGAAGAAGGGTGATCTCACCGTCATCTTTCCCGAAGGATCGATCCCGCCCCGACTGCCGTCGTTTAGGACTCACGGCCAGCCGCGGCCGGCGCCCGCCTAAGAGTTCCTATTCCGCGTTGACCTAGAAGGATCGGCATCGCCGGTCACGGTTGAGGTGCGTCCGCTGAATGCCTCTGCTGCTGCTTTCGACCGTCAGGGGCCAGAATCGGGTTCCTCATGACCGAGAATCGAGTTCTGGCTCTAGCTCCTGCGACCAACAACGCTCAGATCCGGCCCCTTCAGAAGCCGCGACGTCAAGATCTCTACCAAGCGGGTGAGACATCTTCCTCTGAGGGCAAGTACTGGTCGACCTGGAACGACAGTATGTCGACCGGCATCATGATGAGCGAAGGGACCTGCGACGACGACGGCGCGTGCACCTACACCGGTAGCTGGAACGACCCGATCACCGGGGGCCAGGTGACGTCGCGGATGACGTCGCATTGGACGAGCCCGACGACCGAACTCTTCGAGATGTACGCACCGGGCAAGGACGTGGCCGAGATGAAGATGATGGAGATCGAGTACCGTAAGCAGTAGGCGGGGGAGTATCGAACGGTTTCTCGAGACGCGCAGGCCCCTCTTCCCGGGCCGTCGAGAAACCACTTCGATCTTCGGACCTCTCCTAGCGAGTGTCCGGCATCGTATTCCCCGGCAGATCGGGTTCAACGAGGGCCTTCAGCCCGCGTCGCGAACTCTCACACCAGCCGCAGTCATCGCCAGGAGCCAGGCTCAGAGCCTGTTCGAAGCTCTTCCGCGCGAGAACTCGCTGCCCACACTTCTGGGCCACCTCGCCGAGACTGTCGAAGAGATTGCCGTCGCCCGCGAAGAGACCGACATTGATTTCGAGTAGCGCTACCGACCAGTCACACTGTTCGTTGGCCAGGAGTTGATACCCGATGCTGTTGAGCACACGGCGATTGTCCAGATCGTGGCCAAGACTCTCGGCCAGAAACCCCGGAAGCTCTGAGGCTGCCTCGGGCTGATGGTGTTCGACGAAATGGAAGACCAGCTCATAGCTGCTCTTTGGGATTGGCCGAGTCTCATACTGCGGATCAAAGATCATCTTGGCCAGGGCCCAGGCGAGGTCGGCTGGCTCTTCGGCCAGGGCTACGTTGGTCAGGAGGATGACCACGACGTCTTCCTCGACAAAACGGAGAAAGTCGGCAAAGAACAGCCCGTTTGAGCCATTGTGGGCGACCACTTTGGTGCCACGATCGGACTGGAAAATCGCCCAGCCGTATCCGTAGTGTGAGGTTCCCTTGGCGTTCTCTGGGACCCAGGGGGTCTCCAGTTGGGTCACCAGCTCCCGGGGAAGAACGGTGCCGGTCTGGAGAGCCACATGCCAGCGAAACAGATCCTCCACCGTGGAGTGCACGTCGCCCTTGCCGATGGCGTACCAGGATGCGTGACCCTCGTCCCAATGGTCGGAGGTCATTCCCCAGTCTTTCCAACCGGCATCCTCGAGGCTGAAGTAGTAGCCGTGGGCCACTTGCCGATCGTTCCACAGGGTCTTGTCATAGCCGGTAGCCGTCATCCCGGCCGGCTCGAACAGGTTTGTCCGCAGGAAGGTGTCGAAGTCCTTTCCCGAAACGACTTCGACAATGGCCGCCAGCAGGATATAGCCGGCGTTGGCGTACTCGTGGCGGGTGCCTGGTTTGGTTTCGAGCTCGGCCGCGAATAGTTCGCGCAGAAATGTGGATCGGCTGACGGTTTCGTAGCGAGGACCGCCGGTCTCGGGAGAGATGCCGGACGTATGCGTCAGCAACTGGTGGATTGTTATGTCCCGTTTGTCGCCGGGTACGTGGTCGAAGAGCGAGCCGAGAGTCTGGGCGGTCGTCAGTTTGCCTTGCTCCACCAGCTTCAGGATGGCGGCTGCGGTGAATTGCTTGGTGACCGATCCAATATTGGACACGGTCGCGGGCGTTACCGGTATGCCGAGGCTGCGGTCCGCTAGTCCGTAGCCCTTGGCGAGCAGGATCTTGCCATCCCTGGCGACGAGTACGGAGCCAGCAAAGCCATTGGCCACGCTCCGTTCGAGAATGCTATCGATTCGAGCGGCCGGAGCCGTGGTTGCATCCGACTCGTTGCCGGTATCCTCGGCACCAATCGATGGCGTCGCGAAAAATATGGTCAGGAGCGGAACCCAACACAGCTGGATTGTCAGGCATCGTTTCATCTGTATCTCTCGTTTCGTTGGAGGCGTTCCATCGGCGGACCCCAGTGCAGCGCAGCTCCGGCAACCAAGACACCAAGGCAACGGGATTGTATCATTGACACTGGAGTCTCGACGAAGCTCCAGTTCTCTCAGCGAAGCTCTAGTGAAGGCCGGCGGCCGGGCCGGCGCGCTAGAGCCACTCCACCCATGAGGACCATGCTCTTCTCTCGGGCTCGGGCTCGGGCTTGGGCTCCGGGTCGCTCGGGGGACCCCCCCGAGCGGCTTGGTACAAGCCAGTAATGGCCGGGCTAGAATCCGACTTCGTCTCGAGCCAGCCCGCGCCCTTCCCAGAGGAGAATTGCTTCATGAACTGCAGAGACTCCAACTTCCTTGCAACTCTCGCCTGGATGGCCATTTCGATCTTGACCACACCCGTGGTCGCGAGCGCCGGCTCCGAGCCCCTTGGTTTCGAGGATCTGATGCCAAGTGAGGCCTCACCCGTTTGGCGGCCAGGCCTCACCCGCTTGGCAGAAGTGACCGGAACCAACCACGACAAAGTACCACTCCACGGTCCCCCGAAAGGTTCCGACCAACATCTCTACCAAGCGGGTGAGACATCTTCCCTGGAGACACGTCTCTCATCCGCGATGTCGAACTCCTCTTCTTTTCGTTGGCTTCGTTGAATACCACTCTAGAACGCTACAACCAACACGTGATGTTCCTTCTCACTCCAGACATCGACCAACCGGTTGATGCCTTCTACGACGAGCAAGGGAAGCTAAAGGGAAAGTACGTCTGGTACGTGTACTTTCATCGTTCGATCAGCCAACAGATGCTCTCGATGCAATCAGATGTTCAGAGACTAGAGAAGCAGTTTAGAGAGGCCAACTTTCAGTAGTGGTCGACCGACCGAGATTGTCCCTTCTGCCCAGACTGCTGATGGGCTTTGACTCTGTGGACTGCTTCTGTGGACTACTTCTGTGGACTGCTACCGCGAGGCTGCCAATCGATCGAAAAAAGGTAATCCCACCGTTATCTTCCCGTAGGGCCGATCCCGCCGCAACTGCCGTCGTTTAGAAAACACGGCCAGTCGCATCCGGCGGCCGCCTAGGAGTTCTAATTCCGCGTTGACAGGCACCGTATTCCCCGGTTCGCAACCATCGTCAATCAACACTCCCGATCAGGCCGCGGCGGATCTCGAGAACCGGTGATTCCACCTCGGCCATGGGTCGAACCCAAGCCATCTGTGCATCGACGACTAGCCGAAGGCCGGCCCGACGAAAGTATTCCTCGAGCGGAATGGACTCGTTCCCGACTACAAAGCGATCGGAGAACTCCCGAATCTCGCTGCCACCGAGTTGTTCGGCAATGACAACGACCTGCTCGATTGTGTACCCCTCCGAAGTCAGTGACTTGCGGTGGGAATTCCAGAGTTTCCTCAGCACGGTGCCCATGGTCACGGAGTTCGACGTCTTCTCGCGCAGAATCACGTCGAAACAGAACGCGACGAGCCAACCACCGTCGTAGATCGCGGCGTTGTGGGTTGTCTTCTGCGAGCCCGCCTCAACCAGCGAGAGCTTGTCGTACACGATGCCCTGCTTGAAGAGCTCATAGAACGAAACGTGCTTTTGCATCACATCGAAGAGTTCATCGGGAGTAGTGAATCCGCCGTCCACCATGGCTCGCGTTGCCATGTAGTCTGTTGTCCCCTCGCTGAACCACTGAGACTGAGCCCAGTCCGCAGCCTCCATCCTCGCTCCGAGCCAGTAGTGAAAAAGCTCATGGGCAATGGTGTGGCCCCAGGCCGCCTGATTGAACTCCCGGATCGGTGTCGAGTAGGCCATGGCAAAGCTATCGGTATAGCTCTCACCGGTGTCCCAGGGATCGTCGAGCAACACCATTAGGTAGTTATTGTTATCCGGGTCCTCGAATAGGGACCGGAATCGTCGAGCATGAGCGTCAACAATCGGAGCAAGTTGGTCGATCCCGTCGGCGTGTCGGCCGAGTGGGACGGCCGAGATCCGCAATCCGTCAACGTCAACCTCGATAGCGCGATGGTCTCCGACGACGATCGAATTCTTGAGTAGACTGTCTAGCGACTCTCCGTAGAACCCGCCATCCTCCGCGTGCGGCCAACCGGTATCGACCCGCCACCCCTCCGACAGTAGGAAGTTGACCTGGAAAGAAGTCTGTTGAGACGAGAACAGAAAGAGGCAGAAGCCCGGGATGGCGAGGGAGCGCCCATCGCTCCACGGGGCAGTGGTCTTTGGAAGCTCCCGATGCACCGAGAAGGCCTTCTCGAGGTCCAAGGAGTATCGAACAACGATGGGTTCTGCACCCGTCGAACCTCCGTGATGCCAGCGATTCTCGCTCCCCGGAGTGAGGGCCGAAGATTCCCCGCCTTGGATCGCCACCGCGTCCTGAATCAAAGCTGACCACCCTTCGTCGAAGCGGAAACTCGACCAGTCTGACATTGTGAAGTACTCAGGGGTGTGAGGAAACTCTGCTGACACATCGAGTTTCCACGAGGGAAAGGAACTCACCGAGACGGTATAGACAACCCCCTCGCTCCAGGAGGCACCGTCGGTCGCCCGAGCCTCGGGGCAACATAGCAAGCCTAACGAGAGACTCACAACAACAACCAGCCGAGCGATCCCCTGTCTGCGCCAGTGCTGAGGCATACATTCTCCCTGGGCCGAAGGTCTGAGCGATAGAAGGAGCAGCGATCTCAGGGAGAGCAGGTACTCGTTGCTCCGAAACCTACGACGAGGTGCAGGCCAGTTGAAGGAGGAGAGCAAAGCCCATCGGGCCGCAACTCGAGTTGGAGGACGGAGGATACCTGTCTTCATCTTCCTGATACGACTACTGCATGTGAAGGTTCCGCAAGATGATGCCGATGCACCTTAGTGCACTGCCGATACAGTGGACGCCACCTCCTTCGAATCCGAGTCGACGGGCCGGCGCAGAACGACGGACAGTTCACGCCCGCCGAGGGTTCCGGTACCGATCAAACCCAGTCGCCGGGGCTCGACCGTGAGATGAAGCACTCCGTTGTCGATCGGGAGGTCGAAGTCGACGAATCGAGTTCCAACCACCAGATTGTGAGGGTCGAGCGCCTCCCCGGCGAGGCCTACGGACACCGTCCACTCCCCGTTGGCACCTACTCCGAAGCGAGACTCCATCGGATACCGCTCTCTGGCCATCCCGATCTCACCTACCCAGGAACCTACGAGGCTCGCCGGGGTCGTCTCGACCCGCTGCGCACCAGCGAGAGCGAACTCCAAGACCGGATCGCGGCCCTGTCGATAATCCTCAAAGGAAGGAAGCACCTCGACGTGGACGGGAAGGGTCGTTCGGTCGTCCCTCGGATGCGTCTGCCAATAGAGCGTCGAGATGCGGAGAGTGAGGCCGCTGCCGGGCAGTTGGAACTTCCTAGAATCGCCGTAACTCTTCGGTTTCCCGCTCATCGGCTCACCGACGAACAAGGCGGGAGTGTGGCGTTCGAGATCGAGGGCGAAGAGGGTAGCCGCCGAGAACGTAGCTCGGTCCGTCAAGACAAAGAGTTGACCGATTGAGTCCACTCGACCGGCGCGAATCAGGGCATGCAGGAGAGGACGTGTTAGCGAGTGATCGCCGCCGTGGCACCCGCGAAGATCGATGACCACCAACTCGACGTCCGGTTCGGCGATCAACGCTTCGAAACCTCGGACGAGATCAGCAACTGTCTCGTCCTCCTCGTTCTCGATCTCGTCGAACTTTAGATAGACTGCGGGGGCTTCCTCAAGACGTTCGGCCCAGAAGTTCCTCCCCTGCGCCCGCAGAAAGAGAGGTGACGCCACCTCCCTCGCGTCGACCCAAGCGATCTCGCTTGCCGGCGGGAGTCGTGGCAGCTTCCTGACGAAGACCTTCTCAGCCCTGCGAAACTCGAAACTGACCTCCTCTCGGCTAGTAGCCATCCCCAGAGCATGCAGGATCTCAGGCATCACCAGGCGGGAGGGCAGGTGGTCAGCAACCGTCTGGGCATTGTCTCGCTGAATGGTCTCACCGACGTTCTGAAGGACCTGCTCTATCGAAAAATCGCCAATCCCCACGACCTGGGCTCCCACCAGGTCTTCGTGGGGGCGAGCCGCACGCAGCACGAAGACCCCCTCTGGAAAGAGCCCCAACCGCAACGGCAGTTGACCGAACCGCATCTCGGGCAGAGCTGGATCGGGCGTCTTGGAATGCCCTTGAAAGAAGTCGGCTGCCGGCCCCGGCTCCAACGGTAACGTCAATCGGGTGTGCCCATCTTCGAGCCTGGCGATCGCGAGTTGAAGATGGACGATGATCTCGTGGTGGTCGAGGCTCGGAAGCCTTTCGGAGAGCGATTGGAGGTCGGCCTCGAACGCCGCCGCCTCACGAGCATGAAATGCGTTGGGATGGATCTCGGGTAGCTTCTCCGAAACGAACTGAAGGTCGGCTCTCCATCGTTCAACCCACTCGGGCGACAGTAGGGTATGGTCTTCGGCCATCACTGGGATAGCAACCGCGGAGGCGAACAACGCGAGCACCACACGCCAAAAGCCCAGCCTCCCGAAGACTTGATGGTTGGAACGATTCATGACTGGCTCCGATCTAAAGGGTTCAAGAAGATTTTGGTCGTCGGACAACAACGAAGTCAGTTCGCACGAAACTGACGGAGTGCCTCACGCGCACGGCGGCTACCGATGTCCTCGAGAGCATCCTCGACCAGCCTGGATACCCCGGGATCGGGCGAGAGTCGAGCGGTCTCGAGCAAGGCATCGATCGCGGCATCGTCACCGATCCTTCCCGCGGCAATGATCGCCGCGTCGCGAACCTGAGCGACGGGTTGCGAGAAGAGCACCTCGACTACCGTCAGAGCCGCTCTCTCGGATTCGACATCAGCGAGCCCCTCCAGGCCAGCGAGACGCACCGCGTCGGGATACTGGGGTCCAACATGGTCCGCCAGCATCGAGAAGGCGGTAGGTGACTCGTATTCGGAAACAGCCGCCAGAGCCTTCACCGTCAGCCGGATGTCGCGGACGGACGACAACACCTCTGCCAGGGTCCGAAGCGCAGAGGGGTCTTCCAGGTCCCCGAGAATCTCGATCGCCCAGAGAGCCGTCGACGTTGCGGACTCATCCAGAGCCACACTGCGTAGCATCTTCAGAAGTTCGGGCGAGGCCGGGTCGTTCGAGAGCTCGTCGAGAGCGACGACTCTGAGTTCCGATGGTTGGGTCGAGTCGCCGGCGACCTGGATCAGGAAAGCCTGGGTGGTCGCTCCGAGGTCACCCAGGGTCTCCAGGGCAGTCATCCGAACCATCAGTACGGAATCCATGATCACGAGACTCTCCAGCGCAGAGACAACCTCCGGGCGATCGATGTCCTCGAGGGCATCCACCAGCCGGACCCTGAGCTGCGGGTCTCGGGTACGGCCGATCTGCTCCAGCACGCGACCCACGGAGCCGGCCTCGTCGAGGCGACCCAACAGTTCGAGTACCTCCATCGCCTCCTCGTCCGCTGACCCCCTTCCCAGATCACGAGCGCGGTCCATGTAGTCAGGAGCACCCTCCCGCGACAGCGCTGCCGCCAGTCGGATGAGGCTGTTGCGGGCATCGTCGACCCACTCACTGGTCGAGAACCCTTCTATCAGTTCGGCATAGCACTCGAAAGACGCTTCCGACGAAGCCGCCAAGCGCTCTCCGCAGTAACAGAGCCAGAACTGCGCGTCATCCGCCCAGCGAGACGCGGGTTGTTCCTGGAGATACCGCGAGAACTGGTCCACGGCTTCCTGCCAAGCGTGATCCACGACATGCTGGTATCCGGCCTGGTAGGCCGCAGGAGCGCTGGCTTGCGCCACCGCGGGGATCGGGGTCTGAGCGACGGCACCGAGGAACATGATCGCTCCAATCACTTGGAGCAACGGTCCGGCGCAACCCGGCAACTGAACTCGGCGATCTCTCAAAATCTTCTCCTTGGTTTCTTGTGTCATCGAATCAGTACGTTCGAACGGAGTCGGCACTGACCTGAAACAGGACCGCGCGCCCCTCCAGGGTCTGTCGAGCCGCTCTCAGTCCACCTTGGTCTCCAGTCGAAGCAGCGGCGAGCTGCCGCAACACTTCGACGAGATCGGATGCCAATCGTGCACGGCGGCGGTCTCCAATGCGGCTTCGCTCTATGGCCAGCGCTTCAGCGTCTTCGACCAGCAGGGCCAGACGGTCCCGGGTCGATTGCCGCTCGAGACTGGTCAGAAGGACCTCCTCGCCGTCGTGGTTGCCAACCGCTAGTATCAGGGGCAGCGCATCCTCGACCAGTTGGTGGAACTCCTGGTCCACGACCCTAGGATCGGCCGGGGACACCGTCGGACGCAGGAACCAACCGATAGCAAGCCCCACACCGAGAACCAGGACTGAGGCAAACAGTACGGTGGACGGTCTCGCAAGGATCCATCGACTCTCCCTGGCCCGCTCCGCATCGATGGCATCGAGCTGCGGAAGGATCCGAGAGTAAACGTCCGAGCCGAGTGCCAACTCCACCTCCAACTCGCGATCGATTCGTTCGAGCGAGGCGACCAGAGAACTCTCGAAGCTCGAGCAGCTGGGGCAGCTCTCGCAATGCCGATCCAAAGCCGCCATCTCCTCAGCTGAGGGTACTCCATCCAATGCTGCGAGGATCCTCGGCTCCCAATCGGGGCACGGTGGTCTCAGGGTTGAAGGCGTCATGATCACGACTCCTTTCGCGGGCGATGTTCATCCAACAGGGGACGGAGTTTGCGAAGCGCCCGAAAGAGCAGATTCTTGACGGTTCCCTCGGCGCGGCCTAGCACCTCCGCCGCCTCCTTGACGGAGAGTTGCTCGACATGTCTCAGGACGAACACTCTCCTCTCGGTCTTCGAGAGGGCGTCCAAGGCCCGTCGAACATCTCGACTGACCTGTCGAGACGCAGCGCTCCGTTCTGGGTTGGCGTCTGCACGCCACTCAACCAACTCCTGGCTCTCCGGGACCAGCCCAACCGAGCTACCCAGAATCACCCACCGTCGTCGACGCTGGAGATCGCGCGTCGCGTTGAGAGTGATGCGATACAACCAGGTGCCCAGCCCAGACTCGCCGCGGAACCACTTGAGCGACCGGTAGGCGCGGATGAACACCTCCTGGACCACGTCCTGGGCGTCGCCGTGATTGGCCAGGAGTCCCAGCGCGAGCCGATAGACGCGGCCTTGATGACGCTCGACAATGGCACGAAAGGCCTGGCGATCACCTCGCGCGGCTCGACGAACGAGGCCGGCATCCTCATCGATGCCGCCACCCCGGGTCACCTCGCGATCGCTTTCATGCTGCTGAGCGTCCTTCATCTCACCCTTTGGACGCAAGCTATCCCGAATCGGTTTGCAGACCACTTGAAGAACGAACGACCGAGTGGGCGCCAGGTGGGATGGTAGGTCAGTCCCTCCGCGCTTAGCTTGCCATGGTAGGGGTACCACAAACCAGGATCTCGCAAAGGAGACCGCTGAGGAGACCTCAACCGCTTGGATAACTCAATCACCGCCCGCGATACCAGCTCCCACCCAACACACTCGAAGGGTCGACGCTACCTCTGCCCCTACCTGCTCGCGCCCAGAATCCCCACGTCGCGAAGGCTGGACTAGCACTTGTTCATGCGCCATCGAACCAGAAAACGGGCCATGACCTCGAGGCCGCGTCTGATGACTCGAACTCAGAGTACCGTCGGCGAAGCGGTCTCTACAGTGTTGATTCGAGTCCTCCGAGTGGCTGGGCGCCAGCGCCCTGAAGGCGCTACTCAAAGGCATGCCCGTGATAGGTCATTGGTCCAATCGCACAGAGGACTTTCGAGCCAAGCGCGCTGCCAGACGGTCGGCCCCTTGGTGACGCGCGACAAACGCCTGATCCTCAGTTCCCACCAAGCGTCCGAACGGAACCCCGTGTCACTCCCCTCGGACCCGCCGCAGGATGTTGCTGATCACGTGGAAGTTGATGGCGAAGTTGGGTGCACGCGGATTGGTTCCAAAGGTGTGCACCGTGATCGACGGTGGGCGACCGAGGATCGCCACCGGCGGGTCCTCCGGATCCGGTGCCCAGTGCCCCGGGTGCAGTGCCAAGAGTGCGCGAGGCGTGTATCCGTCGGGATCGAGCACTATGCCGTCGAGGGACGACCCGTACGCATAGGCCAATGGGGAGTGGTCCGCCAGGGAGTAGGCCGCGCGACCGAGATTCAGTAGCGAACGGCCGTGGTTGATCATGGTCTGCACGAGCCACGCACGGTTCTCCCCGAGCAGCAGGCCGCCCAGAGGGCCCTCGGGGGCTGAGGCCGTGAGCTCACCCACGACGATGCGTTCGGTGTCGACGCGATAGCTCAGCAGGGGAAGCAGACGCACTTCGTCGGGAAACGCATCCCCGACGCCGAACAGAATCGGCATTCGTAACGTCAACTGGGCTTCGAGCCAATCCTCTGAGTCGGCCACGTCCCAGCCCGTAAAACGACGACAGATGATCAGGCCGCCGGATCCTCGAGACTGTGATCCCAGCCCTCCACCTCCAGGGCTGGACACCGGCCCCGTGCCCGGTCCCGCCGCTCGGCTCAGGAGTGCCCCTTCAGGAATCAGCCCGTAGGGGTCCGAGCCCCTGGCTTCTCCTCCTCGAACGCGATTCGGACCTTCGAGAAGCGCGCCCAGCGAATCCAAGACGTCCGCGGACAGGCCCACCCGATGATCGCGACGCAACTCCAGCCCTTCGATACGATCTACACCCTGCAACCCCTCCGCCCACGGCGGGATGGGATCCGACGGATCGAACGGGTCGACAAAGCCACTGGTTTTGTCTAGCCACCCACCAAGCCGGGTGACATCCTCGCAGATTTGATACGTGACGGGAGTGAACGTGGTGACGCCGACATTCAGGGAGATGCTCATGCAGAGTTCCGCGATGGGTTCGTCGGGCGCCGGGTTGGTCACTTCCAAAAAGCGACAAACCACGCTGGAGACCTGGGCTACGGCCGAGTAGCTCACCCAATCGTCCACGTTCTGGTCGCCTGGCGTCAGCTGCGGTGGATGGGTCTGGTACTCCGGTCGGTCCCCCAGTTGGTCGGGAATGGGCGCGTGATTCCAAAAATCCAGGAGTTCGTCGCTGCCATCGAGTTGAAGGTTCGGCTCGTCGGCTCGATAGATCGGGCCACCATAGCCCAAGCCGTAGCCCGCCCAGTCCAAGAAGTAGCGGTACACGTCGTGAGCGAGAAGTAACGTGACATCCCCTTCGAGTGGCGCATCCGGCGGCAGGTGGTCGAGATTGCCTCCCAAGCCTGGCTGACTGATCGTCAGCGCGTAGGAATGGACCCCGTCTGCTCCCTCAGTGCGAAAGCCACCGCGATTCAATCCTCCAGGGGTGTGGTTCTCGAGCTGATCCAGGCGGTCCACGGCCTGAGCCAACTCCTGTTCGGGCTCGACGCCCGCCGCACGCAGGGCCGCCACCTGCCGCGCGGCGTCCTCGAGATATTCTCGATACCCTTCGCGGTTCAGATTGAGCAGCGGCTGCAGGCGTAGGAGCCAATCCTCCGGGGGTTCGATCACGGCCTGAACACCCTCGAGAATGCCGTCGACGATCCCTTCGACCAGCGTGTTGGCGAGGATATTGATCAGCGTGGTCTGCAGCACCCACAGCGGCGGGAACGCGAGCATCGCGTCGAAGGCAAGAGCCAGCACGTCGACATCGTCGACCACCGCCGGTCCGACCTGAACTTCGAGACCCGGATCGGCGATCCTCGACGGGTCGTTGCCCAGCATCACGAGGACCAGCACTCGCAGGTCGGACAGATCGATCGAGCCCAAGATGTACTGCCACAACAACGGCACGCACGGCGGGCACAGAATAAAGAGCGCTGGGACGTAGAGGCTGCGAGTGGTCGGGAACGTCGACACCGCCAGATTGACCGACAACTCATCCAACTGCAGGGCGAGATTCACGCCCACCCTCTCTTTACCAGGTCTACCGCTGGCCTGGTCGAGGAGATCCAGCGCGACAAAGAACGGGTCGCCCGAAGGCATTTGCGTGGGGCGCGTCAGCACGCGATTCGCGGCAAGGCGAACGTCGAGGTGGTTGACCTCCACCTCCAGATCGACAAGACCCGCGATCGCATCTTCCTGATAGCGGCTCCCATGCCAACCCTTGTTGCGGCCATTGCGCTGCCGGAGACGAGGCGTAGGCTCGATCTCGAAGGTCCCGAAGACGACGGACAGCCATGCATCGACCATTCGAGACTCGTCAACCGTCAGGTTGTCCAGTATCCGCAGGAACAGCGGCAGAAACTCAAACTCGTCAGGGTCACCGTCGTCCCAGAGAGTGTCGAAGGCGTCCAAGTCCCCGCGGACCAAGCGGCCCACGAGCTCGCGGACTCGCTCGACGGCTGCCCGCAACTCTTCGCTCAAAGCGGGTGGCACGACCACGCCTCGAACGTCGCCACCGGCGCGCTGGGTCGCTACAATGAGATTGATCGTGGCGCGCGCGTCGGTGTCCACCGCGCAGTCTCGGAGCACCAACACCAGGTGGATGAGAAGCAGCCGCGAGAGCAAGCTAGGAGCGGCAGCGTCTGGCGCATTGCGCCGGATATCGCGGAGGACCTCTTTCACGTCGAAAACCAGCCCCTGGCTGCGCTTCTCTTCGATCAGACTGAGCACGAAGTCCGCGGTGTCGACGACCTCGTCGACGACCCGCTGGTGGACGAACAGCTTGGCGCGTTCCTCGCGGGGGCCCTGCGAGTACAGTTTGCGTCCGGGTGTCGGGCGCTCACCTCCTTCAACCCGCTCCAATGCGCGGGCGAGCTCCCCGAGTCGAGGCTGCCGCGCTGCCGCGATGATGTCGGCCACTGCCTTCTCGTGCTCGGCGCGGCCCGCGGCGTCGGGATCCCCAATCGATCCTTCTTCAAATCCGTCCGGAATCCATAACTGACCCGGATCCAGATCTGCGTCCTTGCGATCCACCAATTGGAATCGAACGGGTTCCGGGTCCGCGTCGTGCAGGCGGTAGTCGATGCGGTAAAGCACGCCCGACGGAGCACCTTCATGGGCCAGGGGAGGCAGGACGGCGGACCAGGCGCCTTTGAGATCGTGCCCAGGAAGATCATCGGGCAGGAACCAGACGGACAGGCCAACCGCCAGACTCGCGCCGCCCTTTCGAGTGGACCGTTCGAGCTGCCAAACCCATTCCTCGGCCGTGCCCCATGGGGTGTCCTCCGTACGGCCAGTCGACTCGAAAATCTCGCTGCTCGCTCTGGGTGGCGCAAGCGCCGGGAGCTTCAGGCAGCGCTTCCGTGCCCAATCGAGGATAGCGATCCCATCCGGGCCCGTAGCGACCGACCACTTCGCGGGCGCCTCAGCTCGGGTATCGAAATCGTAGCGGGCATGTGCTCCTGCCACCTGCAGACGACTCTCCGGCAACTGCTCCGAGACGAGTTCCTCGGGAAGGCCAAAGAGATCGTGCAGCGTGGTCCAGTTCTGCGGACTCGCCTTCAGGCGATAGGTAAATATGTGCGCTTCAGACATACCGACTCTCCGTTATAGTGCTCATATCAGCCTACAGGACAAGGAATGTTCTAGTCAAGAAATTCAAGCAACGTCTCGGTCGATGCAGATCTCAGCCACGACAAGATTGCTACCTCGCAAACGATCCACAGCCGCCTGCTCCTCTGACCCCTGGAGTGAGGCCTCATCCGCTTGGTAGACCCTACCTACGAGCACGACCAAATAGGCGGCCATCCGACACCACTGAAAGGTCGGCCTCCAGAATCCCGTCATAGTCGACATGGGATACCCACTCCGCTGGATCAAAGCTGGCCAACTCTACGAGACCACCTCGCGATCGATGCACAGCCGACTCCTTCTAAGACCCTCTGAGGAATTCAACACCATCCTCCGCGGGATCATCGCCCGGGGAGTACGGAAGTACGCTATTGACGTCAACTACTTCGTCGCCATGTCCAGCCACCTTCATATCCTCCTGGTCCCTCAGAAGGCAAGACAGATGAAGCGCTTCATGAACTACGTCAACTCCAACATCGCCAAGGAGGCGTGTCGGCTGCACGGCTGGAGGGAGAAGTTCTGGGGGCGCAGGTATCGGCTCGTTCCCATCACCGATGAGCCCGAAGCGCAGGTGGCTCGTCTGCGATATCTACTCGCTCATGGTTGCAAGGAGAACCTGGTTCGCAAGCCCTCCGAGTGGCCGGGCGCAAGCGCCTTGAAGGCTCTCCTCAAAGGCGTCCCTGTAGTCGGCCACTGGTTCAATCGCACCGAGGCCTACCGAGCCAAGCGACGCGGCGAGACGGTCGGTCCCTGGGATCACGCCGAAGAAGAGTCCTTTGAACTCGCTCCCCTCCCCTGTTGGGCAGAACTCTCCGCTGAGGAACGCCAAGAGAAGG
>JAIOJS010000167.1 GCA_019911795.1 Thermoanaerobaculia bacterium | reverse complement strand
CTGCAAGTCTCCAAGGTGCCCGAAACGCTCCGTGTCCGGGAGCACATCGAACTCTTCTCGAGCTACTACGACGCCCCTCAGCCACTCGGGCAGTGTTTGTCCGTGGCTGGTCTCGACGGACTCGAGGAGCGCCGCTACGGGGAGCTGTCGGGCGGGCAACAACAGCGCCTGTTGTTCGCCCTGGCTTTCTGTGGGAACCCCGATCTGCTGATCCTCGACGAACCTACCGTCGGCCTCGATGTGGAATCCCGGCGGGGCATGTGGCGTGAGATCCGTCGCTTTGTCGCGGCGGGTGGAACTGTTCCGCTGACCACCCACTACCTCGAAGAAGCCGATGCCTTGGCCGATCGCATCGTGGTCATGCACCAGGGTTCCGTGCTTTCGCAGGGGACCCCGGCGGAGATCAAGGCTCAGGCCGCCGGCCGACGGATCCGCTGCCTATCGAAGCTTGTCGTACAGGACGTCGAACTCCTTCCCTCTGTGCTTCGAGCGCGTCGGGATGGTGCCAGCCTCGAGATCCTCGCTTCAGACGGCGATGCGGCGGTACGCCAGCTGATGACCCTCGATCCAAATCTATCCGCTCTCGAGGTATCCAACGCTGGTCTCGAAGAGGCCTTCTTGAGCCTCACGGAGGCAGCCTCGCAAGCCATGGTCAACCAGGCGTCTCAGCCTGGCTCACGCCCCACCCAAGGAGACACCCCATGAGCACTACCGCTGTCTCGATGGCGGCCACACCAACTCGTCGTAGCCTGCTGCGCATCTACTGGCTCGAAGGCAAGTTCGAACTGTTCAAGCTGGTCCGGATGCCCGCCTACATTGTCCCGACGATCGCCTTCCCCGTGATGTTCTACATTCTCTTCGGCTTGAGCCTGCCGACTGGCGATTTCGACATGGCCTCCTACCTCATCGCTACCTACGGTGCGTTCGGGGTCATCGGCGTCGCCCTCTTCGGGTTCGGCGTCGGGGTCGCCGTAGAGCGTGGACAGGGTTGGATGTTGCTCAAACGAGCCACACCAATGCCACCCCTCGCCTACTTCACCGCCAAGATGGCCGTGAGTCTCGTCTTCAGCTTCGTGATCGTCCTACTTCTAGGTCTACTGGGTGTCTTCTTCGGTGGCGTTCGGCTGGAGCTGGCCACCTGGCTGATTCTGGGCTGCACCCTACTCGCCGGAAGTCTGCCCTTCTGCGCCTTCGGGTTGGCGCTGGGCTACCTCTCCGGTCCCAATGGCGCTCCAGGACTCGTGAATCTGATCTATCTACCGTCGGCCTTCGCTTCTGGGCTTTGGATTCCCATCCAAGTCCTACCCTCCTTCTTCCAGAAGGTCGCGGTGGTGCTGCCGCCCTACCACCTCGGCCAGCTCGCTCTCAAGAGCCTCGACGCCGATGCCGGCCAGCCGGTGGCTCTTCATGTCATGGCGCTGACACTGTTCGGAATCGGATCGTTGCTGATCGCCCTGATCGCCTATCGCCGGGACGCCGGAAAGACTTACGGTTGAACTCTTCAACCTCTATCCTTGGAGAAACTCACTATGAAAAATAATCATCCTTTCACCCTTCTCACCCTGTGCGGCGTCCTGGGACTCTCTGCGCTTCTCGCACCTCGAGCCCGCGCCAACGAAGCACCCAGCGGTAGCTTCGCCATCGTCGATGTCCGCGTTTTCGACGGCCTTCGTGTCTTGCCTGAAGCCACCGTGGTCGTCCAAGACGATCTCATCGCCGTTGTCGGTTCCGACGCGGTAATCCCCGACGGCCTACCGGTGGTCGACGGCACGGGTGCCACCCTCTTACCCGGCTTGATCGATTCCCACACCCACAGCTGGGATACCGCCCTCGAACGAACCCTAGTGTTCGGAGTCACCACCCACCTCGACATGTTCACGGCCACCGACTGGGCAGACTCCAAACGGAAGGAACAG
>JAIOJS010000166.1 GCA_019911795.1 Thermoanaerobaculia bacterium | reverse complement strand
TGGCATATATGCTGGGAATGCGCGCCTATATCGGCCACGTTGGCGATAGTCGGTGCTACCTGGTGAGAGACGGAGAGGCCCTGCGGTTAACCAGAGATCAGACCTACGCGCAAGCCTTGGTCGACCAGGGTGTGCTGCTTCCCCGTGAGGCGGACTCCTCCGGTTGGGGTCATGTGCTGGCCAATGCCGTGGGCGGAACTCGCCGTGATCAACCCGAAGTTCTCACCTACCGCTGCGTCCTTCAGGAAGGGGACCAGATCCTGCTCTGCACAGATGGCCTCACCAAGCATGTTCCCGAGCGACGGATCCCCGAGCTGGTGGAAGGGGGCAGCGCCAAGGAGGCGTGCGAGCGCCTCGTCGAGGCGGCTCTCACCGGCGGCGGTAGTGACAACGTGACTGTGGTCATCGCGGCAGTCGTCGAGCGTGGGGCCGCAGTCGAGTCGAGTTGAAATCGCTCGGTCCGAGTCGAAGCAAACCTCAGCTGCACTTTTTTCGTATCTCTCATCAGACTATGGAGACCAGCCAACCTTTGGATCGGGTGCTCTATCAGAGCCCCAGGATGACCATCGCCAACTTCGGAGTGTGGCCGGGGCATCCCTGCTTCGCGAAGCCGGAGCCGATTCAAAACCACATCGTAGTCTTTCCTCGCACCTGTGTTTGGATCCAACCCGAAGGGGCGGAGGCCCTAGTGGCCGACCCGACGATTGTGACTCTCTACAATCGGGGGCAGCGCTACCGTCGCCAGGCAATTGGCGGCGAGGCCGACCGCTGCGATTGGTTTGCTCTATCGCCGGAGTTCTTGGAGCAGCCCTTCCTGAGGGAGCGTTTCGGGCCTTTGGATCCGACCGCGCCGTTCAAGGCCCGACAGACACGCTGCCACCCTCGGGTCTACGCCGCTCAGCGACGCCTGGTTCGCCACCTCGAGACCACGGCGGCCGAAGAGATCGATAGAGAGAGGATCGAGCAGGACGTTTCACTGATCCTGACGGGACTGGGCGGTCTGGCTGAAGAGGAGTCGCCGGGACACCCGGAGACCTGGTGGAGCCATCGCATCAAGGCCTTTGTAGCGGAACACCGCTTCGACTCCATGAGCCTCGCGGATATCGCCGACCGTCTGCGCTGCTCGGTGTCCTTCTTGAGCAAGGCGTTCAAGGAGGCGACAGGATCGACGGTTGCCCGGTATCGTCGCCAACTGCGCCTGGGACTTTCCCTCGAACGGCTCCAGGAGGAAAGCGCCTTCGATCTTAGCTCGCTGGCCGGCGAGTTGGGCTTCTGCAGTCACAGTCACTTTACGGAGTCATTTCGTCGCGTGTTCGGACTCGCTCCAAGCGAGTATCGGAAGCTACTGGCGGTCGATGCGGGGGCGTTCCACTATGATGATGAAACCTAATTGGGGTACCGAGATCACTGTGGGTTGATGGATACCGACCGTTGATCGATCGCGAAGAAAGTCCTTGCCACGAGGTTACTTCGAAGGGACCCCCGATCGAAGGCCGATTACCAGGAGAACAGCATGAGGTCGAAGCGAATTAGGGCAATAGGTGGTTTTTTGTTGTGCTTGGGGCTTGTCTCTGGTGTTCCGGCTCTCGCCGAAGGGCGACTCTCGTTGGGTCTCCGAGGCGGGATCTTCGATCCCACCGGTTCTCCAGACACCTTTGATGCCGTTTACGGTGGAGACACCATGCCTCAGTTCGGGCTCGACTTTCGGGTTCGACTGGGTCGTTCCTGGCGCGCTCATCTGGCCGCTGACCATGGAACGTTGGATGGCGAGTTGGTAATCGTGACGCCGTCGGGTCCGGTCGGTACGGGGGTTGAAACTCAGTTGACCCTAACCCCGGTCCATCTGTCGATCGAGCGCTTGTTTCGGGCCGGTCGACCTTGGTCGCTCTACCTCGGCGCCGGTCCGACCTATCTCGACTGGGAAGACGACAACGATTTCGAGACCACTTCGGGCAGCGACCTCGGGTACCACGCCGTCTTCGGTGCCGAGCGCAACTTCGGACAAACGGCGGTAGGGGGAGAAGTCCGCTATTCGACGATTTCCGACGCGATCGGGGAGGGCGGAGCGTCGCAGTTCTTTGGCGAAGACGATCTCGGTGGGGTCTCGCTCCACCTCGTGGTCAGCTATCGCATTGGAAGCTGACCACTAGGCAGCTGATCTCGCTAGCGGTGGGCAAAGCCTGTTCCCCTGGAGGACTCGATAGTTCAGGCTCGGTGCCAAGTCCAGAGTCGGTGCTAACCCCAGAGTTGGGTACCAAGTACAGAGTGTGCGAGGTGTCCAGAGGTGCGGGAGATCAGAATCAGGGAAGATTCACGGGGAAGGCGCCGGTAGCAGGGGCTACCGGCGGCCCCGGAAAGACGTCGTTTGTACTACGTCTCGTGCGACGCGTTATTCTGCGACGCGGTCCTTGAGACCCTTGCCAGCCTTGAAGAAGGGGTACTTCTTGGCCTCGATGGTGATGGTCGCACCGGTCTTTGGATTGCGGCCCGCCCGTGCGGCGCGGTCTTTGGTTCCGAAGGTACCGAAACCGGGGATCTGAACCTTGCGGCCGCCATCGAGCTCGATGGCAATAATGCCGTGGCCAGGATTGGTATCGAAGATACAAGCGACGACTTCCTGCGCCTTCGCCTTGGTGAGATCACAACGGTCTGCGAGTTTCTCGGCCATTTCAGTCTTGTTCATGAGTTTCTCCTCTTTTTGGTGAATGATGGAATGACAACTGTGGCATACCTCCGCAAACGGGTATGCTAGCAGTTAATTCGCCATCTGGGGCAACAATGTTCAACCCCAGGCTCCATTCTAGACCGAGTCACCGGCGGCTGACAGCCGCGAGCGCATTTCGGTCCCTCGAGATGCGATCCGA
>JAIOJS010000165.1 GCA_019911795.1 Thermoanaerobaculia bacterium | reverse complement strand
GATAAGAGCCGGTCAACTCTACGAAACCACCTCGCGATCGATGCACAGCCGACTCCTTCTGAGACCCTCCGAGGAACTCAACACCATGATCCGCGGGATCATCGCGCGGGGAGTCCGGAAGTACGGTATCGACGTCAACTATTTCGTCGCAATGGGGAACCATCTGCACATCTTGGTGGTCCCTCAGAAGGCGAGACAGATGAAGCGTTTCATGAACTTCGTCAACTCCAACGTCGCCAAGGAGGCGGGTCGGTTACACGGATGGAAGGAGAGATTCTGGGGCCGCAGGTATCGACTGGTCCCGGTCACCGATGAGCCCGAAGCGCAGGTAGCCCGTCTTCGATATCTCCTCGCTCACGGCTGCAAAGAGGGCCTCGTCCGCAAGCCCTCCGAGTGGCCGGGTGCCAGTGCACTGAAGGCCCTGCTGAAGGGCACCCCGGTTGTCGGCCACTGGTTCAATCGCACCGAGGCCTACCGAGCCAAACGACGCGGCGAGAAGGTCGGCCCCTGGGATCACGCCAAGGAAGAGTCCTTCGAGCTTGCTCCTCTGCCCTGCTGGGCGGAGCTCTCCGCCGAGGAACGCCAGGAGAAAGCGAAAGCACTCGTTCGAGAGATCGAGCGGGAAACCCGCGAGCGCTTCGCGAAAGAGGGCAAGAGCCCCCTCGGCGCCCGACGGATCATGAACCAGCATCCTCATAGCGAACCCCGCAGTACCAAACGGTCCCCCGCTCCGCTCGTCCACGCCGCGTCACCGGAGGAGTGGGTCACCTACAAGCGCACCTGGCTCTACTTTGTCGACTGCTACCGAGAGGCTGCCAATCGCTTGAGAAATGGTGATCTCAACGTGCTGTTTCCCGAAGGCTCCATACCGCCGCGGCTGCCATCGACGCGAACGCTGGGACTGGCGAGAGCCGCTCCGGCCTAGAGAGGTCATTGATCGACGTGTTGGTCCAGGCAGTCTGAGGGCGCCATTGGCGGAGCTGCGTTCGCCGGTGGGGAATTGGGCGGGATTCGGGGTCGACAGACCTCGATCGCCCAAGGCTTGGGTCGTCTAGGGTGGTTGGCCACCGCTTTTCTGCCTTGCGGTGAACGCGGAAGAGGTGCTCGGCGCCTGAGTTGAGTTGTCGTCTCTCCAGGTGGTTGAGACGTCTTCCCCGGCACGAAGTGATAGCTCTCGGTAACAGTCCCCACACCGAGAACCTCCTGCAAGCCCCGGTTCGCAATGATCCGGTCCCCAGGGGCGATGCTTCTGAACTTCCACAGCTGGGAGCACCCTGTCTTCGTGAACTCACCCGGATCTTCTTGAACGAGCTGTTTACGTGCTCTCTCGAAGGCCGCATCATCCTCATACTGCCTAAGATCACCAAACTCCGGCCACCCCATACCAATGAAGCCCTCGGCTTGCGATGCCTCCCACTGCCAGGCCGCCGCACCTGGCGCGATCTTCCAATGCCTGATCCCGCTAATCGCCTGGCTGTAGTCCGGAAATCGAATCTCAACGCCCATCTCCTCCTCGAGATAGGCGAGGAACCCCGGGGAGTGCGATTCCCACCAGCCGTATCGCCCGCTCTTCTTCTCGATAAGCTCCCGTACCGTATCGAGACATGCCTCCCAGAGCTCAGGCGGCATCTGAGGCGTTTGGTCCAGATCGATCCCCAGCCAGATCGCCCCGGTTTTTGAGGCGGTGGAACGCAGGGTCGATCTCTGGAGCCAGTCCAGTGTGTCCGGTGAGAACTCCCGAGGGTTGTAGCAGAGCATGAACTCCCGCGCTCGAAACTGCGCAACGGCCAACGGGCTCGCGATGACCGCGGCAAGGTCGGGTCTCAATGTCGCTCCCCAGGCGAATGGTTTGACCTCACAGATGCGTATCACTTCCAGCATTCGGT
>JAIOJS010000164.1 GCA_019911795.1 Thermoanaerobaculia bacterium | reverse complement strand
ATGTAGGCAAAGAGGGCGGTGGTCAGCGCTCCACCGAAGAGGTGCTCGATACAGGTCACGGCGATCACTTCGTCCGGCGTTGGGAGGTGGGTAGCTAGCCACCACTCCCCCGCGACCGGCAGGGTCCGCAGCGCGGCGGCGATCCCCACAACGCGCAACATGGGCCATCGACTCGCCGCCATCCCCCCGGCGAAGGATCCCAAGATCGAGCACAACATCCCCCAGGTGCCGACCCACAGGCCGATCTGCTGGGCGGCAAAACCAGCGTCGACGAGGAACGGCTTGAATAGGGTGTCAGCGAGCGTCTCGCCGAGCTTGTAGGTGGCGATGAACAGCAGCAACCAGATCGCGTGACTCGAATTCATCGACCGCCGGAGCAAGTCGAAAACCGAGTGGAGCGAGGGATGCACGAAGACCCGAACCGTCTCAGGATCACCCTGATGATACTGCTCGCGAAAGGAGAGGCTCACGGCCAGGGCGGCCAGGGTCAGTCCCGCCATCCCAAGAAACAGCCCCTCCCAGCCGATCGAGGCGGTCGCCCACACCAGGAGCCCACCACCGGACAGCATCCCCACCTTGTAGCCCACCACCTGGGCGATGTTGCCGTGGCCGAGCTCAGCCGGTGACAGCAGGTCGATGGCCAGCCCATCCACCGCGATATCCATCGTCGCCGCGCACAGGTTCATGAGGAACACGAGAAACAGCAGGGCGCTGAGTCCCTCCCGCTGCACCGCAAAGGATCCTAAACCGCAGGCGATCGCAAGGGCGATCTGCAGCGGCACGATCCACGACCGACGGTGGCCAAAACGCCGCGAGCCGTAGCGATCGACGAGGGGCGCCCAGAAAATCTTCAGCATCCACGGCAGCGACAGAACACTGGCAAAGCCGATTCCGGCCAACGACACCCCAGCCTCGCGAAGGTAGATCGGCAGCGCGGTGGCCTGAAAGCCAAAGGGCAGACCCTGGACGAAGTAGAGCGTCCACAGTACTCCCAACTTGCGGGCGAGTCCGTTGCGAGGCATGCGGTGATTGTACGGGCGGGGCGCCGGACATCGCTAGGTGCCCGAAGAGAATGGGTCTTGCGGGGAAACGGAGTGAACCTCCGCGGCGACAACAAGGCCTTGGAGCGCCATCGTTCCCTTGCTTTCCGCCACAACGCAGCGCGAGTTCCAAGGGCGTCGACGTGCCCCAGGGGGCTCTCCGCAGGCGGAGCAAGAACGACCAAAGTCCACCCGCATCCCGCCGCGCAGCGGAGCGCAGGCGCCGGCCTACCCTTCGACTACCAATCTGCCGGCGCCGGTCCCTGGGGTACGTTGCCGCCCTTGGAACTCGCGCGGCCCAATACCAGCCGGTCAGCCACTACGATCTCTTCACTCAACCCAGGATGTCCGAATGGCGTCGGCCTTGCGAGAAACCCCGTGTACCCTCCCCTGGGAAGAAATATCTTGAAACGCCGTGGCTCCCTCCCATCCCCGCCACAACGCAGCGCGAGTTCCAAGGGCGTCGACGTGCCCCAGGGGGCTCTCCGCAAGCGGACGCCGAGAACGACCACAGTCCACCCGCGTCCCGCCGCGCAGCGGAGCGCAGGCGCCGGCCCACCCTTCGACTACCAGTCTGCCGGCGCCGGTCCCTGGGCTACGTTGACGGCCTTGGAACTCGCGCGGCCCAATACCAGCCGGTCAGCCACTACGATCTCTCCACTCAACACAGGGCGTCGAATTGATCGGCCCTGCTGGAAAAATAGCGTGTACCCTCCCCTGGGAAGAGATATCTTGAAACGCCGTGGCTCCCTCGCACCCCCGCCACAATGCAGCGCGAGTTCCAAGGGCGTCGACGTGCCCCAGGGGGCTCTCCGCAAGCGGACGCCGAGAACGACCGAAGTCCACCCGCGTCCCGCCGCGCAGCGGAGCGCAGGCGCCAGCCTACCCTTCGACTACCAGTCTGCCGGCGCCGGTCCCTGGGCTACGTTAACGCCCTTGGGGCTCGTGCGGCCGAATACCAGCCGGTCAGCCACCACGATCTCTCCACTCAACAGAGGGTGTCCGAATGATGGATACAAGCATGCTTGCGGAACGAGGATAGACTGAGTCCGTGATCGTACGAAGGGCTATCACTGAAGACCTCGAAGCCATTGCCACCCTACTTCGGGAGGCCCTGCTTCCCCATAGCGATCTCCTCGAGACTCCGATCGTGCTCTTCGTAGCCGAAGACGCAGTGAAAGGAAAGATCTGCGGAGCGATCGGACTCGAGCCCTACGGCACCGACGGACTACTTCGCTCTCTCGCCGTAGAATCAGGCTGCCGCAATCGCGGCCTTGCCCGGACCCTGACCCAGGCGCTCGAAGAGCACGCCATCACCATCGGGATCGAACGTCTCTACCTGCTGACCACCACCGCGGACGACTACTTTCGGCGGCAGGGTTGGGCTGACATCGATCGAGGACAGGTCCCGCCGGCGGTTCGCACGTCGGGACAGTTCGTCGACATCTGCCCAGCCAGCGCTCACTGCCTGGTTAGAGGGCTGGCAAGTCTCGAGACCGACCCAGCCACCGACACACTTCCCCCCTAGTTCTCCCGCCCTGGTGGACTGTAACCCTCGAACGGTTAGTGGTTGGGCGTGTCCTCAGGGGCGAGATCAAGGCGCCCCGACGCAGGCATAGCGGGGCCTATGTCGAGGAGGGGCAATGCCGAGCTCGGCCCTGAGAGCCGGCCAGGCGCTAATCGTTTAGGGGTTACAGTCCACTAGTTGCCAACCTCTGCCGACGAGGGACTCTCGAAATCGTCCAGCGCCTCGTCGAGCGCCCGACCGAGGACCTCGTTGACGCGACGGAAATACCAACGGGCGGCCTCGCCTTCGAGGAACTCGGCGTGCTGACGCATCGCCTCGTTTCCCAGGGTGCGATGGGTGAAGAGGACCCGCCAGCGAGCTCGTTGCTGCAACTCAGGACGCAAGTCGTCCAGGGCAGTCTCAACCTCCTCCTCAACTTCCTCTCCTGAGACTCCCTCGTTGAGGATCGAGAGACTCAAGGCGACCGCCGTCCGCTGGATTCGCTCTAGTCGCTCGACGTCGCGGCGCGCTTCGAGGATTCGGTCCGCCAAGATCCATCGCTCATCCTCTGGACCAAGATCGCCCAGGGTCCCGACGTAGACTCCCATCAAGCGCTTGGATTCTTCGCTGGCGAGAGATCGCTCCGCCGCGCGAATCTCGCGGCCAAGTTCACTATCGAACCAGGTTCGAATCTCACCACCTGGCTCTATTCGCCAGCTCGTACCCAGGATCTCCGTCATCCGCCGCCGCAACCGGTTGGCAGAGAATCTGTTCATCAGTCGGGCCGATTCGAAGGTGGGCGGTGGATCCAGTCCATCGAGCTGCGCCCTGACCGTCTGCTCCAGGGTGGGAGCGATCTCCAAGAGGAGGGTCTCGGTACCGTCCAGTTCCAGGAGATCCTCGATCGGGCCGGCGAAGCCGCTGCCCGGGTACCCGATGGCGAGGACCAGGCCCGCAAAAAGGATGCGTCGTCTCATTCCAGCATTCTACGTCGAGGGCTTCGCGCTGCTATGCTCCAGCTTGCGCTGGAGGGGCAGAGAAGCTCGTCGCGCCATGTCGTAAGGAGTGTCATGATCGAATTTCTCATCAAGGGTATCCTGGTGCTCGCACTCGGTGCAGCCCTAGTCGCCTATCGCAAGGGCCTCTTCTCGAGCGGAGGGGATGGACTGGGCGGCTTTTTCGCCAGTCTGGGACAACGGCGGGCTCAACGTCGCGCCGGCCTAACGGAAAAGTCCGTGTCCGTCGGACGCGAGGAGATCTGGTACCTCGATGGAGGCACCGGCAAGACGGTGGTCCTGCTGCTCCATGGTTTCGGTGGTCAGAAGGAGGACTGGACCGACTTCGCGGCCCTCTTGATTCAGAAGAACCTCCGCATCGTAGCCCCAGACCTCCCCGGGTTCGGTCGCAACGCGCAGGATCCCAACGTCAAGTACAGCGCATCCAAACTGACCAAGTCGATCCGCCAATTTGCTCGCGATATCGCCCTCGAACGCTTCCACGTCATCGGTCACTCGGTGGGTGCCATGGTGGCGGCCAGCTATGCCTACTCCTCGAAGATCGAGATCCTCAGCCTGGCTCTCTTCGAGCCGATGGGACTTCGCGTCCCCTACGAGAGCGAACTCGATAAGCAGATCGAGCAGGGTCGTAACCCCCTCATCACCAACAGCGCATCGGGCTACGAGTCGATCCTCAAGTTCATGACCTACAAGTATCCGGAACTTGCGCCGGCTGTTCTCAAGCAGCGCGGCGATCGCCTGGCCGGCAAGGGCGCCTTCTACCAACAGGTGTGGAAAGACCTAAGGGAGGGCGACCGCGCCAACCTCCTCGACCTTCTGTTGCCGGAACTCGAGGTCAAGACCATGATCCTGGTCGGTGACAAGAGCCGTGTCGTCCACTCGACGACGCCCGAGGTCGCCAAGCGAGCGCTGCGACAGGCGGCCTCCCGTACCGCCACCTTGGTTCAATGCGGACACCTGCCTATGGTGGAACAGCCCGAAGCCGCCGCGAATGCCTATCTAGACTTCCTCACCGGCCGCTAGGCGGCTCTCGCCGAAGACCCAGTCATCGCTACGAACTCCCTTCACGGGAGTCGAACCCATAGGACTCTTCCGCCCATGTCAGCACCTCGTCCCAAGGCATCGCTCTCTTCCAGCAGCCTCCGCAACGCTTTCCGACAGATCATCTGGCCCCGCCGCCGACTGCTCGGCATCGGGCTGGTCCTCATCTTGGTCAACCGCCTCTGCGGTTTGGTCCTTCCCGCCTCGACCAAGTACCTGATCGACGATGTCATCACCGGGGATCGCCCCGAACTGTTGATCACCATCCTGCTCGCGGTAGCCGCGGCCGTCATCATCCAGTCGGCCACCTCCTTCCTCCTCACCCGCTTACTCAGCGTCGAGGCTCAGCACCTGATCGCCCAGCTCCGCACCGAGGTCCAGCGTCACGTCCTCAAACTACCGATCCGCGCCTTCGACAACACCAAGACGGGGGAGTTTGTGTCGCGCATCATGAACGACGTCGAAGGGGTCCGAAACCTGGTCGGCACTGGACTGGTTCAGCTGGTGGGCGGCACCATCACCGCCATCGTGGCGCTGGTTTTCCTGTTGCGCATCAACCCGCTGATGACCGCCCTCGCCATCGTCCCCCTGGGACTCTTCGCATTCGTTTCCACCAAGGCCTTTCAGACCTTGCGTCCTGCTTTCCGGGAGCGGGGAGAGATCCAGGCTCAGGTCACGGGTCGACTCAACGAGTCGTTGGGAGGAATCCGCATCATCAAGGGCTTCCACGCCGTCGAGCGCGAGGGGGATATCTTCGAAGCGGGCGTTCTTCGTATCTACGACAACGTGAAGACCACCCTGACCACGACCGCCATGGTGACCAGCTTCGGGACCCTCTTCATCGGCCTCGCCGGCGTCATGGTCATGGGATTTGGCGGGAACCTCATCCTCCAAGACAAACTCTCGGTCGGCGATCTGTTCTCCTTCACTCTCTTCCTCGGCTTCCTCGTGGCCCCCGTTATCCAGATGGCCAACATCGGCACCCAGATGACCGAAGCGTTCGCCGGACTCGATCGCACCGCCGAGTTGATGTCGCAGCCCGGCGAGGATGACGATCCCCAACGTACCGTAACCATGCCGACGATCGAAGGGCAGGTTCGCTTCGAGAACGTCACCTTCGCCTACGAGGAGGAGCCGGTACTCCACGACGTTACCTTCGACGCGGCACCCGGTACCGTTATCGCTTTGGTAGGGAGCTCGGGATCCGGGAAGTCGACCCTGGCGGGACTCGCCGCGACCTTCCTGACTCCCGATGAGGGAAGGGTCCTAGTCGATGGCATCGATCTACGCGATGTGAGGCTTGCGAGCTACCGAGCCCAGCTCGGTCTGGTGCTCCAGGACGACTTCCTCTTCGATGGCACCATCCGTGAGAACCTGCTCTTCGCCCGCGAGGATGCGGACGACGCGGCGGTCGAACTCGCCGCGCGACAGGCCCACGTCACCGAGTTTGCGGACCGCTTTCCCGAAGGACTCGACACCGTCATCGGCGAACGGGGCGTCAAACTCTCCGGAGGTCAACGTCAGCGCGTCACTATCGCCAGGGCACTCCTGGCCAAGCCGAGAATCCTGCTCCTCGACGAAGCCACTTCGAGTCTCGATACTGAGTCCGAAGCCTTCATCCAGCAGAGTTTGAACGACCTTCTCGAAGGCCGTACCACCTTCGTCATAGCCCACCGTCTGTCGACCATCCGACGCGCCGACCTCATCCTCGTGATCGAGAACGGCCGAATCGTCGAACGCGGACGCCACGACGAGTTGATCGCCAAAGAGGGGCGATACCACCAGCTCTACACCGTTCAAGCTCGGATCTAGGCCCAGCTCGGATCCAGGTTTAGATCTAGATCACGGCGTCGATGGCAGCGCGCTCGCCGGCACGCACCGCCACCAACTGTGCCACCGCCGGGGGCAGAGCCCGGAAGCAGAAGTGAACGGCCGCCTGAATCTTGTTGTGGAGGAAGGTCGCGCGACCGCGTTCGGCAACGAGCGCCTTCACTCCCTCGGTATCCTCGGCGGCCAGACCCCGTTGAGCCAGGGTCTCGGCCAACGACGAGCGAGCGATCAACGCCTGCTCCAGCAGGTTGCTTCCGCCTAGAAGAGCTCCGAAGAGATCGAGGACCGGCACCGCGTTGAGCATGGTGATGAGGGGACCGTCCTCACGATCCAGTAGGTCCTCTAGCACGTCTCCGAAGGCAGACAGCGCCTGCGCCAACTGGCCGGCGGCTCCGGCCAGGACGGAATCCTGCATCCCCGCCTTGACACTGCTCTGGATCTCGGCCAGCACTTCTCGCAG
>JAIOJS010000163.1 GCA_019911795.1 Thermoanaerobaculia bacterium | reverse complement strand
GCCGTCGAAGTCGCCGCTGGAGAGAGCGATTCCCAGGTGGTGCTGGATCCCCAGCTGTCCGGGAGTTCCGGCATCGCCCTGGACGATGGCCAGGGCGCCGGCGACCGACAGTCCGTCCGGATCGGATCCGTACAGCACGTGGATGGCACCCGAATCCGTGAAGGCGCCATGGTCCTCGAAGGGCACGCCGATCGCCAACTCGTCGGCTCCATCACCGTTGAAGTCGCCAGTTGCGAGGGCCCACCCAAAGGCGTCGTCGGCCTCGGGGACGAAGGGGAGTCCTGGCGTCCCTTGGCTCCACAGCTGATTGCGGTTGGTGCTTAGGCCGATGGTCGTGCCGTAGAGCACGTTGACCGCTCCGGCGTCGACGTTGGACACGATATCGCCGGGCACACCGATGGCGAGGTCGTCGTAGGAATCCCCGTCGAAATCGCCGCTGGCCAGACTATTGCCGAAGCGTTCATCGACGGCGGCGGCGCCGAGTACTCCCGAGACGTCCTGGTGCCAGGTCTGGATTCCAACTTGGGTCAATCCAGTCACGCTTCCATAGAGGACAAGGACGGCTCCGGCTCGAGATGCCCCGAGCACGGTCTCCCCCGGGATACTCATCGCCAGGTCGGCGTACTCGTCATCGTCGAAGTGGCCCGAAGCGAGACTGAGCCCGAGTCCATCGCGACGGTCGAGTTCGATGGGGAGGTTGAGATCGTTCCACAGTTGGAGGCCGGTCGCTACGAGGCCACTGGCGGTCCCGTAGAGAACCAGGACGCTTCCGCAACCCACGACGCCACCGATCGCCTTTCCGGGGATGCCGATGGCCAGGTCGTCGTAGCCGTCGGCATCGAAATCGCCGGCTCCGATTCCGCGTCCAAACAGGTCCAGGGCCTCATCGGCGCCTGGAATACCGGGCGAGTCCTGGTTCCAAAGCTGTGAGTTGGCCGCCGTGAAACCGCTCGGACTGCCATAGAAGACATGAACAGCACCGGAGTGCAGGGCTCCGTCACCGTAGATGCCGACCACCAGGTCGTCGTAGCCGTCGCCGTCGAAGTCCCCCTTGGTCAGTCTGCCGCCGAAGGCATCCTGGTTCGCAGGGGCACCCGGCATGCCGGGAACATGCTGGGTCCAATACTCGGCACCGATCGCCGTGAGCTGACCACCGGCCGTGGCCGTTGTCGAGAGAAGGATCAAGAAGGTGAGAAGGAGGTTTCGAAGGATCATGATATCTCCGTGTGTTGAGTCGGGAAGGGGACGTCGGGCCATCGAGAGGGTCGGGTTGGACCGCCTCTCGTTTGTACGTGCGACACTTTGCGGTCCCAGGGGCAACGACCTCGCATCGCACCGCGAGATCGACCGATCGGTCTCCGCTGATCTGAGGTGTACACTCTGTTTCATGAGGAAAGCCTTGACGCAGAACCAACCTCTCATTCCTCGGACAAGCTGGGCAACTCGGTGGCCTTTGGTCACCTTGATGTTCGCCGTCTTAGCTTGTTCAGTCCTGGGTTGTTCAGGTGAAAACAAGATCCAGACTGAAGGTGCCGAATCAGACTCCCTGGAGAATTCCGAGTTCGATGCTGAGGCCGACTCCACGATGAAGCCTCTAGAGGGTCCGGTGGTGGACCAGCCGCTCGAGGAACCGGTCGAGCTCTTCACCCTGGATTTCCCCCTCAGCGTCTCGGAGGCCTATGCCACCATTCCTCATCGGCAGACGAGTTTCGACTTCGCTCGGAGTCCCATGGATGTGGACCATGCCGTCTACCTCGAGAGGAGTTTCCACTTTCTCGACGAGGCCACCCGCGCCCGGGTTACCGCCTATCAGGACTTCTACCATCGTGGGCGGAGCGCAACCCGACCGGTAGAACAGCTAGGGACCCTGATCGCCACCTTTCGACGTCTCAACCCACCCAACGATCTTCGGGAGTACAACGCCCTGATCCTTAGCGCTCTCGAGGATCAGCGCGAAGTGCTGGCCGAATGGGCGGCGCAGGGAGATGATTTTCCCTACCGTGAGGAGATCGGCGGCCACCCGCGGGTCCGGTCGGCATCGACCTCGCTCAAGGCGGCCTACGGCATCCTGATGAAGCAGTTCGGCGGTCGCGAGTCAGCCCACAATCGCAACGCCCTCTTCGACTATCACTGCGCGCTGGACTTTCTCTAATGCCGAGGGCTCTAGTACTGAGGGCCTCTCGGATCCTTTGCCTTTCGAGCCTGGTACTTCTTTCTGGGGCGGTCGGGGCCGCCGAGACAGTCGGGGCGGCCGACGTGGAGGCGGAGGAGCGCTTCGCTCTGGTCGCCTACGATTTCGACGGCGGTCAGGTCGAGACCGGGCCCTACACGGTGATGGTGTTCCAGGACTCCCGAGGCAGCGTGCGCCTGAACTCGGCCTATCGCCACAGTGGGACGCGATCGGTGGAGGTTACCGATGTCGCCGGCGACGGGGACTTCGCCGAGCTGCAGGGGTACTTCCCCCAGTTGGACAGCGGCACCGTCTACTTTGACTTCGCCTTGATGACGGCGGAGCCGGAGGAGTCCCTCAACGTTGCCCTGGCGGGCGAGTCCCACTTTGTGGTCGAACGAGGCGGCACGCCGGTGCGGGATGGAATGGGCTTCTGGTTCGGCACTCGCGATGGCAGCTTCTTCCACCACACCGGTGGCGAAGATGTCCCCCTCATCGATGTGCTCCCTTTCACCTGGTATGAGGTGGAGGTTCGCTATCGCATCGACGCGGGGCGATACGATCTCGTCCTCTACCAAGAGGGAGTCTCATTTCCCCGGCTCGAACTCCTGGACCAGGCCAACGCGGTGGGTCTTCCCGGTTCTCGCGTTTTCAAGTTCTCCTTCATCGGAGATCCTCCCGGTGTCGACACCTCCCAGGTTCGCTTCTACGTCGACGACATCTTCGTGGGATCCAACCGCAAGGTCGAACAGGATCCGTTTGTCGCACCGGGTCGAAGACAGCTCTTCATCGACATCTGGGACTACTACCGCCGATTGATGACACAGCGCCCTGGCTGCCTCCCGGCGATTGAGCCCGAGGACTTTGGCTTCCTCGACCAGGACCTGAGAACCTTGGTCGCCGCCGATCTCGTGGACACCTATACGTCCCTTGCCGAGCGCGGGACTCCAAGAGTCAGATCTGCCGAGGCGAAAGGTGGGTTCCTCGACGCCCTGCTCGATGGCATGACTCTGTGGAACCAAGGCTGCGCCGCGTCTTCGCGATGCTCGGAGGGGCGGTGCGCGACCGAACTCTTTGCCGAAGCGTCGCGAACCGTGCCCCAGGCGAAGTTGTATCCGATGGCTGAGGTCGTGGCCCTGGCGCGGGAGGGACGGTGGGAGGAGGCCGACGCCCTCTGGATGGAGATCTACCGCGACTGGTGGGACGACCCACGCTTTCCCGCTGTGTCCGCCCAGCTCGGGCTCTTGGCCGGAGACTTGGTGGCCGCCGCCGAAGACCTGGAGCCGGTCGCGAACGACGATCCGGTCGTCGTCGATCGCTTGACCCGCCGCCTCTGGTCGGGGGAGTTGAGTCATCAACTCGCTCTCGAACTCGCCGCCGCTCACCCCGACGACTGGCGAGAGATGGTGCGCACCGCGCTCGTCCTGGAGCAGCGCTACTACGTCCTTCTTTGGCAAGGTCGCTTGGCCGAGGCGAGGGACTACGCGGTGGAGCGCGCTCGGCAGGCACGTCGACTCGGTATCGCCGACGGTTTGTGGCTCGAACGGCAAGGTGACGCCGCCTTCTGGTCAGGG
>JAIOJS010000162.1 GCA_019911795.1 Thermoanaerobaculia bacterium | reverse complement strand
GCAGTGGCCTATCAGAATCCTGTCGATTCCACGGCCCGTGAGCGGACGGTCTTGCTTGCCCTGAGAATCGAGGATTGCACGCGGTTGCGTGACAACGCCGTGTTCGACCTGCCTCTTGTGACGTCTGATCGTGAGGGATTCGATGGCCAGTGATCGCGCATCCGCGGATCCGAAGGACCCGGACCTCAGTGTTTCGTCGCAGCTGCTGGATCGAATTCTCGACACTGTCCTTGCCTGGGAAGGTTCTGCAGCGGATCGATCGCGTGATTTTGTCGACACTTTCCTGTCGCATATGCCCGCGAAGGGCTTCCGGAACGCTCGGAGCGCACCGCCCAGAAAGCAGAAGGAGATTCTCAAGAAGGCCTACCGAGGACAACCCGAGGTCGCAGTGGGCGTCTTGCGGGTTTGGCGGACGATCCGTGAGGATCTGGTTGGGGCCGTGAGCGCTGACCTGAGCGGCGGCGATGGTTCGACCAATTCGGTCGGGCCCGATTCTCCAGCTGGAACATCACCCGGCGAAGGAGGTGCAGTGTCGCCCAAAGAGGCACCGACCCGATTCGACGTTAATCAAGAAGAGCTCGATCTCATGCGGACCCTCCTGGAGTGGGATGCCGAAGGCGCAGAGGAGCACCCCATGGATCCAGGGGTTTCCGTGGATCGAAATCGCGAGACGAGCGCCAACCTCGCGGTGGAAGCCCCTGTCGAAGCGGAACCCCACGGAAAGACCCTGCCGTCGCCGTTCGAGGCAGCTTTCGCACTCCTCTGGCAGGTCCCAGCGGTAGACCCTTGCTGGGATGAGATCGAGGCCGCTGTGGCCGAGCTGAGAAACCTCGCTGTTTCGAAGCAGATGGACCCCGCCCGCGGGCGGCTAGCCCTGACAGCGCGGGTGATGGGAATCAGCGAGAGATTCACCGAGGAGCTCACCTGCTTGGAATGCGCCTTGGATCCGAGCGAGATCCAGGGGATTCCGGCTACGTTCCTCCAGGATGCCTCGAATGCGATCGACCAACTCGAGGCCGTCCTCGATCAGTACTCGGAGGTCCGCAATCAGGGCGCGGCCTCGCGATCGGCGGAGAAGGCCAAACGGGAAGCAACGGAGCACCTCGAGGTTCAGTTCGACGCGCTTCGAGCGCGCTGGAACGATCTCGTGGCGAGAGGCCGAGGCACCGGGGCCGTCTCCGGTCAGCCCGAGAATTCGACCGCAGTTGAAGGCGCCGGCTCCGAAAGCTCGGTCGCCCGGCTAGTGAAGCCTGCCCAAGCCTCTTCGGAAGAGTCAACCCAGCCCGGAACGCCGGGCGACCCGCCCCGTGTGGATCCGCAGAGTGCAGCCACAGCGCCGGATGGAACAACCGGAGACCGCGCCGAAGGAACTTTGGGGACAGAGGCCGCGAGCGGCGTGGTCGGCCCCGAAGGTCCAACCGGTTCAGAGTCGGGCAGGGTGCGACCTGACCGCGAGCCGGAGTCGAGTAGCTCGGAGACTGAGGCCCCAGGACTCGTCGAGCCAGTCTTGCCCACCGCCGAGGAGCGCCGGCCCGATGCAGCGAAGACCTCCGAGGCCTCGCTGGTAACCGATGACGGACCGGACCTCGGCGACGGCCAAGCTGCCAGCAGCGACCTCCCCGCAGGCTCTCCAAAGGCAGACCACTTCGGTGGCGAGGTCTTGCAGGCTCTCGCAGAGGGCGACACCGCAGGCGCCTACTGGCTTGTGCGGGCTCAGGCGGCGGCGGGTGCGCCACCGGTCCTGCCCGACTGGTTGCTCGCAGCGGCACACGGAGCGAGCTCGCTGCAGGCCGAGACCGGCCAGATCGTCGACGATCTCCTCGCGACCACACGCGCAGAGTCCGTCCCCGAAACCGTTCCCGCCAAGCTCGTCGCCCTCAGTGCGGGCCTTCGAGGCGCCCTCCTCGCACCCTCGTCTGGCCTCATCGCCTGGCTGGATGTCCCGCGCACCCTTCCAGGGCTCACGGACCTGGTCGAAGCCGTGCGCGCCTTCGCTGGTCAGGGGCAGGCTCTCGGTCTGCAGGAGGCTCGAGGTCTCCAGGGATTGGAGGATAGGCGACGAAAAGTGCTCGTCGCCGCTTCAGAAGGTCATGCCGCGCTCGTCAGAGCCTCGAAGCACCGTTTCAAGCTCCCTCGTGCCGCCGAGACCTGGGGTCACATGCTTCGGAACGACCTCTCGGCCTGGTTCAAGGCGGTCGCGGAGGACGATCGCGCCAGGGTGAAGCTGGTGCGCGAGCAAGCCGAGCGTTGGCGTGATCAGGACCTCATCATGAACCGCATCGGCGTCCTCGACCGCGAGCTCCATGGCAATCGTGTCGGCCGAATCGTCGGCGATGCTCGCTCCCAGCTCTTGCGAAACACCTGGGAGCTCTGCGATCTCGCCGAGGCCTGGTGCCGGGCGGTGGAGAGACTCGCGCTGCAGGAGGCGAAAGGAGACTGGTTCCAGAGCCAAGTGTCCGCACTCAGAGCGCGTTGCCGCGAGACCTTGGCTCCGGCCGCCCAAGCCCTGCACCCTCTCTGCAAGTCCTCGTCGGCCGAAGGCGCCGCTGCGAGGTGCTTGAGCTACACACTCGCCGATCTCGCTGCTCTCCTCGCCCTCGAAGTGACCACGGACCTGCCGGTGCGGCCAGCGCTTTGGCATTTCCTCGGCGAGGCGTCCTCGCTCGAGCAGCTTCTCCTGGCCCGGCTCCTTGTCATTCCCGGACTGGCCTTGGACAACGAAGGGAGGCTGATGTCCGATCAGCTCCCCCAGCTTCCTGAGGCGTTGGCGAAGTCCAGACCTCTCTCCACAGGGGAGATC
>JAIOJS010000161.1 GCA_019911795.1 Thermoanaerobaculia bacterium | reverse complement strand
ACGCCATCGTTGGCTGGAGTGACGGGAGTCTGGGATATTGGTCAAATCAGGGAACGACGGCAAGACCTCTCTACATGGAAACCCCCGAGGTTCTAAATGGTCTCGGTGTCGGCAGCCTTGCCTCACCAGCCGTACTTGATGTAGACGGAGACGGTGACTTCGACCTCTTGGTTGGCAACCAGGATGGAGTCTTCGCTACCTTCATCAATACGGGGAGTTCGACGAATCCTTCCTTCATGGCGTCTGCGGGGTCCAACCCTTTCCTCGGTATCGATGTCGGCTACCAAGCTTCTCCCAGCATCGGAGATCTGGATGGGGATGGAGACTTGGATGCCGTCGTTGGTTTTAGAGATAGTACCGGAGGCGGTGGCATGGCATTCTTTGAGAATACTGGTCCGTCGCTGCCATCGTTTGTTCAGAGGACCGGTACAGCCAACCCCTTCGAAGGTGTTCCCAATCGGGTCTATAGCCCATCCTTGAGGGACGTGGATGCGGACGGTGATTTGGATGTCGTTGCCGGATACAGCCGCGGACTCCTACTGCTCTTCGAGAACACCGGTGACGCGTCGATGCCGTCGTTCTCGGAACAGACCCTTAGTCCGTTCCTCGGTTACGACGCCGGTCAATGGATTCACGAGTCCCTTGGAGACCTGGATGGTGACGGTGATCTTGACCTGGCCATTGGAACTTTCGACGGAACGGTGATGTTCTGGGAGAACACCGGCAATTCCGGTCAACCCGCGTTCAGGGTGGCTGCAGCAAATCCTTTTGACGGCATCGATGTCGGGGAGCGCTCTGCTCCAGCGTTCGCGGATCTGAATGCCGATGGCGATCTTGACGTGATCGTGGCGCCGCGGTACGGGGACTTCGCGTACCTCGAGAACATTGGTGGCCCCACCTCTCCTGTTTTCGTGGAACGGTTCGGCTCAGAGAATCCGTTTGACAACCTCGGCTTCGGTTCGTACGGTCGTCCCGCCGCAGTAGACCTGGATGCTGACGGCGACATCGACGTTGTCTCTGGAGAGAAGTACGGTCGCTTGCTGTGGATCGAGAACACAGGCACCGCTTTCAGCCCCGCATTTCACCTCACCTCGACCGCCGAGGGGCCGTTTGCCGGCATCGACCTTGGCTCGGCGACCGATCCAGCCCTCTGGGATTTCGATGGGGATGGTGACCTGGATGTTCTGTCGGGTGAAGACTATGGTCCGATGCATCTTCTACGAAACACTGGGACCCCTTCGAATCCCGCATTCGTGGTGGATGCAAACCCTTGGGACGAGCTGGACACGGGGCGGACAACCTCCCCGGCTCTGGCTGACCTTGATGGTGACGGAGACATCGATGTCCTGGTGGGAGAGGCCAGCGGATACATCACCTATTTCAGATCCTCAACTCCTCTCTTTTCCGATGGCTTCGAGATTGGCGACCTCTCTGCGTGGTCGGCTACTTCCACAGACTGATTAGATCTCGAAACTTCGCCACTACGATGTGTCGCTCCTGGCGGCTACCAGGTAGTTGACGCAGCATTCGGACCGGAGAGCACGTCCGAACCATCGGCCCGACTCGAAGGATAGAAGCTCTCTCAAAGAGAATCTAGTTCGACCAGGCCGAGGTGGTGCCAGTCTCGAAGCCGTCACGAAAGAGGCTCTCGTCCCGAAGGAAAGAGGCATCGAGATAGGCATCCCATGGATCGCTGCCCTCGGTACGGTGCTCACAGAAGATCGATTGTGCAGCAGCATGGACTGGGACAGGGATCCCCAGGGATTCGAAGTCCCCATCGGAATCCGCAATAAGCTCTCCTCTAGAGAACGCTCCTAGGTTGTTGCCCAGACAGTCCACTTGATCGAAGAGGGTACAGGTCTCGGTCCAGATCACTCCCACTCCCAACGATTGATCGACTCGCAAGAACCCGCCGAACTGATATTCGGGGATCGAGGTCATCGAGACGTCTGGCTCTGACAGACAGAGGCCGAGGGCGAGTTGCTCGCTACCGGCACTCGAGAAGTGGGCCGAGCCGGACTCGAATGAGGTGGCGACGTCCGGAACGTCGTGTTGGATATTGGCCGTCGGAGGGTCGAAAAGCCAGCCCGTCAGGTCGCAGTCGAAATGCCCGTGGCCTATCCAGTTTCCCTGGTCCACGCGGAAGGTGCGTCCTGCTCCCAGTCCTCCACCCAGTGAGTTACCAGCTAGATCCTGAATGGATTCGCAGGCTGAGAGTCGATAGATCCCATCGGGGAGCTCTGGAGCGAAGTCGAGGGTCGTCTGCGAGAGCGATGGATTGGGAGTTCCCTGGGCATAGGCAACAGACTCAATCGCTACAACTTGGTCGTCGCCTGCAATGGCGCAACTCGAGGTGGTGTCGAAAGCACGGTTGGCCCCAGGGCTGATGACCGAGTAGTTGGCTGGGTTGTTGGCGGCGTGAGCTCCGCCATCCGCCATGAGGTCTTCGCTAAAGGTCAAGATCAGGGCCGAGGGCGCGACGGGAGTCGATTGACACTCCTCGATCACGGGGTTTCCGAGGGCAGGTCCGTACTCGACCCACTGCATCTCGGGGGCTATCACTTCGCTCGCTGCCCAGAGATCCTCGACCTCGCCGTCGCCAGCGGGACCGGTGGGGGAGAGACCCCCGCCGCTGCTGACGCGGAATCGACTCATCAGCTTCTGAACCACCACCGTGTTCACCGGGACACTGAAGGAGAGTGTGTTGATGCCGGCGGTCAATGGGGTGCCGGTGAATATCTGTTCGCCAGGATCAAGCCATG
>JAIOJS010000160.1 GCA_019911795.1 Thermoanaerobaculia bacterium | reverse complement strand
GCGGAGGAGTGGATCACCTACAAGCGGACCTGGCTCTACTTTGTGGACTGCTACCGCGATGCGGCCAATCGCCTGAGAAGTGGCGATCTCAGCGTGCTCTTTCCCGCGGGCTCCGTACCGCCGCGGCTGCCATCCACGCGGACGCTGGGGTTGGCGAGAGCCGCACCGGCCTAGAAGTCGCTGGTCGACGGGTTGGTCCAGGCAGTCTGAGGGCGCCTTTGGCGGAGCTGTGTCCGCTGGTGGGGGATTGGGCGGAATTCGAGGCCGACAGACCTCGATCGCCCAAGGCTTTGCTCATCTGTAGTGGTTGGCCGCCACTTTTTTGCTTTCCGGGAGCGCCGAAGAGGGTCTCGGCGACCGGTTTGAGCTTGCTCGTCTCTCCAGGTGGTTGAGACCTCTTGCCGTCTCTCCAGGTGGTTGAGACCTCTTGCCCGGGTTGAGACCTCTTGCCGTGGGACCTCTTGCCGTGAGGTGGTTGACCTCTTCCGGCCCCTCTTCCTGGGCCCGTGGGCCCTTCCTAGCTTCATCCGGTTCGAGGGTTCTAGTGCGTAAAGTCGGTGCGACCGGTGTAGAGGCGAACGGTCACGACCATGAGGATGGCGCTCGCGATCAGATTGGCTCCATGGAGGCTGGGCCAGGTCGACGGTCCCTGACTGGCGAGGGCGGCGAACGTCACCACGGTGAGCAGAATGGCACCGCCGAAGAGGGTCGCCCAGCCCGCGAGCGCCGCGCTTCGACGACGTTGACGAGCGGAAACCACCGCCTCTTGAATCAGGAGGCCCATCTGGGTGTACAGCAACAGTTGCCCACCCACATACCCGACGATCTGCAGTGTCTCGAAGGCGACCGAACCGGTGATCGCGCTGTCCACGCTTAGGATCAGCGCCGCAACCAACATGCCGCAAATTCCGAGCGCGAGTGGAATCAAGACTCTCACCATGGCGAGCTGGCGCGGAGTTACCGGACCCGCGAGGAAGAGGAGCGCACGCCGCTCGTCCTTGTGGTAGGCCTGGACGATGAAGGCGACGATCAGGCAGGCCGCTAGCGGGAACATGGCGCGGATCGCGGAAGCGGCGACAGCGGGCGGCCCGCCGAAAGTTGCGAAGATGACCGACACCAGGGCCATCACTGCGACGGCGATGCCAAGGCCGCCGAGCAGCCAGGGTCGGAGATAGGCGAGCTCAGCTCGCAGGGCTTGCCACATCGTGTCCCTCCTTGAGGATCTGTACGGCGATCTCTTCGATGGTCATGCGTGCGGTCTCGACGCCCTCAGCGCCCAGGTCGCTAAGCAGTTCGAGAGTTGCCGTGGCACTTCGAGTGATGACCTGATGATCGTTTTGTAGTCGACGATGCTCGACCACTCCGATGAGATCCACGGTCTGGTCCGGGAGACGAAAGGAGACCCGACGCCAGCTTTCGGCGAGTTCCTCGCGTCCGGACCGCTGTATCACACGACCGTCGCGAAGGAAGACGAGTTCGTCGGCCAGCCGGGAGATGTCGGAGAGCACGTGCGTCGAGTAGAGAACCGCATGCTCGCCGTCTTCGGTCACCTCCCAGAGGACGTCCAGCACTTCGGCGCGGACGACCGGATCGAGCCCGGCGGTCGGCTCGTCCAGCAGCAACAGCCGCGAACCACGGGCCAGCGCTGCCACCAACGCGAGCTTCGCGCGGTTGCCCGTCGATAGATCCCTGACTGCCTTGTCCCGTGGTAAACCGAAGCGACGCGTGAGCTGAACCGCTCGTGCGCTGGACCACCCGGGCAGGAGGCGAGCGAGGTGGTCGAGGTTTCTATCGACGGTCCAGCGCTGAAAGAAGCCGCTGCCTTCGCCCACGTATCCCAGATTCCGCCGGTAGCTGGTTTGGTTGGGGCCAACCGTTTCGCCAAAGATCTCGACTGTGCCGGCGTCTGGGACCACCAAGCCTGCCATGCAGTTGAGAGTCGTGGTTTTCCCCGCTCCGTTCGGCCCGACGAGCGCTACCACGGTGCCGCGCTCGAGGGTGAGGTCCAACGGACCCAGCTCGAACGTAGGGAAGTGTTTCGTCAGCCCCTGGAGACGGGCTGCGGGGGCGTCGTTGCTTTCTTTCTGGGTCATTGGTCGGCCCCTTTCAAGATCTCGTCGAGTATTCGCCGCATTGCGTCGTGGCCAAGTCCTTCCTCGGCTGCGTGCTTGACGATCGTCTGAGTGGCCTCCCGGAATCGGTCCTCCGCCATCGTATGCCTCCTTGTTACGGGAATAGGGGCGACCCAGAATCCCTTGCCGCGGCGTGAGTGCAAGAGCCCCTCGCGCTCCAGATCGTCGTAAGCCCTCTGGACGGTGATGACACTCACTCTCTGCTCCTTGGCGAATTTCCTGATGGAGGGCAAAGGGGCGCGGGGCTCGAGTCGTTCACACAGGATCTTGGCGCGGATCTGGCGAGAGATCTGGGCGTGCAGTGGTTCGTCGGAACGATCCGACAGCGTGAGTATCACGGCACCGCCCCGCACGGTACCAGCATCGCCGCCGTCCAGTCGTCATCGGGCAGACTTTGTGTTCGCTCTTTCACCTGTTCGAAGACCTCGGCTAGCCAACTCGCCGGCGACTCGATCGGTCCCTGCTGAGCGAGCAGGGCCTCCAAGGCGTCATATCCGAGGGGATCACCGGAGCCGTCTTGTGCCTCGGGCATTCCGTCCGTCATGAGAAGGAGCGCTTGGCCCTCCTCAATCTGGGTCGTTTGAGAGGCGTAGTGAACCTCCGAGCGGATCCCTAGTGGCAGGCGAGGGCCAGGTACGTTCACCAGCTGTGGCTCGGATCCCGGTCGTACGAGATAGGGATCGGGAGCTCCGGCGTTCGAGATCTCGAGGCTGCCTTCTATTGGGTCGTAGCGAGCCAGGGTCAACGCCACGAATTCGCCGCGTTGGAACTCCGGCGCCAGCCGGCGGTTCAGATCTCTCAAGGCCTGAGCGACGCTCACCTCAGCGATGACGAAGGGTAGCATCGCTTTCACCGAGGCCATGATCAGGCTGGCCGCAAAACCCTTCCCGGCGACATCGGCGATCACGACGTCGACACGTCCGTTCGGGTGCCGAAGCACGTCGTAGAAATCGCCAGCCACGACGCGTGCCGGCACGCAGCGAGCTGCGACCTGCCAACCTGGCCCGTTGATCTCCGTGGGCGGGAGCAGTCGCCGCTGAACGTCACGCGCCATCTTCATTTCGCGTCGGCTGAGCTCCTGCTCAACCAGCTCGTCCAACCGCAGGCCTTCCACGAGCTGCCGTCGCCGCTCTTCGTCGAGAGTCGCAATGCGAACCTCCCCATCATCGTTCCCGACGAGAATCCCCTCCTCCAGCAGGAGCATGTACGCTGCCTCGACGGCCGAGGGTGCGACTCGATGCTGCCGGGCCAGCCGTCGGTAGCCGGGGAGGGCTCCTCCAGCGGCCAGCTCACCCCGCACGATTCGCTCGCGTAGCTGACGTGCGATCTGCTTGCGGATCGGTTCCGGATCGCCAGGCGACAGGTGAAGTAGAAACTGCGTCGTCTTACTGTCCATGTGCACTATGTACGGTAGATCAAGGGAAAGGTTCTGGCAACGTCATAGCGACTACTACTGCGGCGTCGATGACGCCCCGCCCGTGCACCTACGTTGCGTTGGCTTCCCCGAGACTCGCTTTACGGTAATCTAGGGAGACCAACCACCCAGATCACCCGATTCGAACCCATCGCCGAAGAGGAGCGAGATAGGCGAGGTCTCTTCGATCGCCCCGATGTCACACACCAGGCCTCCGCCGCCATCGAACGGCCGGGTCTGTCCGACCTGATCCGTGGGACGACAGGAAGAGCTCGTGGACCCCGTCGGATTGGGATTGCTACAGACGGAGGCGAGACCTCAACCGCTTGGAGAGCCTGACCCAGGACCGACCGGACAAGCGGCCGTCCACCACCCTTGAAAGGTCGCCAATCAAGATCCCGTGATAGTCGACATGGGATACCCACTTCGCTGGATAAGAGCCGGTCAACTCTACGAAACCACCTCGCGATCGATGCACAGCCGACTCCTTCTGAGACCCTCCGAGGAGCTGAACACCATGATCCGCGGGATCATCGCGCGGGGAGTCCGGAAGTACGGTATCGACGTCA
>JAIOJS010000017.1 GCA_019911795.1 Thermoanaerobaculia bacterium | reverse complement strand
GTATTCGATCGTGTCGGTTCCGCTGCGCCACGATACCTCGCCACTGTCTCTGGTAAACGAAACCAAGGTACCTCTCTCGGCATCGATTCCCACCCCAACCACGACGTCGTCGCCGACCGCAATCGGTGAGCAGCCAAAACCATACCAAGGCTTCTCTGCGCCGAGATCGTCGACGAAATGCACTGACCAGGCGAGTTCCCCGGTGGCCAGATCTAGAGCCACGAAACGCCCCCACGCCCCGCTTGCAAAAACTCGGTCCCCGGCGATCAGAGGAGTGGCGATAGGGCCGTTGTGGGATCCATCGTGTCCCTTGTAGGTCGGCTCGAGCTCGAAGCGCCAGAGTTCGTCTCCGCTCGTCGCATCGAAGGCTCCCACCACGTCCTTTTCACCGGCGGCGAACTGGGTGACCAGGACCTTGCCGTCGGTCACCACTCCCGAATAGCCACTCCCGAGGTCACGGACCCAGCCCGAGCGCAGCCCGATCAGGCCGGCGCCTTCGGGAAGGCCTTCCTGCACCGACCCACTACCCTGGGGACCTCGGAACTGCGTCCAATCGCCTCCCAGCGCTGCCCCAGCAACCAGGGAACCACCCAAAACCAGACAAACCACTGACCTCGTCCATCGACTCATCGACTACTTCCTCTCAAGAAATCATAAATCCTGCTGCTATTCAGAGATCGGTAGTATCGCACAGCGCATTGAGCCGCTCCGCTCTCCTCGTCCACCAAGCCTCGGAGGTGTGATGAAATAGGGATCCGCTGGACGATCCCTCGGCCCGGCGCCACACCCGTTTGTCCGTGCGCTGAAGACTCTCGAACCTTCCAGTCCGCACAACCATCGCAGACCACCGCTTCCGTCTGCCCTCGATAAGGAACCCAGCATGCCCGACTCAAAGCCCCAGAATTCCAGTGAATCCGCCGAGACCTTCGCCTTTCAAGCCGAGACGCGTCAACTCCTCGACATCGTCATTCACTCGCTCTACTCCAACAAGGAGATCTTCCTTCGTGAATTGATCTCCAACGCCTCGGACGCACTCGATCGCCGTCGCTTCGAGGCCCTGACCGACAAGACCCTGCTTTCCGAGGACACCCAGCTGCGAATCCGCTTGGAGACCGACACCGAGGCCCGCACCTTGACCCTCGACGACAACGGCATCGGCATGAATCGGCAGGAGGTCATCGACAACATCGGTACCATCGCCAAGTCTGGTACTCGCGAACTCATGGATCGTCTCGCAAAGAATCCCAATCCGGAAGCGACGGCGGAGTTGATCGGTCGTTTCGGAGTGGGCTTTTACTCCGCCTTCATGGTCGCCGATCGCATTACCCTGGTGACCCGGCGGGCGGGTGAAGAGGACGCGACCCGTTGGGAGTCCACCGGCGACGGTACCTACTCTCTAGACGAAGGCAGTCTCGACCACGTCGGAACCCGGATCACGCTGCACTTGACCGAGGCCGACCCCGAGAATGGGATCGAGGACTTCACCGACTTTCACGTGCTCGAGGAGATCGTCAAGAAGCACTCCGACTTCGTCGCCTACCCGATCCTCGCCGAGGAAATGAGGGAGGAGCCCGGCGCCGAGATCCTCGACGCCGACGGCAAGCCGATTCCGGGTCCGACCCAGAGCGTCGCCCACGAGGTCACCCTGAACTCGCGAATCCCCATCTGGACTCGCCCCTCCGACGAGGTCACCGAGGAGGAGTACGCCGAGTTCTACCGTCACATCTCGCACGACTGGAACCCACCCCTCGACACCCTCTCGCTCCGCGCCGAAGGGCGAATCGAGTATCGAGCCCTTCTCTTCCTGCCCAAGAAGGCACCCTTCGACCTCTTCTACCGAGACACCCAATGGGGTCTTCGCCTCTACGTCAAACGGGTGTTGATCATGGAGAACTGCGATGGTCTTCTCCCCGCCTATCTGCGGTTCGTTCGAGGGATCGTCGATTCGGCCGATCTGCCCTTGAATATCTCCCGCGAAATGGTGCAGCAGGACCGCCACATCAATCAGATGCGGAAGTGGCTGACCAAGAAAGTCCTCGACCATCTCGGACAAATCCAGCGCGAGGACGAAGAGAAGTACTTGTCGCTGTGGAAGGAGTTCGGCCGGGTACTCAAGGAGGGACTGTCGATGGACCAGGAGAACCAAAAGCGGCTCCTGCCCATCCTCTACTTCGCTTCCTCGCACGACGAGACCAAACTGACCACCCTCGATGGCTACCTGGAACGGATGAAAGAGGGACAGGAGGAGATCTTCTACCTCACCGGCGAGAGTCGCACCGCGGTGGAGAGTTCTCCCCACCTGGAGGCTTTTCGCGAGAAGGGCTACGAGGTGCTCTACCTGGTAGATCCCGTCGACGAAATCGTCATCCAGTCGGTCTTCGAGTACGAAGGGAAGCGCTTCAAGTCGGTCGGTAAGGGCTCGGTCGAGTTGGGAACCGAGGAGGAGAAGAAGGAGGCCGAGGAGAACCTGGCCGAGAAGAGCAAGGAGTTCAGTGACCTCATGACCCGCCTTCAGAAGCTCCTGGAGGACACCGTCAAGGAGGTGCGATTGTCGACGCGCCTGACCACCTCTCCGGTCTGTCTGGTCGCCGACGAAAACGACATGAGTCCCAACCTCGAGCGGCTCCTCCGCCAATCCGAGGGCGCCGACATTCCGGTGCAGAAGCGCATCCTAGAACTCAATCCTGAACACGACCTGTTGACCAAGTTGCAGGCACGCTTCCAGGCCGACCCGGTGGATCCGATCCTCGAGGACTACGCGCAGCTACTCCTCGCCTATGGTCTCATCGCCGAGGGATCCGACCTACCGAACCCGGCCGCCTACAACAAACTCGTCGGCAAGCTCATGCTCCAGGGACTGTAGTCGCGCGGGCGGCAACCGAGCGGAGAGAGGCCCCGAGCCTCAGGCTCCCTTGGGCATCAACACCCAGAGCACCAGGTAGACGATGATCCCGGGAAACGCCGCCGAAAGGATCGAGACCAAGACGAAGAGGATTCTGACCAGGGTAGTGTTCAAGCCGAAGCGGCGGGCGATTCCGCCGCAGACACCGGCGATCACCGCGTTGGAGCTTGATCGGTAGAGTGAGGGGGAGGCCATAGGGATCTCCTTATTGAGCGTAATGGGTTTCAATGGGGTCGTCGCTGGGGCGACTACCATGGACCGAATCGGGGAGGTGGACCGGGGTCCACTCGCCTCAGCCTACAACTAGTACGTCTTGGGGAGACCAGCTATTTCACCGCCGGTCCTATACTCCCCGTATGGATGTGAAGTTCTCACCTCGAATCGCACTCTGGGGTCGGTTGTTCTTTTGGATTCTGGTCGCGGTCACGTCCGTATCGGTGGGGCTTCTCTCGACCCGTATCGACCTCAGTCCGAGGGTCGAGAGTGATTTCTTCTTCTCCACCGACGACCCGGCCCTGCAATCATCCCGGGCGATCGAAGAGCTCTTCCCCTCCTCGCCGAGGATTGTCCTCGCCGCCATCAGCGAGGACCCTCACAGCAAGGACACCATCGCTCGCGTGGCTGGCCTCACCAAGGATCTAAGATCCCTATCCGGAGTCTCCAGCGTCCTCAGCCTCACCTCCGGACCCCAGTCCCCATCCACCGTCGTCGACAGTCCTCTGTGGAGTCGGATCCTCCTCGGTGACACTCCCAACGCGAGCTATCTCCTGGTCGAGAGCGAGGGCCCAGCCACTTCTGGCCTCATCACGTCCATCGAGGAAGTCCTGGAGGACCACCGCCGCCCTGGCTTCGAACTCGCCGCCTCAGGAGTACCCTACGTCGTCGAGCAGATCCGCCGCGCGCTCGGGCGCGACCTTCGCGTTTTCAGCTCCGCTGCCCTGATCGTCTTCGGCCTCGTCATCCTCGTCGTCTACCGGTCAGCTGCCCTCGTCCTCGGTACCCTCCTCACCTGCTCGGCGGCCAGTCTCGTCTCGCTGACACTTCTCTCACTGTTGGGCATCCCGATTGGGCTGCTCACCGCCAACCTGGCCACCATCGTCTTCGTCCTAACCCTCTCCCATACCGTATTTCTAACTTCGAACTGGCGCCACCTGCAAGCGAGGACATCCCGCGATGAGGACGACTCGTGGGGCGAAGCCACCCTCCACGAGGCCCTGCGTATCACCTTCGTAGCGTCCTTCTGGTGCCTGGTCGCCGCATTGCTCGGTTTCGGCAGCTTGCTCTTCGCAACCGCCAAACCGCTCCGTGATCTCGGAGTCTCGGGAGCCGTCGGCACGCTCGTCGCCATCATCATGGCCTACGGCCTCTATCCCGCCTTCCTGCGGCGGGGACGCCGGCGATCCGTGGATGCGACTCACCTCTCGACACCGACCGCGCGCACGGTCTTCAGAATGCCTTCGCCTCGGTGGGTCCTCCCGAGTGCCGCCTTGGCTTTGTTCGCTTCATTCGGCCTTTCCCGACTCGACACCGATCCCTCGCTCCTCGACTATTTCGCCCCGGACCGCGAACCCGGTCGTGGCCTGTCCACCATCGACGCGGGGATCGGCAGCAGCCCCCTTTACCTCGTCGTCGGCCCCCCCGAGGGCGAAACCCTCGACTCGCCGGCCGCCGGTGTCGCTCTGCAATCCCTACAACGGGAGCTGGATGCGGATCCTGACGTCGGTACCGCCCTGACGGCGGCGGTCATCGTCGAAGAAGCAAAGCTCAATCCGCTCGCCCTCATGCTCTCCTGGCGGCGCGTGCTCCAACTCCTCGAGAGCGAGCGCTTCGACGGCATCGCTCATCGATTCGTCACTCCCGACCGCAAGCACGCCTTCATAGCCCTTTCCATGCACGAAGGCAGCCGGAACGATCGACGTCAGGCGGTCCTGGGAAGACTACGCGCCCGAGTCGACGGCGCCGGCTTGCAAACTGAGCATGTGGGAGGCCTTTACCAATTGCAGGGTACGTTGAGCGACCTGGTCGGCTCCAGCCTGCGAAAGGAGCTCGGCGGGCTGCTTCTCTGCTTCCTCGTCGTGGCCTGGATCCTCTCCCGCACGCTCCGAGTCGCCCTCGCGATGACCCTCTGCCTCGCCTCGATCCCATGGATCCTGTTGGGAACGCTGGGCTATCTTGGACGTCCCCTCGACATTATCTCGACGCCAGCCGTCAACGTCGCCATCGCGCTTGGCATCGACGCAATGATCCACCTCGCCGCCGCCGTCCGCCGCTTCCGGGCGACCGGGTCTTCAGTCGTCGAGTCGTGGTCAGAGGCGCGACAGCAGCAGCGTCCCGCCATCCTCGGGGCGATGGCCATCCTGGCGGCTGGGTTCGCCATCTTCGCCCTCTCGAGCTTCCCTCCCACCCGCGTCTTCGGCGGATTGGTCACGGTCGGGCTTCTGCTCTCCGCGTTCTTCGCGCTACAAGTTCTGCCGACGCTGGCGAGCTGGCTTCCCCGCAACAGCAGTTCAGCCGGCACGACGACGTAGGCCCTCCACCATCTGCCAAAAGCCGCGCGTCCTCGAGTTCACGACGCAGCGGTGTGTTGTCAAGGATGGATCCCCTGCCCGGGCTTCGCAGCAGTCCCGACCCAACGTCGACGTCGGGGAGCAACAACCTGCGTTACGATGTGGTGCATGAACCGCATCGGGGGCTTCTCAGATCCAGAAACAAGCGTGTCTAAGCACTGGTCTGACAAGGCCCGCGAGAGGCAGATCGAACCCGAACGGCAAGCGCAGATTGGATGGCTCGATTCGCGTGCGGTCCTGGAAACCTATATCAATCCCGCGATTAGCGGCCAATCGAAGATCGGGTGGTTCGAGTGGGTCATGAACCGCTACGTACCTAAGGCATCAAAGTCCTTCTGTACTCTAGGTTGTGGCGATGGCGGACTCGAGCGACACGCTCGCTTCTTGGGGTACACAGCCTCGTTCGATAGCCTCGATATTTCTGAGGGGGCGCTCGACGTCGCTAGAGAGCAGGCGACCAGTTTGAATCTGGAGGGTATTACCTACCAGCAAGCAGACCTCAATTGTATTCAGCGACTTCCGCATCAGTATGAAGTGGTCTTCGGTTGCATGTCGCTACACCACGTGCTGAGTCTTCAGCAGCTCTTCGAGGCGGTAGACGAGGCCTTGATCCCGGGGGGGCTGCTCATCTTCAATGAGTTCGTTGGTCCGCGGAAGTTTCAGTGGTCTGACTTACAGATCGAGATCGTGAACGCCGCCCTCGAGGCTCTGCCGCTAGATCTAAAAAGGGACCTATCCGACCCTCCAAACCTCAAAGGTCCGGTCCTACGGCCCACCATCGAGGAGATGAATGCGGTCGATCCCTCGGAAGCCGCACTGTCCGATCAGATCATGCCGCTGGCCCACCGCTTCTTCGAACCCAGCGACGTTCGAGAGTATGGAGGCACCGTCCTTCACCTTCTGTTGGATCGAATCATCGGAAACTTCTGCGTGGACGTTCCGGCGCATTGGACCCACTTGCTCGACTTGTTCGATCTCGAGAGGTCTCTCTTGAAGACGGGGGTCTTGAGTTCAGACTTCACCGTCGGAGTCTTCAAGAAGAGATGAGTCTTCGAGAAGAGATGAGCGGAACCCACTGATGCCCCTAAGCTACTCGATCCGAGCGCCTATCACCGTACAGCAATTTGTCGATGTGCTGAAGCGTTCGTCGCTCGCCGAGCGACGACCAACTGAAGACTTGGAGTGTCTACGCGGGATGATCGAGAACAGCAGCCTCCTCGTCAGCGCCTGGAACGGCGACCTCCTCGTCGGCGTGGCCCGGTCGGTCACCGACTTTCACTACTGCTGCTACCTCTCGGATCTCGCCGTCGATGAAGCTTTCCAGCGGCAGGGGATCGGGAGGCGCCTGCAGGAGATCACTCAGGATCAGTTGGGACCTCGTTGCAAGATGATTCTCCTCGCCGCTCCAGCGGCGGCGACTTATTACCCTCACCTCGGCTACGTAAAGCACCCGGACTGCTGGATCCTCGCCCGTGACCGTCATGTGTCGCTCGACCCCAGGGATGGCGAGGGAGAATAGCTCCGATGAACCGCGGATTCCGTCGGTTCCGTAGCCGGTCTTGGAGTACCCAGAGTCGAGACTGCTTCCGCCTTCTGGTTCTCGTCATCCTCCTCGTCGGACGAGCTTCTGGCTCGGCGGGTGCTTCGCCGACGATTCCACTTGGCTTCGAAATGACCGCTGTCCTATCTGGCCTCCTCGAACCCACCGCCACACGATTCGCGCCGGACGGGAGGGTCTTTGTGGCCGAGAAGGCGGGACGAATTCTGAGCTTCGATAGCCTGGACGACCCGTCTCCGACCGTCGTCGTGGACATCCGAAACTCCGTGAACTCATCTCACGACCGCGGCCTGCTCGGTCTCGCGGTGCACCCGGGCTTTCCGAATCCTCCCTTTGTCTACGCGCTCTTTACCTACGATGCCCCTCCGGGGCAGATCGCTCCGGTGTGGAACGACGTCTGTCCCAGCCCACCCTCCGCCAACGTTGACGGCTGCGTGGTTTCGGGTCGTTTGTCGCGCTTCGAGCTCTCCTCCGAGACCACAGCCTCGGAAGTGGTCCTGATTGGAGATGCATGGTGTCAGCAGTTTTCCAGTCACAGCATCGGGGCGTTAGCGTTCGGTCCCGACGGAGCGCTCTACGTCAGCGCCGGTGATGGCGCCAACTTCTCCACCGTCAACGGCGCCTTCGGTGGAGCCGACTTTGGCCAGCTTGGGGGCAGCCTGCCCAACACCCCGACGCCCGTTAATCCCTGCGGTGATCCGCCGGGCGGCAATCCCACTCCCCCTCTAGCCGAGGGCGGTGCCCTTCGCGCCCAAGACATACTCACGCTCGGCGACCCGGTCGGGTTCTCGGGGTCCATACTCCGACTCGACCCGATCACGGGCACCGCCCTTCCTGACAACCCACTCTTCGGCGGGGATCCCGATGATGATGCCGTCGTAGCTTTCGGGTTTCGAAACCCGTTCCGCTTCGCGGTGCATCCAACTTCGGGTGAGCTCTTTGTCGGAGACGTCGGGTGGAACCGGTGGGAAGAACTCGATCGGTTTGCCCCCACGAGTCTGCCGGTCGAGAATTTTGGCTGGCCCTGCTACGAGGGTCCGGAACGACAGCCCGTCTACGAGGCGGCTGGACTCGCTCTCTGTGAACTCTTGTACTCCGCACCGGAGCCTACGGTCACCGACCCATTCTTCGCATACGCCCACCAAGCGGTCCCCGTGCCAGGGTCCTGTGGCGGCGGACAACCGGCGGCGATCACGGGAGTAGCCGCCTTGGGCGAAGCCCCCTACCCTGCCCCTTGGCCTCACTCGATCTTGATAGCCGATATCTACGCCGGTTGCATTTGGGCGCTCCTTCCCAACGAAGAAGGCGCAGTGCAACCGGACGGGTTGGCTCTACTGGTCAGCGACGCTGGCTCTCCCGTGGATCTCACCACGGGCCCGAACGGGAAACTCTATGTCACCGATCTGGTCACAGGAGTCGTTCGCGAACTCGAGTACACGGGACTCCTCTTTCGCGATGGTTTCGAGTCTGGAGATACTACGGCTTGGTGAGTTCAGTTCTTGGACCCATCTGACATAGCGCCCTTCAGATCTAAGGTGGGGTCCAGCGAATCGAGTTCGACTCTGGAACCAAGGGGTCCCTAGCGCGCCTCACTCGCAGTCCTGGCAACGTCCTTTGGTTCCGAAGCCGAAACTGAGAAATCGAACAACTCAGTGGCCGTACGTACATAGAGGTGACCATTCGCGATCGCCGGTGATGCCCAGATCTCGCCGCCGAGTTCATTGGTCGCCAAGATCGTCCAGTCACTACCTTCTTCGAGAACGAGAATTCGGCCGTCGAGGGTAGCGATGAAAATCTTCCCATCGGCCGCCACCGGCGACGCGTAAACCTTGGCGCCGGAACCGAGTCGCCCTTTCTTCAGGAGGTCGCCCGACTCCATATCCAGAGCGGTCAGGATGTCGTCCTTGACCAGGTAGAGAACGCCTCGATAGGCCAACGGTGTGGGAATGTAGGGAACGTTGCTGCGGTAGTTCCAGGAGACGTTCACGGTGTCGGTGCCGTCAAGGCGAAGCGCATACACGCCCCACTTGTCGTGACTCACCTGCTCTCCTAGATTCGTCCAGTCGGCTTCGCTGATCGAACCGTCCGCATCGGTGTCGAGCCATCCGAAGTGATTGAACAGCCACACTCCCTCGACCTCGTTCTTCGCCAACACGCCATCGCCGTTGGCGTCGTGTTCCGAAGTCAATGACGAAAACTCGGCCCAGCCGTTCTCGGCATGATTGGGCGCACTCGTAAACACGGTGTCACCGACGAGAGCCAGGCTGGCGATCGGTCCCGCGCCGACGCCCGGCAGGCTCCAGAGTAGATCACCCGTCGCTGGCTCATAGGCGTCGATCCAACGGGAACCGAGTACAAGGACCGCGGTCGGTGCTTCGTCGCTAGGGTACAAGATCGGGGTCGAATAGGCCTCGAGCCTGCCCGAACGGATCCGGCGCCAAGCCTCGCGCCCGTTGGTTGCCTCCACCGCCACGAGGAAGGAACCCTCAGCTTGGTCGCAAACCATGACAACAAGGCCCCCCACGAGCACCGGGGAGCTGGAGATCCCGTAGAAGTTCCGGAAGGGGCCGAGTGGGAAGCGCCAGCGCTCCTTGCCCGTAGCATCGTAGGAGATGAGTCCGTACTCCTGGAAAAACACGAACACGTTCGATCCATCGGTCACGGGACTGGAGGTCGAGGAATCGGTCTGGGGATAGATCTCTTCGGTCCGCGGACGATCCATCGTTCGCTTCCAGATGACGGCGCCCGTCATCCGGTCGATCGCCAGGGTCGCCAGGCGCTCGCCTTCGACCGCAGTCAGAAACAGTCGATCCTCCGTGATGGCGGGAGAGGAGCGTCCAAAGGGAACCGGAGTTGCCCAGGAGCGGTTGATCTCGGGCCCCATCTCGACCGGCAGCGGACCGGACGTCGAGACCCCGGTGCCGTTGGGTCCTCGGAAACGATTCCAGTCCTCGGCCAAAAGGGGGGCCACCACTGCCGTCGTCGAGACGAGAGCGGAGACGGCGAGTACGACTACAGGGCAACGCAAAGAATTCGTCACGAGCGTTTCTTTCTCGGATACCGAGGGAGGCCCTCATCCGCGTAGATTGGATGAAGCCGATCCTACAACGGATCCAAAGCTCCGGCGGGGACCCGCAAGACTTGTCTCGCTCGGAGAACGGACTCAGGGAAGCTTCAAGATGTTCCCCGCAAGCCCACGCGGTCTGGAAGCCAACCCCGCCCTGAGCCCCCCAGACTGCATCGTCAAGAGTTCACTCGGGCCTCGAGAGATGACTAGTTTCAAGACACGGAGAGGGGTGGTCCGACCAACTCCATGCCGTAGGCGCGCCAAAGGGCGGGGTCCCGCGGAGGCATAGCGTTGGCCTTCGACACCTCCCGAAAGAAGGCCTCCATCTCGCCGGCCGGTGTGAACGTGATCAAGAGCCGCCCGACTTGGTCCCCAACGTACGCCCAAACATGCGGAAGCTGGCGCGGCGCGAGAAGCGAATCGCCGCGGTTCAGCTCGAATCGCTCGTCGCCCACCTCGATGACGTACTCCCCGTCGAGCACGTAGAAAAACTCGTCCTGTCTCAGATGGAGGTGGCGCGCGGGACCACCCTTTGCTCTACTGGTGTTCTCAATGACCAAGACACTACCGCCCGTGTCATGGCCCGACGCCTTGAAGTCGATCGTACTGGGGCCAAGCCTTTTGGGCTCGTCGAATAGGTCGAGTCCAGCACCCACCCACGATGCCTTCGGGCTCGAGGGTGGCACCGTGTCTCCCGACCCAGGCGTGCCACCGACTGTGAAGGGTATGAGTCCGACCGCGAGACCGAGAAAGGCACGACGTTGGATCTCAATCACTTGTGACTCCCTTCCAAGAGTGCTCGACTCCAATCCGGCGACTCTCTAGAGTCTGCGGAGAAAGCCAAGGAGAGAACTCTAGCTCACCTTGGAGACGCTGCGAATTGCAGCGCCGAACCTGGATGGAGGGGCGGTACCGACCACCTATCGACCACTGGCCCGAGCCTCGAACTCAGGCTAGTACGATCGAGCTGAAGAAGCCTGTCGATCCGAGACCGAGGCAGTCCCCTGGCGCTAGCGGCGCATCCTTGGCTTGTGACCAGCTCTGTAAAACGACATGGGCCACCTTTGACAGCTTGTTCCTTACTCAGCTACTAGGCAATGAGGGTCGCTCGGAAGCGCCTTCCCTTGATCCGCCCGTCGTTGAGTCGCTCGACGGCCTGAGTCGCTGCCCCCCTGGCCACTGCAACGTACGTCAGGCGATCTTGGATCTCTATCTTGCCGACGTTGTCGCCGCTGATCCCCCCAGCGTCCCCAGTCAGTGCACCCAGGATGTCTCCGGGACGGAGCTTGTCCTTGCGCCCTCCAGAGATCAGCAGGGTGAGCATCTTCGCCTTGCGGATCAGCTTCTTCGGATTGGGTTCGAGGGCCTCGGACGGGACGCGTTCGACCGACTCCCCCGTCAGCTGCTCGATCGCTTCGATCCTAGAGAGTTCTCGATGTCGGGCGAGCGACACGGCCACTCCCGATCGGCCGGCCCGACCGGTTCTACCGATACGATGCACGTAGATCTCCGGCGTCCCCGGCAACTCGTAGTTGACCACGAGCTCCAAATCGAGAACGTCGAGTCCCCGCCCGGCAACGTCGGTCGCAACGAGGAGTCGTAGGCTCCCATTGCGGAACCTGGCCAGGACCTGATCGCGTTGAAACTGTTCGAGGTCGCCATCGAGCCGATCCACGCTGAACCCCGCGATCGAGAGGTCCTTCACGAGCTTGGTGACCGAGGACTTGAAGTTACAGAAGATCAGGGCTGACTCGTGAGGAAACTGCCCCAAGATCCAATACAGAGCGTTTAGCTTGTCCTCGGGCTCACTCTCGACGACCAGCTGCCGAAGAGACGGGGCTTTCTCGCCCTGACGTTCTACCTGTTCTGGCTCATCGATCGTCAAGCGGTGCGGATGCAGCTGATAGGCCTGACTCATCTCTTGAATCGTGCTCGGAAACGTGGCCGAAAAGAGGGCGGTCTGCAACAGCTTGGGTAGCCGCATGAAGATCGCTTCGACGTTGGGTCCAAAGCCCATATCCAGCATTCGATCGGCTTCGTCCAGCACGATCGTAGTAAGTCGGCTGCAGTCGATCGTGCGCCGCTTTAGATGATCGAGCAGCCGTCCGGGAGTACACACCGCTATGTGCACCCCACCCTCGAGGGCTTTCACCTGGTGTCGCGAGACTTGACCGCCGGTCAGTTCGACGACGACCAAGCCGCTGTGTTTACGACCGAATCTCCGGAACTCCCTCGCCACCTGCGCCGCGAGTTCTCGAGTCGGGCAGAGGACCAAGGCCTGCAAGGAACGACGTTCCAGTTCCAGTCCTTGCAGGATCGGCAGGGCGAAGGCTGCCGTCTTGCCACTCCCGGTCTTGGACTGGCCGATAACATCCTTCCCTGCAAGCAGGAGGGGGATACAAGCTACCTGAATCGGGGTCGGGGCCTGGTATCCCAGTTCAGCGACGACGGCCAAGAGCGATGGCGATAGACGAAGCGAGGCGAAGTCGACGGTCATTTGGACAGTATTGCACTCTCGGGCCACGATCGAGGAAGCCACTCTCGGCGCCTGCCAGGTCGGGGTACGAGGCGGGTCGTCAGGCGGCGCTGGGTTGACTCCGGGGCGAAGAGCCAACAGACGCAACTCGCTGCATCAAAGCTACGCTAAAAGGTCCGGGCTGCGATCCAGCTGCCGGCGACGAAAGTGCCTACGGTGCTGCCCAGATTGGCTAGGACGACGACGAGAAGGATGCGGCTCACTGGATTCTTCCAAAAGCCCTTGACGGTGAGGATGTCCTCGGGAAGCCGTTCCAGGTCGTCGACGGTGGGACGACGGAGCCAGGCCTGCACCAAGCCGGCCACCCAGCCCGCCGCGATCATCGGGTTGAGGCTGGTAAAGGGTGCGGCGATCAGGGCGGCGAGGACGGTCAGGGGGTGTCCGAGCGCGATGGCGGCGCCGAGGGCGGAGCAGATGCCGTTGATCGCAAACCAGATGCCGACGGACTCCGCCGAGCGGGCCGCGCCTCCGGTGTAGAAACCCCACGCGAGAAGGGCGAGAATCGCCACCGGTATGCCCCACTTGAGGACTCCGACAAGGATTCCCGGCTTGGGAATGACCTCCAGCGGGGCGAGGTCATGGTCGTCGCCGATCGCCTTGCGAATCCCGGGGACGTGGCCCGCGCCCACCACAGCGACTATCGTCTGCCCTGGGGCCCGACGGATCTTCTCGGCAAGGTAGAGGTCACGCTCGTCGATCAACGTGCCCTTCACTTTGGGGAACTCTCGCGCCATCTCGTCGAGGATCCCAGAGAGCTCGGCCTCCTCCTTGATCTTCTCGATCGTCTCCTCGTCAATCTCCTCGGGAATCAGGACGCCGCCGATCATCTGGACAGCCATCTTGATCCGGGTCCAGAAGCCGAGGCCGGCCCAGGTCCGCTTGAGAGTGGTCTGAATGTCGCGATCGGCGAGCACCAGTTCACTCCCGTGATCTTTGGCCCAGTCGATTGCGGCCCGCATCTCGGCACCCGGTTCGACACCGAGTTTCTCGCCGATCCGCTTCTGAAAGGAGGTCATCAGCAACGAGGCAAAGAGGAGGGTCGCCTTGCCCTGGCGAAGGACCTGGAAGACGTCCAGCTGCCGCCAGGCCTCGCGATTCATCATGTTGGTGTAGCGCGGCTCACACAGCTCGATGCAGGTGCTGTCGGGCCGTACTGCATCCAGCGTTTGCCGTACGTCAGCGACGCTCTGATTCGACACGTGGGCGGTACCGACCAACCAGACGGTACGCCCCTCGAGGTCGACCCGGTGGACGCAGCTAGGAAGATCGTTGGCTTCGGTTAGGTCGGGAGATTCGGGCAATTCGGGCTGTTCGCTCATGGGACCCGGAACCTATCGCGCCCGGGCCTTCAACGCAACGTGGAACCCACTCAATCGACCCGCCGACAGTTGGGCCGGAACTCAAGCCCCTTCGTAGGCCTCCCGTAGCCATGCCACGAGAGGACCATCAACCTCTTCGACACCGCTCAGTCGTACCCGGTGACTCACCATGCCGTTGAAACTGCCCGAGAGCTCGAGGCGCTCGGTTGGAGTCTCGTCCTTCAAGTTCAGCCCGACGTCGACTCGACTCCTGGTCGATGGCTGAATGAGTCCGAACTGCTTGTTGCGGCGTAGGCTGACGTAGGTCTTCTTGGGCGCGATCTCGACGTCGTCACCAAACGCCGTCACCACTTCGATCAGCCGGTCGTAGATAGGTCGCAAGTCGGCTTTGGCGCCGGCGTATTGGGCCTCGACCAAGCCATCTCCCCCGGCCGCTCGGGGGTTGAGCCGCGTGTGGGCGATGAGGTTGGCAAACCCGTGCCCAACTCCGTGGTCGGCCTTGAGGAACTTCACGATCTCGCCGTGCTTCATCTCTCCCTTCGCGACCAGTAGGTCGAGCCACTCCGCGAGGCTCTGGCCGGTCTTGGCGGGCATGTTGTCGATCATCGTCTGGGCCATCTCTTCGGGGGTTGCCATCGGCTTTTTCTCCTTCTCTCTAAGTTGAACGTGGGACTACGGTCAGGATTGGCGGAGTGGCCAGTGAACACTGGCGCAGCGTTTCGGCGTCAGCGGCCCCATCACTTTGAACAGCAGATAGAGCATGCGGGCTCCCAGGGTGGGTTTACCGGTCTCGATGATCGCCTTGAGATTCGAGACAATGAATGCACCTCCGCGGCGAAGGTTGCTGTCCGACTTCGTTCCCACCGGGATGTTCTCCACCGTCAGAGTGACCTCGACTCCCTCCTCCACTTCCTGGAGTTGGTAGATCACGGTGCACTCGGGATCGTCCTGGTCGGTGAAGCGCATGGTGTGGGAGAGGCGAACGGGCTTCTGCACCTCGATGAAGTGGCCGCTCACCGAAGTGTACTTTCCGTTGGGGGTCCGCATCCGCAGTTGCCCACCGGGCTCGACGCCGGTGGTGTCCATCCGTGAGTTGAACATCGCCCCTTGCGGGCGATCTGTTCGCGTCAGCTCCGTCCAAACATCATCCACCGTGCCATGGATCAACACGCGGAACACTGCTCGGTCTGGCTTCTCCTCTGAGTCGGCCATCAGCTCTCCTCCTTCTGACTCTCGACGTTGTATTTCAGGCGCGTCAAGTCGCGCGCCCACAGGGCACTGAATTCCGTCGTCCAACGATCGTAGATACGCTGGATCGGTACCGCGTTGAAGTAGAGCTTGCGCTCTCTCCCCTCCTTCTCGGTGATGAGCAGGTCTGCCTTCTCGAGGATATTGATGTGCTTGAGGACGGCGATCCGACTGGTCTCGAACTGTTCGCTGACCACACGGACGTTGCAACCAGGATTCGACTTGACGATGTCGAGGATGGTGCGCCGGTCGGAGTGGGCCAAGGCGGCGAAGATCTGGTCCATGGAGTTCATGTAACCACTAGGTTACCTATAATCTGGTTTCCTGTCAACCACCGATCAGGGCTCGGCTATGATCGGAGCGGCATGAAGAGGTCTCATCCCTTCCCAACCTTCGTTGCGATCCTCGCGCTGGCCACGCTGCCACTGCCGTTCACCGCCCTTCCCGCGTCCGGCGCCCACAACGACCGCCGCTTCGTCTCCCTGGGAGTCGAGGAGGGCCTCTCCGATCCCAACATCGAGGCCCTTGCCCTCGATCAGGAGAATCGTCTCTGGATCGGAACCATCGAAGGCCTCAACCGATACGACGGTACGACCGTGAAGATCTTCCGCCGCGGAGACGACCTCGACACCGATCTTGGATCCAACCTGATCTCGAGCTTGCTCGTTACCCGCAGCGGCACCCTCTGGGTAGGGACCCGAGGGGGTGGACTCAGTCGCTACCAACCCGTCACCGACAGCTTCGAGACCTTTCGCAACGACCCACTCGACCCAACGAC
>JAIOJS010000001.1 GCA_019911795.1 Thermoanaerobaculia bacterium | reverse complement strand
CCCCATCTGCCCACCCCCGGTCGTCGGTCATTCGGCGACCTCCCCGAGAGGGACCGTTTTCGGACGGTCCCTCTTCCTTTTGGCGGGAAGGCTCCTTTCGCGAAGATGAGCTTGGAGGAAGCGCGGGGTCCGAGGAGCTTCCAGGCGATTCCAGATCGCGCGGTACCATGTACAATGCCCCACTTATTCGGGGCACGGATTCGCAGTGGAGATGGCTATGAGCAACGACCAACAGCAGAACCAAGATCTGGGCCAGGACCATGATCAGGATCAGGACCAGGACGATTCCCGGTCCTTCGACCCGAGGACCTTCGAGCCCAAATGGCGAGAGTATTGGCACGAGCAGGGCCTCGATCGAACTCCAGAGAATCCTAGCAATAAGTTTTACATGCTAGAGATGTTCGCCTACCCTTCGGGCGATATTCACATGGGGCATTTCCGCAACTACACGATCGGGGATGTTGTGGCCCGCTATCAGAAGATGCTGGGCAAGGACGTCCTCCACCCCTTCGGCTGGGACGCCTTCGGCCTGCCGGCCGAGAACGCAGCGATCAAGCACGGTATCCAGCCGGGAGAGTGGACCCTCTCCAACATCGAGAAGTCGCGAAGCAGTCTGCAGCAGATGGGGATCTCCTACGACTGGGACCGCGAACTGGTCACCTGCCGGGAGGACTACTACAAACACACCCAGTGGATGTTCCTTCTCCTCTACGAACGTGGCTTGGCCTACCGGCGCAATGCCGAGGTCAACTGGTGTCCGATCGACCAGACTGTGCTGGCGAACGAGCACGTGGTGGGGGGCTGTTGTTGGCGACACCCTGACACTCCGGTCGAGAAGCGGACTCTGGAGCAGTGGTTCTTTCGTATCACCGACTACGCGGATCGGCTCCTCGACAACCTGGATCAGCTCGATCAGTGGCCGGAAGGCACGGTCAAGCAACAGCGATCCTGGATCGGCCGTAGCGAGGGCGCCGAGATCGACTATCGCCTGGAGGGCTTGGCCGAGAGCGACACCCTGACGGTCTTCACCACTCGCCCCGACACTCTGTGGGGTGCGACTTTTCTAGTCCTGGCACCCGAGCATCCCTTGACCGCAAGGCTAACCACCGACTCGCAGCGTGAGGAGGTCGAGGCGTACGTCGCTCAGGCCCGATCCAAGACCGAGATCGAGCGCATGGACGCGACCCGCGACAAGGACGGTGTCTTCTCCGGATCCTACGCAAAGCACCCCGTAACCGGCGAGGCGGTGCCGATCTGGGTCGCCGACTACGTTCTGGCCGGCTACGGAACAGGCTCGATCATGGGCGTTCCCGCTCACGACCAGCGCGACTTCGAGTTCGCTCGCAAGTACGATCTCGAGGTTCGAGTCGTCGTGCAGCCGGAAGGCGCACGACTCGACGGTGCGACCCTGGACGAGGCGGCACCCGGGACCGGAAAGCTCGTGGCCTCGCCTCCCTTCGACGGAACCGAGGTTCCGCAGGGCATTCCCGATGTAATTCGCTACCTCGAAGAACAGGGAGTTGGGCGCGGCAAGATCCAGTACCGTCTGCGTGACTGGCTGATTAGCCGGCAGCGCTACTGGGGCTGTCCGATTCCGATGATCCACTGCGATCAGTGTGGAGTAGTTCCCGTGCCGCTCGACCAGCTTCCCGTGGAACTACCCAAGAACGTTGAGAACTTCGTGCCCTCGGGCCGTTCTCCCCTCGAGGACGTCAAGGAGTTCTTCGAAGTCGAGTGTCCGCAGTGCGGCGGCGCGGCCCACCGTGATGCCGACACCATGGACACCTTTGTCGACTCCTCGTGGTACCACCTGCGCTTCCTCGATCCTCACAACACCGAGGAGCCCTTCGATCGGGCCGAGGCCGCCAAGTGGCTGCCGGTGGACTACTACATCGGGGGAGACGAACACGCCACCGGACACCTTCTCTACTTTAGGTTCTTCACTCAGGTCTTACACGACGCCGGGTGGCTCGATATCGAGGAGCCGGTGGTACGACTCTTTCACCACGGCATGGTGATGGACGACAAGGGCGAGGTGATGTCCAAGTCGAAGGGGAACGTGGTGGCTCCGGCCGAGCTGTTTGCCCGCGACGGTGTCGACATCCCCCGTCTGGCCATGCTCTTCTTCGCTCCTTCGGCCGACGAGATCTTGTGGAATGAGAAGGGGATCGACGGGGTTCGGCGCTTCGTGCAGCGTCTGTGGAGCCTGTTCGAGGAAACGGTGGCGGACGCGAGATACGCTGCGGCGGGCGAAGTACGCCCCGACGCCCTGTCGGCGGAGGCCAAGGAGGGCCGGCGTCTACTGCACTGGGCAGTGGAGCGCACCGAGACCTCACTCGAAGGCGATCTCAACTTCAACACCGCCATCGCGGCCTTCATGGAGATGATGAACGCCCTGCGCAAGGTCGGCGCGCCCGCCACCTGGTCGGATGACGACTTTCCGGTGTTGGCCGAGGCGGTGAAGATGACGAGTCGCGCCATGGCGCCCCTCGCTCCGCACCTCAGCGAGGAGATCTGGCATCGGGCCGGCGGCGCAGAGAGTGTTTTCATCGCTGGATGGCCGACGGTCGATCCAGAGGCCCTGAAGCGCGATGAGGTGGAGATTCCAGTTCAGTTCAACGGAAAGCTGCGGGTTCGCTTGCACCTATCGCCGAAGGCAACTCGCGAGGAGATGGAGATCGCAGCTCTCGCAGATGTCCGTGTGCAGGAGATCCTCGACGGGCAAGAACCCAAACGGGTGATCGTCGTCCCGGGTCGGTTGGTTAACCTGGTCGTTTAGTGTCCCGTTTCGCGGGAGGGCTGGCCTTGGAGAGTCGGTCAGACTCCGCAGTATCTCGAAGTGCTTTGTGATAGTCCTTGTCGAGTCCTGGTAGGATCTGGTGACGAAAGAGGATCAAGATGGAGCGTCGGAAGGACAAGCGCTGGCCGCGTCAGCTTGACGCCAAGTTCGGCAAGCCAAACGAAAAGCCGCACCACGCGGTGGCGACCAACATATCGCTCGGCGGAGCCTTTCTGCGGACTCCTTCAGTACTACCCAGTGGAACGCGACTCCGAGTGGAGTTCGTGCACTCCCAATACGGATTCGTGGTCGAAGCAGTGGTGGTGCGAGCGATCAAGACGCCGTCCCACCTGCAGCAGGTCAGACCATCCGGCATGGGAATGCGTTTTATTGAGCCCGCGGAGTTGGTGGAGTCGATGCTGCCGAGCATGGCGGTCATCTCGGAACGAGTCGACGAGGCTCCGGAGGTTGAGTCTGCGGCGGCCGAGTCCTCGGGTAGTGGTCCTCACCAGCTTCAGGTCGGTACACCGGTGGTGAAGGAGGCCTTGGATTTCACGGTGACCTCGGAGCAGTACCGTCACCCGGAGGTACCTCACCTCGATCTCCAACGGCCAGTCTTTGCGATCTCCTATCGCGACCTCGAGCAGATGAAGCAGGTCTTCGAGCGTGACATCAAGACCGGCGGGATCTTCGTGCCCAGCCCCGCCCCCGAGCCTCTCGACGCTATCGTCCAGGTCGAGGTGGGGATCGTGGGCGAGCGCCCAGTGCGAGTCGATGCCCGAGTGGTCCACTGCCAGAAAGCGGGGCCCGAGAACGAGGGGGTTCCCAACATGTTGGTGGGTATGGGAGTTCAGTTCACCGATCCAGCCCGAGCCATCTTGCTCTTCAAGAAGATGATCTTTGGCTAGGCAGCCGGACCGCGTTGCCTCTGAGTTGTCCTCGGAGCGGCATGGTCCTGTCCTTTCGAGAGGCCGATAGGGGCGGACGCCGCCGCCTCGAGTTCGTCGACTGCCTTGTCATGGCGTTGAAATCCCGAAGCGGACCGAGGATTCGGCCCTAGTTTTTGGGCTGGCATCGTGATTGCTCAGATAGTAATCAGGACCAGGGCATCGACGCCCAGGTACCGGAATCGGAGGACCCAATCCTATGACCATGAAGACTTCTATGACCACACTGCTCAATGACCCATCTGGTGACCGATCGAGGTTTGGGGAACGATCGAAGACCCCCTCCAAGAATCTGACAGGGACGCTGACCAAGAGTCTCGTTCTCGGTGCCGTGTTGTCGGTCGCCATGGCATCGCACTCCTGGGCGGTAGGACAACAATCGTTCCGAGTACGCTTCGGCGTCTTCCAGCCCGATGGGGAATCAGCCTACTGGTTCGACAAGGAACTCGACTTCTTCGGCGATATCGAGGAGTTTGAGGACACCGCAGTCGGTATCGACTACGTGGCCGAGTTAAACCCCCTCATGTCGCTCCTCGTTTCGGCCGACTACTACTACGGCGAAGTTCCGCAGTCGTATCGGGATTACGAAGGTCCGGGCGGCAGTTCGATCGTCCACGATACCTCGTTGTCGATCACGCCCCTAACGGTCGGTCTCGCCTTCAACCTGACCCCGCGTCGGTCGCCGTTTCGCGTTTTCGTCGGAGCCGGTGGCGGGATCTACCTCTGGCGGCTCGAAGAGATCGGCGACTTCATCGACTTCGATATCGTACCGCCCGAGATCTTCTTCGATCGATTCAAGGACGAGGGTGAGGAATTCGGCTACTACTTGCTCGCCGGACTCGAGGTTCCCGTCGGTCGTAGTTTGTCCTTCGTCGCGGACGCCCGTTTTGACCAGGTGGAGACGACTCTAGGCGGCGATTTCCGAGGCTTCGGCAAGCTCGATCTATCGGGCTCCCGCTACACGTTCGGGATCGGCTGGCGGCTGTAGACTACTGAGTACTTGAGTTTCCGTGGAGGGAATTCGGGCGATGAGGAGTGTGTTAGATTGGGTGTGGCTCGCCGCGATCGCTGCGATCGTTGCGAGTCGACCCATCAGCTGACAACTGCCAAGGAACTCTCATGCCCTATAGCCCACTGCTCGTTAAGCCCATGCGTGAGGACCTGACTTCGGTCGGTGTCCAGGAACTAATGACCGCAGCCGACGTCGACGCCTTCATGGCGGAGAAGGATGGCCTGTCGATGCTCATCGTCAACTCGGTCTGCGGTTGCGCGGCGGGATCGGCTCGCCCGGGGGTCCGGATGGCCCTGCAGGGCGCGGTCAAGCCGGATCGGATTGCCAGCGTCTTCGCCGGTCAGGACGTCGAAGCGACGGCCCGAGCGCGCGAGCACTTCGCTGACATCCCACCCTCGAGTCCCTCGATCGCCCTGATCAAGGACGGCGAACTCGCGTACTTCATACCTCGGCACCGCATCGAGAGTCGCGACGCCCAGGCGCTCTCCGAGGACCTGATGCAGGCCTTCGAGCGCTATGCGGCGACGGAGAAGGCCCAGTAGTGGATTTCGTGCGCTCCGGCCATCGCGACAAGGGGGCTCTGCATGGCATCACCGTCGTTGTCGACGCTGGTGATGAACTCTGGGTCGGCCGTTGTGACGAAGTGACCGAGGAAGGGGTCGTGCTGCGAGACGCTGACGTCCACCGGGATGTCGACGGTCGGGAGGCCTATCTGCAGAAAGCGCTACAGGTCGGACACTGGCCCCGGGTACCCCATACCGTGGTCCCGTCCGCTCGGGTCGTCTCGATTCAGAAACTCGCCGACCTTTCGGTCGGCTAGGAACTCGCCGATGCCGTGGACTGCCATCGGTGCCTTGGGGTGCGCTCTAGCGGTAGCGGCCGGCGCCTTCGGTGCTCACGGTCTGGCGGCAAGACTCGACGCTCGGGGTTTGGAGCTCTGGGAGACGGCGGCGCGCTACCTGATGTACGGCAGTCTTGGAACAACTCTCATCGGGATCTCGGCCCAACTGCGTCCTGCAACCGGATTCGAGAGGTCTGCCGTCTGCCTTGTCGTGGGCACTCTGATCTTCTCGATGACGGTGGCGGTCTTGGCCTTGGGAGGACCACGTTGGCTTGGGGCGGTGACACCTCTCGGCGGCTTGTTGATGATCGTCGGTTTCTTACTTTTTTCCTGGCGCGCACTCAGCGTCTGACGGCGCAAGCGCGCTGTCGGGTCTGGCAGGCCAAGAAGCTCGGGGAGCAGTGGGCCGCGAAAGCACGGCGAGTCGCGGCCGGCGCGGTCGATTTGGTCGCTACGGTCTACTAGAATCGAGGTCCCGCTGTCCGCCTATGCACCTTCTGGGCATCGATCGAACCAGCGGCAGCGAAGAAACTGACCACGCCCCGACACTTCCGATCTCAGCCTGAACTCCTCTGACCCCGCCTCGAATGGCGCTGGGTCCCTGTATAGCTAAAACCCTTCGCAAGGAGCCTGCCCATGTCGCACGCCATCATTCCCGTTCCTCACGCTGCCAACGAACCGATTCGGTCCTACGCCCCGGGATCGCCCGAGAAGGCCTCGCTGAAGCGCCGACTCGCGGAGATGATGGCGGAGACGCCGGAAATTCCCCTGATCATCGGCGGTCGGGATGTCAAGACAGGGAACCTCGCCAAGTGCGTTTGCCCCCACGATCACGGGCACACCCTGGCCACTTTTCACCAGGCGGGGGAGGCCGAGGTGGCGGCGGCGATCGAGGCCAGTCAAGTGGCGTGGAAGGAGTGGTCCGAGCTTCCCTGGCAGGCTCGTGCCGGGGTTTTCCTCAAAGCGGCCGACCTGCTGGCGGGTCCCTGGCGCGACACGATCAACGCCGCCACCATGCTCAACCAGTCGAAGACCGTCTTCCAGGCAGAGATCGACTCTGCCTGCGAGTTGATTGACTTCTGGCGCTTCAATACCGGCTATATGCGAGACATCCTGGAGGAGCAGCCGGCCTCCTCCGACGGGATGTGGAACCGGGTCGAATACCGTGCCCTCGAGGGCTTTGTCTTCGCCGTCACGCCCTTCAACTTCACCTCGATCGCGGGAAATCTTCCCACCGCTCCCGCATTGATGGGCAATGTCTCGTTGTGGAAGCCCGCCTCCAGTTCGGTCCTCTCGGGCTACTACATCATGCGACTTCTGCAGGAAGCGGGCTTGCCCCCAGGAGTCATCAACTTCATTCCGGGACGGGGTTCGGCGGTCGGCAATCCGACGGTGGCGAGTCCTCTCCTCGCCGGCTTGCACTTCACCGGCTCGACGGCGACCTTCCAGCACATGTGGAAGACGATCGGCGCCAATATCGCCAACTACAAGTCGTACCCAAGAATCGTCGGTGAGACCGGAGGCAAGGACTTCGTGTTCGCCCACCCATCCGCCGATGTCGAGGCGCTGTCGGTAGCGCTGGTACGCGGCGCGTTCGAGTATCAGGGGCAGAAGTGCTCCGCGGCCTCTCGTGCCTTCATCCCGTCGTCGATCTGGCCGCGGGTCGAAGAGCGGGTGGGAGAACTCTTGAAGTCGGTCACGATGGGTTCGCCGCTCGACTTTCGGAACTTCGTTGCGGCCGTCATCGATCGCTCTGCCTTCGACAACATCACCGGCTATATCGAGCATGCGAGGACCGCGGACGATGCGGAGATCCTCTTCGGAGGAAGCAGTGACGATTCGGTCGGCTACTTCATCGAGCCGACGGTAGTGAAGACCTCCAATCCAGACTTCAAGCTGCTTCGTGAGGAGATCTTTGGCCCGGTCCTTACGATCTACGTCTACGACGACGCGGCCTTGGAGGAGACCCTGGTTCTCTGCGATCAAGGAAGTCCCTACGCGCTCACGGGGGCGATCTTTGCCAAGGATCGCCGGGACATCGTTCACCTGGCCGATGCGCTTCGGCACACCGCCGGCAACTTCTACATCAACGACAAGCCGACCGGCGCGGTCGTCGGCCAACAGCCCTTCGGTGGTTCGCGGGCTTCCGGAACCAACGATAAGGCCGGTTCGGCGATGAATCTGCTCCGCTGGACGTCGGTGCGAACGATCAAGGAGACCTTCGTGCCGCCGAAAGCGGTCGAATACCCTCACATGGCCGAAGAGTAGTCGCCATGCGACCCGCCACCCACCTCGCTATCGATCCCCGTTTCAGTGGCTCCCCGAAGTTCCTTGGGGAGGGGCGGGCCGAGGTGCAGTTGGCTACGCTCATGGAGATGGCAGCCGACGCCGAGGGTCTGGTGCACGGCGGCTTCATCTTCAGCCTGGCCGACCACGCTGCGATGCTGGCGGTCAACGATCCCCTCGTTGTCTTGTCGACGGCCACCGTCGAGTTCCTGCGCCCCGTAGCGGTGGGGGAGGTGCTGGTGGCGAGCGCTCAGATCTCTGCTTCCGAGGGGCGCCGTTCGGTCGTCGAGTGCCAAGTCCAACGGGGCGAGGAGACCGTGTTCCGCGGGACCTTTGACTGTGTGGTGCCGCGACGACACGTTCTCGCCCCGCGGCCAACCGCTACATCGGACCCAGGGAGTGGAGCATGAACGGTGGAGACCTCGTCGCTGAAGTCCTTCAGAAGCAGGGGGTTCGCTTTCTCTTCACGCTGTGCGGAGGACATATTTCGCCGATCCTAGTCGGCTGCAAGGACCGCGGGATTCGGGTGATCGACACCCGACATGAGGTCAATGCGGTGTTCGCCGCCGATGCGGTGGCTCGCCTCAGCGGTACGCCCGGCGTTGCCGCCGTCACCGCGGGTCCGGGCGTGACCAACACGATCACCGCCATCAAGAACGCCCAACTCGCCCAATCTCCGGTGATTCTCCTCGGGGGAGCGACGGCGACGGTGCTGCGGGGGCGTGGGGCTCTGCAGGACATCGATCAGATCCGACTCTTCGAGCCCCACGTGAAGTGGGCGACCTCGGTCAAGAAGGTGCGGGACCTCGTCTCGGTCCTCGAAGAGGCCTTCGTGGTAGCCCAGGAGGGGGTTCCAGGGCCGGTCTTCGTCGAGTGTCCCGTCGACCTTCTCTACGACCAGGAGACGGTGCGCGAGATGTACGGCGCCAAGGGTGCTCCGGGCAAGAAGCCCCCTCTGTCTATGCGCCTTCTCTCCGCCTATCTCAACCACCACGCCAAGGGCCTGTTCCGAGGAGTCGATGCGGTGCGTTTCGGAGATCGGCATCGCCCCAACCCTCAGGAGCCCTCGCCTTGGGGCGTTCGGCGCGCCGCCGGCAAGTTGGCTGGGGCCCGGCGTCCCGTCATGCTGGTCGGTAGTCAGGCGCTCCTCGAGACCGACAGTGTTGATGCTCTGGTGGTGGCGATCGAGAGACTGGGGGTTCCCGTCTACCTTACGGGCATGGCGCGCGGTCTCCTCGGGGCGGGGCATCCGTTGCAGGTGCGGCATAAGCGCCGACAGGCCCTCAAGGAAGCCGATGTTGTCATTCTGGCCGGAGTCGTGGCCGACTTTCGCCTCGAGTACGGCTTACAGATCCCACGCCGTGCGACCCTCATTGCGGCCAATCGGTCGCTCGAGGATCTCTACAAGAACCGCCGTCCCAACGTGGCCGTTCTCGGCGACGCGGGTCGCTTCGTGCGGCAGCTGTCCGATCGGCTCGTAGCCAAAGGGAAGTCGGTTCCCGGCGGTCGCTGGGACGGTTGGATCGAGAGCTTGCGTGAGCGCGATGGGCTCCGCGACGCCGAGATCGAGTCCAAAGCCCAAGCGGCGACCGATGTCGGCGTCAACCCGCTGGAGGTCTGCCGGGCCGTCGAGGAACTGCTGCCCGAGGACAGTATCTTGGTCGTCGATGGTGGCGACTTCGTCGCCAGCGCTTCCTACGTCGTGAGGCCCCGAGGCCCGCTCTCCTGGTTGGATCCCGGCGCCTTCGGGACCCTCGGGGTCGGCGCTGGGTTCGCCCTTGGCGCCAAGCTGTGTCGGCCCGACGCCGAGGTCTGGATCATCTATGGTGACGGCTCGGTAGGTTATTCGCTACCTGAGTTCGATACCTTCGTGCGCCATGAGATTCCCGTCATCGCCTTGGTTGGTAACGATGCGAGTTGGCAGCAGATCGCCAGGGATCAGATCGTCATCCTCGGCGACGCGGTGGGTACCGAACTTCGGCGCACCGCCTACCACCAGGCGGCCGAGGGTTTTGGAGGAGCCGGCCTCGAGATCCTGACGACCGAGGCGATCCGTCCCCTTCTTCGCGCCGCTCAGGAGCTAGCCGCGGAAGGTCGACCGGTCCTGGTCAACGCTCAGATCGGGGCCAGTGACTTCCGAGAGGGATCGATCTCGATCTAGCGGAGCTTCTCACGGACTCCGCGCTTCCGCATTGGAGGGACCCATGACCCTTAGATTCACTGTCGTCGTACTTCTCATCTGTGGCCTTCAGAGCGTTCCGGCTCGAGGACAGAGCCAACCTTCGGGCCCCTCGGTCCCATCGCCAGAACCGGTGGGCGGTATCGGCGAGCAACTCCAGAAGATCCACCACAGCCTGGAGGAGATCCGGGTTCTGCTGGCACAGCAGGTCGAAGGCCAGACCCTCGACCTGCTCTTCAAGCGGGCGGAACTAGCCTCGCAAAAAAGACAGGCGGCGACCCGAGACCTCCAGAGCGCGCAGAACCAGAAACAGGGTCTCACCGATCGTCTGGATCAACTCGACCAGTCGGCTGAGTTCACTAAACGAGACCTGGAATCTGGAACCCAGACGGTGGACGATGGACGGGTTCAGCTGTTCCTCGAGAATCTCGAACGCGACCTCGACAAGACCCGGGAGAGGCTTCGCGAGACCGAGATCGAGATCGGCCGCCTGCAGGGGGAGTTGACCGCGCGCGAACGGGAACAGAGGGAGTGGGAGGAGATTCTCGACCGTCGCCTAGCGATCTCTGGGTCGACTTGATTCGGGTCCTCTTGACGGATCCTTGGGGTGGGGGGCCGCTCCGCTAGAGTCTCGAACTGCCCGCCCTGCCCTTGGCTCGGGCCGGGGAGCGAGCCCGCTCGAGCCAGGCCTTGGCTAGCGTCGCCAGGAGGATCAGGACTCCGCCGGCGATCGACCACGGACCGATGCGCTCGCCGTGCACGAGCCAGGCGAAGACGGGGTTGAGGACCGGCTCCAGGAGCAACAGGAGGGAAGCCTCGAACGCGGGGACGTGGCGGATTCCCGAGGTCAGAAGGATGTAAGCGATGCCTATCTGAGCGATGCCTAGGTACGAGATGATCACCAGGTCACTGCTCTGGGTGATGACGATCGGCAGGGCCATCGGGGCGGTGAAGAGTGCGGCCAGGATGTTTCCCGCCGCGCAAGCCGCCGCGCCCTGTCCCGAGGTCCCCGGCACGCGCTGAAGCCAGCGGAGACCGATAAGGGTGAAAGCCCAGCTGATCCCCGTCCCTACGCTCAGAAGATTGCCCAAGCGGGGGTCGGTGGCGATCTCGGTCGCGGGCTCGACCCCGATGAAGAACAGGACCATGCCGGTGCCGATAACCATCATGAAGAGCAGGTCGCGGCGCCGCGTGCGCTCGCCCAGCAGGAGCGGAGCCAGCAGCAGCAGATAGAGCGGCGCCGTGGACTGCAGGAAGATCGCGTTGCCCGCTGTCGTTAACTTGTTGGCCAGTACGTAGAGAACCAGAGTGAGGGCGTACGAGATGCCGACGATCCAAACCCGAACGTCAGCGAGCCGTCGCGCCGCGGGAAGGAGAGCGACCAGAGTTAGAGCCGCGATCCCAGAGCGCAGCGAAGCGATCTGCCAGGAAGAGAGTTCGCAGGCCTTGATCGCCACGCCACCGGTCGAGAAGAGCAGGGCAGCGGCGAGGAGTTGGAGTCGAGCGGGAGAATGGGTTGGCATCAGGAGTACTCTGGGTGGACCGTGATGGTACGACTGAGGGTTGCACGGTTCAAGGACCGCGCGTCGAAGGCGGCACGAACCGAACCCTTTCGAGTCCTACAGATCAGACCTTGGAGAGCTCGAGATGGGACACACTGCTGTCAAGGGCGGCTTCAGCCGGTGCCGTTCAAGAGTTTGTGGGCCCGAACCTCCAGTTGGGGCTGTGGCGGAGAGACCGACTCCAGCAGCGTCATCGCCGCTCGTAGAGTCTCCCGCCCGGCGTCAGACTGCCCCCCGTTCAACTGAAGTTCGCCAAGGTCGACCAGCGCGACCGCCCGGCGGGGGTGATCGGCGCGAAGGGTGTTCGCAATCGCCACTGCGTGCCGCTGGCTGGCGAGTGCAGCGTCCAGGTCACCATTGGCGGCCAGCGCTCGAGCGAGGGCGGTGTGGCCTGCGATCGTCATGACGTGATCCGGGCCAAACCGATTCTCGAACTGCGCCAGTGTTTCACTAGCTGTATTCAAAGCCGATTCGAAATAGCCGAGACGGATCTCGAGATCACAGACCAGAGGACCGAGATTGGCATGGGACATGGGACTGCCAGTTCGAGTGATCGAGCGAGAGTTTCGGGCTGCGTCCAGGGCCTCGCCGTCCTCGCCGATCTGCTCCAGCACCCTGGCCAGCACTCCCCAGGTTCGACCGGTGTCGAGATGGCTCTCCCCGAGGACTTGCCGTCGAACTTCGAGCGACCGTTCGGCGGCCTCACGGGCTCGTTGCAACTCATTCAGTTCTCGGTAGACGTTGGCGGCAAGGAAATCGACGTAGGCGACGCGCAGATGGCGCGGTCCGTAGAGGTCGACGAACATCGTCCGCGCCTGCTCCAGGAGGGGCCGGGCCGCTTCGTAGTCCTGCTCGGCATTGCGAAAAGCGGCCAGGGTCAGATAACTGGTCGCAGCCTCGAGAGTCGGCTGACCTTCCAGGCGGTGAAAGAGCTCCTGCGACCGGACAAACAGGCGCCCCGCCTCCTCCTGGTCGCCTCCTTTGTGCTCAGCGAACGCGAGGCCGTAAGTCATCCAGGCGATCTGACCGAGGTCGTGTCGAGTGGGGTTTGCCAGCGATTCGGCGATGGCGAGGGCCTCGTTGAGCGAGGTCCGGGCCCCGTCGATATCCCCTAGCGCGACCTCGACAGACCCTCGCCCACGCAGTGCCTCGACAACACAGCGGTTGTCGCCGACTGCGGAGCAGTCCTCGGCCGCCTGGGAGAGAGTCGCCAGACCTTCCGTCTCTAGGCCGCCTTCTCCTTGGGCGAGGCCCAGCTCGAGGCGAGCTTGACGCTGCACGCTCGGGTCGTTTTGTCGTTGGACGGCCCTGGTCAGGAGCATCCGAGCGCTTTCGAACTCGCCGATCTTGCGCGCTACACGGCCCAGGGTGAGATCGAGGCGGGCCGCCACGGCGGGATCCGATATCTCGGCCCCGTCGATGCGAGCAAGCCCTGCTTCGAGGAGCTCACGGGCCGTGACTTGGCTCGCTCCGGCTTGGCGCAACTCAGGATCGGAGGCATCGAATACCGAGACGAGGAACTCGACGACTTCTGTCGCGGTCTCGCCCTCTCGGACCGCTCGCAGCGTGGCTGCTTCCGCTCTCCGAGCCTCTGCCCGAGTCATCCAGAGAGCGACGATGAGGGTGCCGAGCGCCGCGATGGCGAGAGCTACGGTCGCGGCGGAGAGGACGGCGGCGACAGGATTCCGCCGGACCGCTTTGCGCAGTCGGTAGAAGCCGACGCCGGGCGGAGGAGAGTCCAAGGGAAGGTTGGCTTGGACCCTTCGGATCTGGTCGGCGAAAGCCTTTGCGCTGTCGGTTCGCTGGATGGGGTCCAAGTGAACCGCCCGTCTGATGATGGTGTCGAGCTCTTGGACGACAAGTTGCGGTACGTCGTCCATCTTTCGCGACCGACCGAGGGACGGAAACGGAATGGCGAGGAGCTGGCGCGACATTTCCTCGGAGGTCCCCGATGCCAAGTGGTAGGGCGCTACACCGGCGAGGAGTCTGTAGAGGAGTACTCCCAAGCTATAGACGTCGGTCCGAGTGTCGACCGCCGCGCCCCGAAGGAGCTCGGGAGCGGCGTAGTTGCGGGTCAGCGGTGTTCCTGAGGTGAGCGGAGGAGAGGTGTCGCCCGATGTTTCGAGCATGCGAGCGATCCCGAAGTCCAACAGCTTGACGTTGCCATCGGCGGTGACGAGGATGTTCGAGGGCTTGAGATCGCAATGGACGACGAGGCGAGTGTGAGCGTGCGCCACGGCATCGCAGACGGCCAGCACGAGTTCCAGGGCAGCGCGCCAGTCGACCCGATCAGCGTAGATGTCCGCGACCTCCCCATCGACGTACTCCAGGACGTAGTAGGGCTGGTCGTTGGTTGCCACGCCTCCGTCGATGAGGCGGGCAATGGCAGGATGCTCGAGGCCGGCCAATATCTGTCGTTCCTCGAGGAATCGATTACGGTCGGCGTCGGTGGACAGCGTGGTGGTTAACATCTTCAGGGCAACCGTCTTCTCGTACTGGTCGTCCGAGCGTCGGGCGAGGTACACGGTGCCCATGCCGCCCGAACCCAGGGGTCTCTCGATGGTGTAGGCCCCGAGGACCTCGCCGCAGTTCAGAGGTGGTCGGTCGAGGAGATTGGAAAACTGTTCCAGAAGGCCTGATGCGAACTCCTCGGAGTCCTCCAGGCTGCGAAGGAATCGTTCCAGATCTCCCTCCAGCCACGGCTCGGCTTCTAGTTGCGATGCGACGAACCGCGAGCGCTCCTCACCGTCGAGTTCCAGGACTCTCTCTCCGATCGTCGCGAGGTGGGCCCAGCGCCGAGGATCCATTCAGTCTCCCAGGTAGAGGCGGAGGAAGGCGGCCGCCAGGGCCCAATCCCGCTTGACGGTCGCGGGTGAAATGTCGAGGAGCTGGGCCGTCTCCAGGACGCTCGAGCCGAGGAAGAAGCGCAGCTCGAACACGGTCGCCCGCCGGGCGTCCGTGGCGGAGAGCTCGTCGAGACCAGCTCCCAATGCTAGGAGAGTCTCAGGTTGGGCCTGAGTGGCGGCATCGCCATCAGCCAGTGTGACTCGCTGATGATCCCCACCCCGACGTAGCGCGTTTTGTTGCTCGGCATAGTCGATGAGGATGTGCCTCATGGCCTTGGCTGCGACGGCAAAGAAGTGTCGTTTGTCGTTCCAGTCGAATGCGTTCCGACCCACCAGCCGAAGGTAGCTCTCGTGAACCAGGGACGTGGTATCGAGCGTTGCGTTGCCAATCCATCGTCGGCGTTGGCGATGGGCCACCTCGCGAAGGTCGTCGTAGACGGCCGCATAAAGAGTGGCCAGACCGCTCTCCTCTCCGCGGCGCACTGCCTCGAGAGCGGCGCTCACCGTTCCACTGGGCGATTCGGACATCGCCCAGCAGTATGACACCCCGCTCCCCGGGCGGATGTTGCTATCGGCGCCCAAGCTCAACGGAGCCTCCGTTCTTCGACTCAGGCGGCAGCAGTGGTTGGGACAGTTGCCGGGTGAGCCCTGGATTCCGAGTTTTCCGTTTAGCCGAGTACACAGAGTTGCGAAGCGGGCTTCGAAGCGCGGGACGCAGGGCGTGGCAACTCTTGATCAACTGAAGACTACGAATGGAGTCAATGAGATGAATGGAAGAAGAATTGTTGCGAGGAAGTTCGGATCCCTTCTGGCTATGGGGCTGGCCTTCAGCTTCCTGGGGGGTGCGGGCACCCGGCCGGCCGAGGGGCAGACGACGATGCAGCGAATCTCCGACATGGGGGACTCGATGTCTACGGACTACGAGGCCACCACGCCGGAGATTGCCTACAACAGCAACCGGGACGAGTATCTCGTAGTGTGGTCGGGGGACGACAATGTCGGCTCCCTGGCGGACGGAGAGTATGAGATCTTTGGTCAGCGGCTCGATGGTTCGGGAGTGCCGTTCGGTAACAACGATTTCCGGATCTCCGAGGCGGGACCCGATGGCAGCACCTTCTATCGGGCCGAGGCGCCGGCGGTCGCCTTCAACCCCGATCGTGACGAGTATCTGGTGGTTTGGGTCGGCGATGATGATGATCTTGGTCCTGGGAACGACAACTACGAGGTCTTTGGACAGTTCCTCGATGCCGACGGCGGCCTGATCATGGGGGCCTTGGTC
>JAIOJS010000159.1 GCA_019911795.1 Thermoanaerobaculia bacterium | reverse complement strand
GGTCAAGACAGTGCGGTGGCTCGACTGAGGGCCGATGGCTAATGGGGTCGTTAGGGTCACTTGCTGCCTCCCCAGGGCTCCAGTTGGGTTGGCCGTTCGCGATCGGCTCGGGTGCCACCACGGGCATGTTTCGAGGCGGTGGTTCGTTCGACCTACTGGATCAACTCCTGAACTCGCAGGCGGATTCCTCGGGTGTGAGGGGCCTCCCGCATGGGAAGGTTGAAGTAGACCGTTGATTCGCGAGTGTGCTTCTCTGATTGAGGGGGGCTCGGCGGTTCTTGGATGCCCCAATCGCTGCACGGTCGTTCCACCGTCCTTGTAGCGGTTGGTCTCAACCTGATTGATCATTGGTGATGGTCGAGCGTAACCTCATCATTGACACTCCTATGGTGTATTGAATTGCTTTGGTTTGTCGATTACTGTGAACCCATGAAGATTTCTATGTTTGCGATGCTTCTCATGTCCGGTTCCCTGGTGGTCGCTCAGGCGCCTCCATCCTCTGACGTTTTTGTTGTCGACGCCGGATTTGCGGACAACCCCGACCTCGCCGTCAATCCTGCCGGTGACTTCGTCGTAGTCTGGAACGGAGTTTCGACCGGAGACGATCGCGGCATCTCGGCGCAACGGCTAGATAGCGAGGCCACCTTCGTCGGTCCTCCCTTAGACGTCAACGAAAACACCGATGGTGTGCAGTCGCATCCGGTCGTCGCGATGAAGGACGACGGTACCTTCGTCGTCGCTTGGAAGAGCGTGGTCGATGCATTTCCGGACGATCTCGAGTCGATACAGCTGCGGCGGTTTGGTGCGGACGGCCTTCCTCTCGCCGGGGAGGTAAGAGTCGACACGCTGACAACTGGTGCAAGGGGCCCCTTGGCAATCGGGATGGCCGTGAACGGCGACTTCGTCGTTGTCTGGGAGAGCGGGGTTTCCGCGGGGACGGACAACTCGGGGACGAGTCTCCAAGGACAGCTCTATCTAGACGGCGGAACACCGATGGGTGGTCAGTTTCAGGTCAATACCGAGACAGCGGGAGACCAAGAGGATCCGGATGTCGCGATGCGTTCTGACGGAACTTTCATCGTTGCATGGACATCGGGAGCTGGGTCTGACTTGGCACTGAAGTCCCAGCAGTTCTTGGCCGACGGATCGGTTTCGGGTGGCGAGGTCGAACTAAGCCCCGGATCGCCGGGCGAGGACTACTACACCCCAGCGATCGGTGTAGACGGCGAGGGTGCCTTGACCTACGTGGCGGTCAGCGGAAGCAGCGTAAAGGGGTTCGGTCGAAGATTCTCTGCCGCCGGCGGGGACCTTGGGTATTTCTTGATCGGAGTCGGGGTCGATCTTCCGGGTCTCGCCGTAGGCGAGGATCGCAAAGAGGTGGGGGTGTGGACCAACTTTGCAACTGGTGAGGCTATGGGCATGGTCTGGGGGCCTGATGGAAGTGTCGTTCACGATCAGTTTCTGTTGAACCCCGAGGAACCGGAAGCCCTGGGGTTCAATGTCACCGTCGCAATTGGACTCGGGGGAGGCTTCTTGGCGATCTGGGAGACTTCCAACGAGATCCTTGGTCGCCTTTACTTGGGTGAGGGCATCTTCACCGATGGGTTCGAGTCGGGTGACTTAACGGCCTGGTCGCCGACCCCTCCCTAGAATTGTCGGCGTACCGAGCTCGTTCGACTCTTGGAGAATATTGGAGAACAAGAATCTTGGTGTATTCGTGATGAACAAGAACGCCGTGTCGTACCGACCGGTTTCGAAGGGATTGGCGATGGAGAAGATACTCTTGCTCTTGATCCTACTGCCGAGTTCCATCTCTGCGGCGAGCGCTGATTCGGGGCTTACCTTTGAGCAGAGGGTGGACTGCCAAGTGTCACTCGAGCGTGTGCTCGAGTCCAAGAGATTGGAGTCCTCGCCGAGAGCGATGCGTGTGAAGGCTCGGAGCTACACGCCATCGCCGAAGAGAAGGTCAACCGTATGCTCGACGCCGGAGAAGTCTCTGACGAGATTCTGCAGGACGAGCTGGACCGCGTGCTGACTGAGTCGGGAGATCCGGAAACGCTGCGGGAGATGCTGGCAGCCTTGGAATTCAACCCAGTCCTTGCCCGTGAGTGTTTGGCCCGGCCACTCGTCGCTGCTTCACTCCTGCAGCAGGGACAGCCACCTAGCTACTCGAAAGCGAGTGGCGGCAAGAGTCTGGCGGACTACGAGGGCTCTGTTGGGAGTGGCGTCCAATGTCTCGATGACTCCTGGTCCAGCATCACGAGCTTTCAAGCGCCCGAAGGTGGGCAGAGCAGTGGCGGGGTCTGGACTGGAGTCGAGATGGTCGTCTGGGGTGGTTTCTTCTCGGGCGACGAGGGGGGGATCTACACACCAGCTACGAACTCCTGGACTCCTATCTCTCAGGTGAACGGTCCGCACGGCCGCGAGGGACATGCGACGTTTTGGACAGGGGAGAAAATGCTGGTTTGGGGCGGCTCGGTTTCATCGGACTGGGACGGCGGTCTCTATGACCCCGTTGCCGATAGCTGGAGCCCGATCACCACGGTTGGGGCTGGCCCCTACCGATCGACCCCGGTTGCGGTTTGGACCGGCTCCGAGATGTGGCTGTGGGGAGGTCGGTACGGCAATGGCGACCTACCCAATGACAGACTACGCTATGAC
>JAIOJS010000158.1 GCA_019911795.1 Thermoanaerobaculia bacterium | reverse complement strand
GAATATGGGATGCCGAGAGTTACCCCCCAGAGGTCGTACGGGAGAAGGTCGAAAAGGTGCTCGAACAAGACCTTCAGAAGCGTCGATGGGAGGAGATGAAGAGTGAATTACTCGCCTCCCAGCCGATTGTGATGGAACCCGAGACGGCCCTGGAAGACTCGTCCCCCGACGAAGCCATCGTCTTGAGGTTCGATGGGGAAGAGCTCTCCCGACGAGAACTCGAACTCCGACTACAGGCAGGGGCAGTCCCCAGGCGGCTAGACCAGCTTTCAGCGCCGGTGCTGACGCAGCTCATGCAAGCGTCAGTACTTCAGTCTAGGGGGGCGCGACGGGCTCGCGACCTGGGCCTTCACCTCGACGAGGATCTTCATGAATGGCGACGTCGACAGATTCTCGCCTCAGCGGAGATGGTTAAGCGGGTCAACGAGCGAGTCGAGGTGCCTACCCGAGAAGACGTCATCGAGTACTTTGAGTCTCATCGCGATGACTTTCGTCGCCCACCTGGCTACGACCTTTCGCTCCTTCGAATCCCCCTGGTGGCCGGGAACGAGAGAGAGACTTACGCCAGGGGACTCGAGGCCGAAGACCAGATCAGGACCGCTAGGATGTCCTTTGAAGAGGCGGTGTCCGTCTTCGCACCTTCGCAGACATCTAAGCCGCGCATCGGCTGGGTGGAGCGCAGTCGGGTTGCCACCCTGGGTAGGGGGGTACTGGCTGAGGTCGACCGACTGCAGCCCGGAGAACTCAGCCGGCTCGTTCAGGAAGAGAGCTTTCTCTATCTCATCCAGCTCCATGACCGGCAGGCAGAGCGTCCCATGTCGATGCCCGAAGCTGAGAGTGCGGTCACGAGAAAGTTGGGCAATCTAAGGGTCGGAGAGCTGCAGGACGAGATCAGCCGTCAACTGCGCGACGAGCTAGAGGTGCGTCTCGCTAGTCAGTCCCCCTTGTCTTAGTTTCGAGTCGTGCAGACGGCTGGCGAGGCACGCTGGCGGAGGAATACTGGGTGTGCCTGTCGACGAGTAGCCGTCGTCACATAGCCTCGCCTTACAGTCCGTGGCAGAAGTAGGCACGTCCTCCTACTAGCAGGTCTCGGGGGAACCACTACTGCACTGCGCCTCCTCGAGGATGGACCGTATCGACCGGCGTCGCGCCCTGCTCGTAGCCTCGCGGGCGCTCGCTACGGAAGATGCTTCTAACGCGCAGTGACTAGGTCAACCCGAAACAGGGCGGTGAGCGAGCAAAGAAAAAGGGGACGCCAAGCGTCCCCTTTTTCCCGATCAGCTGAGCTTCGAGTTAGCTCTTCGTTCGCAGGGCGACGAAGGCCAATCCGGCGAGTAGGGCGCCCAACAGCAGCATTCCCTTCCAGCCGAGTGCAGGGATGTCGAGGATGGACTGAAGCACGTCGGTGACCGAGGTGCTTTCGCTATCGGCGTCGTTGGCCGGATTCGAGTCCGTTCCGTTGCTGGCCGATACTGCGGCCATGCTGGTGATGACGTCGGTCCCGAGAGCCGTCGAACCATCGACGGTGAGCGTGACCGTGAGGGTCGGACTGTCGGCGGTTGCGACGCTACCCACCGTCCAAACCGGGTCGGCGTAAGCGCCAACGCTCGCGACGACCGAGTCGACCGTGACGCCAGCCGGCAGGGTCAGGGTCTCCGTGACCGCGACACCGGTGGCCGTGTCGGGGCCCGCATTGGTCAGGGTCGCGGTGTAGACGAGGTTGCCTGGACCGGAACCAGCGACCACAGGATCGGCCGACTCAGAGACCGTCAGACCTAGATCGATCAACTCGACTGGCATTCCCAGGACGTCGCCTGAGGCACGGACCAAAGCGTTGATCCCGGGAAGGGTGCTGAAGCCGGTGCCAGCGATGTCGTTGATCACCATCCCGTGGAACCCCTGCCCGGCAGTGGTACCGCTGCCGAGACCGACGAGGTCGGCTATTGGGCTGGGATCGGCCCAGACTCCGGCCAAGAAGTTGGCGCCGGTGTAATTGACTGGGGTGCCGAAGACATGAGTGTTGAACACACTAGCGGCGGCTGGGACTGAAACTGACGTCAAGACGGGAGCAGCGGTACCGGCTTGAGGTCCAAAGACCGAAACGAAAACGTTGCCTGAAACCGCTTGCATGAAGAAGGACACCTGGGTCACCGAACCACTCACCATGACGGGGCTGCCGTTGGCGACATCAAATCTGTTGCCGAAACAGACGCTACCCGTACCACCCGGGACTGCGGTGACAACGCCGTCGTCGTACTGAATCGTACCGAGGGCCTCGGGAGCGTGATTGGTGACGATCGGTTCGTCGAGGGCAGCGGTGGTCGGGCCAACGCCGTTCCAGGGCAGATTGGCGCCCTCGATCGCAGCCTTGGCATCGATGGCGGCTTGGTCGGCGGCGGCCGCGCCAGTCAGGGCGGCACTTGTCAGCAGACAAGCGACAGTGAGTCTAGAGATGGAACTTCGTAGCACGTGGATTCCTCCGGGAATGGGTAAATGAGATTGGATACTACATGGCTCGATCTCCTCTTTCAAGATCATCCTCTCAGCGTCTGTCCTCGCTGCGTCTCGCTGCTTCGTGAGTGTCTCGTTCCGAAGGCGTCCCGCTCATCGACCTCGGAGCGCTCCAGAGGGGACGACTTCGACCTTTGGTTCTGGTCGCTTAGTATTCAGGCTTGAGAGCTGGTTCTATAAACCGTGTGGTTCCGAACAAGATCAGTGCATCGCCAATCGCCGCGTTGTCTTCGTCCGCTACCTGCAGGAGCCCAGGGGAAGTCCCTCGATCCGAGTTCAAGGCGTCGATCGTTGGGTTGGGCTTCCTGGTGGCGGCTCTCGTCTTGGGATGCGGGTCTCCCGGCGACCCCACTCACTTGGTGCCTGAAGGCCAGAGCCAGCGCATGGTCGAGCGGCTGGCGGCCCTCGCCGACTCTGCGAATCCCCGGCGAAACCCGTTCATCAACGACGCCAGAGTCGACTGGATGCTCGAGGTTGCTCCTCCCGTCAACCCTCGGACCGAGCTGGAGTTCGCTCGCGAGCTACTGAGGGCCGGTCGATCGGCGGAAGCTGCGGATGGCTACCGGAGAATATTGGACGAGCAGCCATCGGACTCCCCGGGTGGGGCTGAGCTGGTTGCGCATCTTCGAAGCATGCTGGCCATTGCCTACCTTCGAATGGGAGAGCAGGAGAACTGTCTCGAACAGCACAACAGTGACTCCTGCTTGTTGCCGATCGAGGGCGGCGGAGTCTATTCGAAGACCGAGACCCAGCGCGTCGGTATGGCGGTGTTGAGTCAACTTCTCGACGAGGATCCTCAAGATCTACTGAGTCGCTGGCTCTACAACATCGCTGCGATGACGGTGGGAGACTACCCTGAGAGAGTACCCACCGCCTGGCTCATTCCACCCCAGTCGTTCGATTCAGACTACGACATTGGTCGGTTTCCTGACCGTGCTGCTCATGTCGGCCTGGCCACGGAGGGATTGGCCGGCGGGAGCATCGTCGAGGATTTCGACGGTGACGGCTATCTCGACGTCATGGTGTCGTCCTGGGGACTCCGCGACCCACTCCACTTCTTCCTCAACCAGCGTGATGGAACCTTCGAGGATCGAACTCTCCCGGCCGGACTCAACGGAATCAACGGTGGCTTGAACCTAGTGCACGCCGACTACGACAACGACGGGGATGCCGACGTTCTGGTGCTGCGCGGTGCCTGGCTCGGAGCCGAGGGACAGTTCCCCAATTCACTGCTAGAGAATCGCGGTCGAGGTGCCGACGGTGTCGTGACCTTCGTGGATGTTACAGAGGAAGTGGGCCTTCTCTCCTTCGCTCCCACTCAAACGGCGGCCTGGGGTGACTTCGACAACGATGGCTGGCTTGATCTCTTCGTGGGCAACGAATCGCTGCCCGGTTTTCGTCAGCCGAGCCAGCTCTACCGAAGTCGAGGGAGGGGTGAAGGCGGGACCGTGACCTTCGTCGAGGTGGCGGCAGAGTTTGGAGTTGCGACGGAAGGCTACATCAAGGGAGTCACCTGGGGAGATGTCGACAACGACGGCCGGCTCGACCTCTACGTATCGAGGTTGCTGGAACCCAACCAGCTCTTTCACAACCAAGGAGAGCACTTCGTCGAGCGCGCGGCCGAAGCGGGGGTCTCGGAACCCTTGAATAGCTTCCCAACCTGGCTCTTCGACTACGACAACGCTGGCCGGCTCGACCTATTCGTCTCCGGGTACTCCAAGAACTATCAGGAAGCGCAGGCAACGCAGGTTGCGGCCGAGTACCTCGGCTTGCCTACGACGGCGGAGCACCCTCGCCTCTACCGCAACGTGAGCCAGAGGGAGGGCGACCTTTCCTTTGTCGACGTCACCGCTGCCGCCGGGGTCGACAAGATACTGCTGGGCATGGGGGCGAACTTTGGCGATCTCGACAACGATGGGTTTCTCGACTTCTACGTCGGTACCGGAGCCCCCGACTATCGGGCCTTGGTTCCCAATCGGATGTTTCACAACGCCGGAGATGGTACCTTCCAGGACGTCACCAAGTCAGGGGGATTTGGCCACCTACAGAAGGGACACGGTGTCTCCTTTGGCGATCTCGACAACGATGGAGATCAGGACCTGTTACACGTCCTGGGCGGTGCTTACTCAGGCGATCGCTACCAGAACGCACTCTTCGTGAACCCCGGCCATGGCAATCATTGGGTGACCCTTCGCCTGGAGGGGGAGGCCTCGAATCGATCGGCGATCGGGGCTCGCATCCGACTAGTACTGGAGACCCCGTCTGGCAAGCGGCAGGTCTTTGCTACCGTTTCGACCGGCGGCAGCTTCGGTTCTTCCAGCCTGCAGCAGGAGATCGGACTCGGAGATGCGCTCCGAGTGGAGTTGGTGGAAGTCGGCTGGCCTGCGGGGGGAACCGATCGCTTCTCGGGGATCCCTATGGATAGCATTCTGCTCGTCCGCGAAGGGGCAGTAGAGGTCGAGCGGGTTGCACTCGAACAGCTGAGTTTCTAGTGCGAACAGCGAACCCTGTCCTTGCGGCAAGGTCTACCTACGCTTGTGAGGTCTACGACGATACGTTTGTGTAGGGCGGTGCGATACTTCTCGAGCGGTTCTTTTCCGAGATGAGGTCTGGGTGCTGGTACGTCACATCGGGCTGAGACTCCGATCCACCAAACCGACTCTCTGTCGCTGTACGTAGGTTAGTTCATGAGAGTGAGCGAGGACGTTCAGAACTTAACCAGGGGCCGCTCTTCGAGACCGGGGAGCAGTTGCGGCCGGCTGTCAGAGAGCGGTCGAGAGAGAAGGGGACTACGTTGTCCGACGTGACGATTGGCAGCTACGACGTTATCCGTCGCATCAGTGATCTACCTCACGGTGTGCTCTACGCCGCTCGCGATCAACTCAGCCAGCGAGAGGTCTTGCTCAAGAAGCTCCAACCAACGGGTGATGTTTGTGACACGTCTAGTTGGCAGGAGTATCTGGAGGAAACCCAGCGTCTGGTCGAGATCGAGGACCCGAGAATCGGCGGCCGGATTGCCTTCCTAGAGGAGCAAGGCGACCTCTTTCTCGTCATGAGTGCCCCCGAGGGCAAGACTCTTCGCCAGCGGCTAGCGGAGTCAACGGCTCCGAGTGAGCGGGAGGCTTCGGCTTGGATAGTGGAACTCCTTTCGCTTCTCGAGACAGCTCACGATCGGGGAGTCGTGCACGGGCATCTGGACGAGACCAGCTTGATATTCGATAGGGAAGGCCGGCTGCATCTCTTCGGGTTCTCCCTGAGTGCCTTCTCGCAGGAGGATCCTCTCTATCGGGCTCCCGAGCGGAGCCATCAGGCGACGTGCCAAACGGTCCAGATCGATGTTTACGGAGTGGGGATGATCCTGCTTCGATTGCTGGAGGTCGTTTCCTTTTCTCAACCCGACCGCCTCGAGCAGGTGGCGGCGACAGCTCTCGCAGCGGAGCCGAATCAGAGGTTTCAAACCGTCGCCGAGATGCGGGAGGCCCTCGGCTATGGGGACGACCACAAGGGCGATCCAGCCACATCGCTCGAGGTTTCGGAACTCAGCAATGCAAACCCAGAACCCTCCGCGGCCGAGTTCCTCGTCGAGCCGCGGGAGCCTCGTTCCCGAGTTTGGCTCTCGAGCACTGTTGGCATTGCGGCCATGGTGGCCCTCGCCGGAGGCTGGTGGCTGAGCGCTGCATCGGACGCCCCGGCCGGAGTCGGTGAAGAGGTGGCTGTCGAGGCCGAACTCTTTGAGCCACAGAGTCCGGAACCCAGCGCCGCGGAGCGTGCTCTGACGGACCATGTACAGGCCCTCATCGAACAGGGGCAGACCGAAGAAGCCGCGGCCGAACTCGAGGTTGCGTTGCATACAGGATGGGCAGGAAACCCCGCACCCGTTCTGGATCTACTGGGGACCCTGCGATTGCAGCAGGGTCGAATTGAAGAGGCAAGCGACCTCCTCGAACGGGCTAACGCTCTGCAGCCCACGGCGGAGAGACGCTACAAGTACGGACTTGCACTGGCAGCCCTGGGTCAGCCGGCTCTGGCGGTCGAACAGTTTCAGCAAGCTCATCAGCACGATCCATCAGATCGACTCGCTCTAGTCATCGATCGGGCCTTGACCCGCATCAAGAAAAGGGAACTCTCAAATTGAACACCCAACGTCTCTGGATTGCTCTCATTGGCCTCTGCACGGTGCTCACTCTGACGGGGTGTGGGCGTCAATCGATCGAGCGGAGCGCTAGTGCAACCGCCGAGGAACCGGTGGTTGCTCAGGATACGGACCACACCCACGATGCGGCCGCTTCCGGGGAGGACGCAGCCTTGCAGTTGGCCCGCACGTTGATTGGAGAGGCTGGTCTCTTTGCTGGGGAAGTGAAGCCCGAGGATCAAGACCTCGTCGATGGCCTAGTCGAAGACATTCACAACCTGGACTTCGCGGGGGACTCGGCCGGGGATCTTCCTGCGAAGACGCTGTTTGCCGAGAACCCCTTACTAGCTGAGTCCAACCCCCTGGTGACCAAGGCCAATCGTGAACAGTGGCTAGCCGCGGCGATCCGCAACGTCGGCACCGACATGGCGTTGGCTCATCTCGAAGAGGAAACCGCCAAGCTCGAGAGTGGTGAGGTGAGCCGATCGGAATGGTACGAGCACGTTGCGAACTGTGAGATGTTCTGCAACCGAGTCGTCACCGGCCTGCTCTACGAACACATTCAGAAGGTCCAGTCTCTGCCTCGCGAGTTGGTGCTTTTCGGTACCAGTTCGCACAGCCTGGACAAGGAGAACCTGGCGAAATTGCACGCTCTGACCAGCGGTCGCGAGGGTTCTGAGATTCTCCTGATCGGCCGAGCCTCCCGGTCTGGCAATCTCGAGTACAACCGGCAGCTCTCGGAACAGAGAGTAGCGAGTACGAAGAAGGCGCTTCAGGAAATGGGTTTCGGATCCCAGCAGATCCACGGTTTTTGGCTGGGCTACGAGCCGCCGCAGATCACTCCTGAGTTGGCCGAACGCTACGACCTCGATCCGAGTCTCCCGACGGAGGTGGTGAACCAAAGCGTCCTAGCGGTGGCCTACACTGTGGAGGAAGCGGCACTCTAGCGGAGCTCCCTTCGAGGATGGTCTCGAGTCCGGGAACACCGCTTCCTGGTCAGCGGTGTCTCCTTGAACTCGGGATCGGCTTGGATCAAGGGTGGCGCAAGGGCACTCTCCCAGATGTGGCGGCTCAATCGTTCGCGTTTGTAGGGTCAGAGTCTCTCGCCGACCTCGACTCGATTGCGTCCGTTCGCTTTCCCGCTATAGAGCGCTTCATCGGCTCGGGCGATACAGGCCTCGACGGTGGTGCCGGGTGTGTACTCGCAGACGCCAAGAGTCAAGGTTACGGAGAGGCGGACGTCGTCGTACACGAATGGGTGTTCGGCGACGGCAGTCCGGATCTTTTCGGCCACGACACTCCCGCCCGCTCCGTCGGTTTGGGGCAGGACGAGAAGAAACTCCTCTCCACCCCAACGGCCGACATGATCGTAGCCGCGGGCGGTATCGGTGAGCAGCGCCCCGACCTCGATGAGGATCCGATCGCCGCAGTCGTGGCCATGGCGGTCGTTGAAGCGCTTGAAGCGGTCGAGGTCGCAGAGGATCACGGAAAACGGATCGTGGGTGCGGTCCGCCTTCGATTTTGCCTCCGCCAGTCTCTCTTCGAGATGCCGCCTATTCGATAGGCGGGTCAGTGGGTCCGTCCGCGACATCTCTTCCAGAATTGCGTAACTATGCCGGAGGGCATGGTTCTGCTCTTTGATCCGGTGGATCATTTCGCCCATGCGGAGCATCGTTTGGGTCCGCGCCACGAGTTCGACCGCATCGACCGGCTTGCGGATGTAGTCCGCCGCTCCCGCCTCGAGGGCGGTCTGAAGGTTGGTCGAGGAGGTCATGACCCCGGTGCACATGATCACCGGGATGTCCTCGGTCAGTGGGTCTGCCTTGAGAGCTTCGATCAACTCGATCCCGTCCATGCTTGGCATGTCCCAATCGGTGATGACCAGATCGGGCTGTTCCTCACGCGCAATCTCGAGTGCCTGGACCGCCAACGTGGTCTGGTAGATCTCGTAACGACCCGCGGATCGATCGAAGAGGCTTACGATGGCCTTGAGGTTCTCCGGCTGATCATCGACGAGCAATATGCGGGCTGGGATCATGGGTCGAGCAACTCCTGATAGCGCATCGCATCACAGCGATCGATCGAACGACGAAGCGCCTGGTGCCAGGCGACGATCTCAGCTTCGCCACCGAGATCGAACTGGTCGATCAACTGGGTTACCTGACTGACGCGATAGACCGGTACCGCTCGCAGGCTCTCGAGGAGCGGTTCGAGCCGTACCTTCTGGTTAGGCGTCAACGAAACTGCTTCCGAGCCGGGTCGTTCGCCGAGGTCGCCCGCCGCCGCATCGGCTCTGGGAAGGGTGAACAAGAAGGTCGAACCGTTTCCCAGCTGTGACGTAGCGTGGATCGTACCGCCGTGAGCCTCGACGGCGAGTCGACAGAAGGTGAGTCCGAGGCCGGTCGATCCCACCCTTTCTCTGCGTTCTTTGGTTGGATTGCCGGATTGGCTCGTTCGTGAGTCCTTGCCACTCGGACGGGCCTGACCGAATCGGGAGAAGACATGCTCCAGCTGATCCTCGGAAATTCCGGGGCCGGTGTCCCGCACGGCTACTTGGATCATTCCATCGAGTTCCTCCGCTTCGATAGTCACCAACCCTCGAGGAGGAGTGTACTTCACGGCGTTGGCGAGCAGGTTCACAAAGACCCGCTCGATGATCTCGCTGTCGATCCTGGCGCCGAGGTCGTGACGGAGTTGGTTCTCGATCCTGATGCTCTTGCCACTAGCCAGGGCCACCACCTGCTCTACGGCCGCGTCGACGACCGCGAGCAGCGCAACATCATGCCGCTCGAGTTCCATCTGGGCGTCCTCGAACTTCTGTACGTCTAGCAGGTTTCGAACCAGATGCAGCATCCGGCGCCCAGCATCGAGCACCGGGTTCGAGGTCGCGAGCGAGAGCACGACATTCAATGGGTTCTTGAGGTCGTGGGCGATCATCCCCGTCATCTCGTCCTTGAAGTGGTCGAGTTCGAGGAGGCGGGAGTGGGCGACCTCGAGCCGTTGCGACTGATCCGCGAGTTCGTCACGCTGCCGTAGGATTTCTGCGGTTCGTTCCCTTACTTTCTGCTCCAGGGCCCTTTTCTGGCGTTCGAGCAGTGAAACCCGCAGAAGGTAGAACGATGCCAACGATCCGAGGACCGTTGCCCAGAAGGCAGACATCGCCCACCAGGTCCGCCACCAGGGGGGGCTTATTCTGACTTCGAGCGACGTTCCCGCCTCGTTCCAAACGCCGTCGTGATTCGACGCTCGCACGCGGAAGTCGTAGGCCCCGGCCGGCAGGTTGGTATAGACAGCTCGGTGTTCGTCGGGCCCGAGCCGGACCCAGTCGTCATCGAAGCCGACGAGCTGATAGGCGAACCGATTCTCCCGAGCCTGCCGGAAACTCAACGCCGCGAACTCGAAGGTCAGGCTGGACTGCCGGTAGCTGAGGTCGAGGGTTCGAGTCAGGGTGAGCGACTGCTCGAGGACGCCGTCTCCCGCCGGCGACACCGGAACCGGCTCGTTGAAGAGGCGGAGTTCGGTGAGTCGAACCGGTGGCAAGTCGACCGATGGCCGAATGGCCTCCGGTCGAAAGCGGTCCAACCCCTGGTTGCCGCCGAAGATCAGCCAACCACTGCGGGTGGCAAGAGCCGCTGGGTTGTAGTGTTTGCTTCCAAGGCCGTCCTGTTGGTCGAGACGGAGAAAGCTCTCGGTCTTTGGATCGAAACGACTGACGCCGCCCCCGGTCGCTAACCACAGGATCCCGTCGCGGTCTTCGACGATCCCATAGACGTTGTCGTGGGCCAGTCCCTGCTCGACCCGATAGCTGGTGAACCGCTGGTCCTCCTTTTCGAAGCCCGGTTCGAAGCGGCTGAGGCCTCCGCCCATGGTTCCGATCCAGAGCGTTCCGTCCTCACTCTGGTGGAGAGCGTAGACGATGTCGTGTGGCAGACTACCGGGATCGTCGGCGCGGTGGCGAAAGCGAACGAAGTCGGGGACCGGTCGGTCCCTTTCATTCACGAGCAGTAGGTTGAGGCCTCCACCATCGGTCCCAACCCAGAGGTTGCCGTCTCGGTCCTCCTTCACCAAAGTCACGAAATCATGGCTCAGACTGCTCTCTCGGCTCGGGTCGTGACGGTAGTGGGTGAACGACGGAGTGAGCGGATCGCCCCGCATTCGGTCGAGGCCGCCTCCATAGGTGCCGATCCAGAGGGATCCGTCGTCGCCAGGGGCAAGAGACCAGATGGAGTTGCTGCTCGTGGCGTCGTCACGTTCGGGATCGACCGGATACCTCTGAAATTCTCCCTCCACACTGTCGACCAGGCGGTTCAGGCCACCCCCGAAGGTCCCGACCCAGAACTCGCCTCGCTGATCCTCCAGGAGTGCGAAGACCGAATCGTGGCTGAGGCTGCCTGGATCGTCGTTTCGTTGCCGGAAGTGATCGAAGTGTGGCGATCCCTCGACATCGGTCATGAGGTCGAGGCCGCCTCCGTCGGTGCCGATCCATACCGATCCATCCTTGCCCTCCACGAGGGTCATCACGTCGTCATAGCTCAGGCTGTGGGGGGTGTCGGGCTCGTGCTGGAAAGACTGGATCCTTGCGGTCAGTGGGTCGTAGCGGTCCACGCCGACGCCGTAGTTGCCGACCCAGAGGAGGTTCTGCCGATCCTCGTACAGCGCGAAGACGTTTGCGTTACTGAGGGTTGTCGGGTCGGCGGGATCGAAGGAGGTGCAGACGGCTTGGTCGGGAGTCTCCGGGTCGAAGTTGCACAGTCCTTCGCCGTAGACGCCGGCCCAGATAGAGCCATCGTCGGCTTGAACCAGCGACGTGATCCTCAGGCCCTCATCGCTACTGGACGTCAACCCTAGGGAGCTTCGCCGAAACCGAGCCGGTGCGGTCGCGGTAGCCGGGGTCTCGAGGAGGTTGAGACCTCCACCCCAGGTACCGACCCAAAGTCGGTGCTGATCATCCTCGAGCAGGGAGAAGGCGGCATCGTGGCTCAGACTCCCATCGTCACTGGGATCGTGACGATGGTGTCGGAACTGCCCGTCTGAAGTCATCTCGTTCAGACCGCCTCCCCATGTGGCCACCCAGATCGAGCCGTCGTCGCGCTGGAGAATCGACTGGACGGTGTTGTCGCTGAGACTCGTCTCGGACGCTGGATCGTGCAGGAATCGTTCGAATCGGACTGGGTCGGAAGCTGCATCGTTCGCGGAGGCGAGGTCGAGGCGGGCCAGACCTCCACCGTAGGTTCCAACCCACAAGCGCCCCCGATCGTCCTCGAGGAGGGCCAGCACGCCGTTGGCCGGGAGCGAGTCCTCAATCTCCGGTGAGTGCTCGAAGCGGACAAAGGTCTCGGTCGCGGGGTCGAATCGATTCAAGCCGCTGGCGTAGGTTCCGACCCAGAGGTAGCCGTCGGAGTCTTCGAGGAGGGCTCGAACGTAGTTGCCACCGAGGGCACGAGCATCGGTCGGGTCGGCGCGGAACGAGCGGAATCGGGAGCCATCAAAGCGGTAGAGCCCCTCTTGGCTCCCCACCCAGAGAAATCCGAGTCGGTCTTGAACGAAGGAGGAAGCCGAGACCGCTGGGTATCGCAACTCTTGGCCGATTCGCTCGAACTTCGGTCGGGGGTCCAGAGCGCCTTGCATTATCGACGGCCACGCGAGCAAGAGGGCGAGCGCCAGGGCGCCACCACGATGGCCACGGGACGAGCGGGTAGACGACCGCTCACGGTGGTGAGGGCCTCTGAGTTCAGGGGCTGACAGTGACGAGTTGTCCAAGGATGAGGGAAGCGTATCACTGAGGTGACGTCCGCCCGCGAGCCCACTGCTAGAATGGCAGTATGGAGAGAGTCGTCCGGGTCTACGAGAGTTTCGCCGACGCCGATCGAGCGGATATCGAGTACTACCGTTCCCTCTCCCCGCTGGAGCGACTCGATATCGCTCTCGAACTCGCACGGAGGCACCGCGAAGCTATTGGACAAGCTGGAACCAGACTTGTGCGAGTTCATCGGGTTGTTGAACTCGCGCGAAGTTGACTATCTTATCGTCGGGGGGCACGCCGTGGCATTCCACGGCTTTCCGAGATACACCGGCGACTTCGACTTTTTCGTTCGGCGAACTGAAGGCAATGCGAGGTCCCTCGTCGGAGTGCTCGACGATTTCGGTTTCGGATCTCTAGGCATCTCCGAAGAGGTCCTGCTCGCCCCTAACCGTGTTCTTCAATTGGGCTTCCCTCCCGATCGAATCGACATCCTGACCTCCATCTCGGGGGTCGACTTCGATCAGGCCTGGGCTCATCGGGAACCTTCTGAACTCGCCGGGATCCCCGTTCACTTCATCGGTCGCGAAGAGCTCCTCATCAACAAGAGAGCGTCGGGGCGTCCGGTGGACCTGGGAGATCTGTCTCGACTCGAACCGTCGGAGTGAGTTCCTACCAGGCTGAAGTGTCGCCCGTCTCGAAACCATCCCTGAACAGGGTGAAGTCGACACCGAGGAAGAGCTTCACCCCGGTGCAGGTTCCGATCCAGAGATCGAGAAACTCATCGCCGTCGAGGTCGAAGGCTTCGACGTCGTAGGTGCCCTGGGGCGTCCAGGGTCGGAGCGCACCCAACAGTGGATCCGCGTAGCTCACGTTGGGAGGCACTCCCTGTCCCTGCAACATGACGAGCTTGCGGTCGCAACCGAAGACGTCGGTGTCGACGTCGGCGACCATCGCGTCGAGTACGCCGTTGTCGTCGAGGTCGGCGAACTTCACATTGCCGCCGAAGAACTGGGTGGCCGGTCCACCGACGAGCTGGGTCGTGAACTCCGCGTGTCCTTGGGCGTCGTTGCCGGTGTTGATGAGGTAGCTGTCCTGGGCATCGTCGACGATCATCAGGTCGAGACGGCCATCCTGAGTGAAGTCGGCCGGGGCCACCATGTAGGGAGCGTCGTCGTAGATGACATCTCTGAAGTCGAAGTTGCCGGTGCCATCGTTGTAGAGAATCCACACTTCGGGGTTGCTGCCGATCGTGCCACTGGCGTTGTCCTTGACGATGTCGTTGGCGAGGTCGCCATTCATGTCGACGATGTCCGCGTCCACGCCGAAGGTCGAGGTGGTCATCGCGGTGGTCAGACGAGCCGCCGTCTCGTCGGTGAAGAACCCGTTGCCGTCGTTGATCAACAGACGGTCCTCGAGGTCGTTGTCATAGTCCGTGAAGTAGAGATCAGGCCGATCATTGCCGGTGACGTCGCCCACTCCGAGGCCGCAAAACTTCGGACCGTTGCCACTGCCGGATACGAGCACGGGGAGTCGGCTGGGCTCATAGTCGAAGCCCTGCCAGATGCCGCCGTCCTCGCCGAGGTTCATCAAGATTCGGGGCTGCTCTTCGAAGGTCCCCGCCGTGATGATGTCTAGCCATCCATCACCATCGACGTCCGCCAGTTCGACCTCGCGGTCGTCGGTTTCGTCGAGGAAGTCGGGAGCCAGGGTGCTCGTCCGGTCGACGAGGACGCCGTCCTCGTTCATGAAGAGGACGTTGCGCTTGCCCCCGGGATTGGTGACGGGAACCTTGCGGACGACTACGATGTCGATGTCACCATCCCGGTCGACATCTCCCGACACGACGTCCTTCTCCTCGAAGTCCGAGACGCCGACGGAGGCATCTGCCACCAGGCGCGTACTCGTCACGTCGATGTAGGCCAACCAGTCGTCCGCCACCGCCACAGTTGGCAGGACCAGGAGTCCCATCAAGATCCACGGGAAGCGGTGACGTCGAGAAGAAGGCGAGGGTGTAGCTTGGGTATTCACGGGGTCTCTGGCCTCCGAAGGTTGTCTTTTCATGAGAGCGGTCCCTGGACCAAGGGTTCTCCAGACCGGCGTCGGGCTCCCCTAGAAGGTAGACTCCGATCCACACCAAATAGACCCGGTCATCGATTGAGCCTATGCTACCCGACAACCAAGAAGTCTGAGAACCCGCTGATCCGCCCCTTGGACATCACCCGACATCGACCCAGCGAATCCCGGTAGCGGGCCTCCTCGATCGCAGCTGGGCTACCCTCTACTCGGACCCTACATCCATGAAGAACTTACGCATCGTCTCGTTCGCTCCTTCCTTTCGGCCTGGCGCTCCACCAACGTTAACCGGGATCCAACGTCCGGTTGTTGGACTCCTTCTGGGGGGGCTGCTCTTCGGAGCCATTGCGTCTTCGGCTCAGTTGTTCCCTCCGCCGGACCCACCGGGCAACGCGACGACCCCCGCCAAGGCAAGGCTGGGTAAGGTGCTCTTCTGGGATGAACAAATCTCGTCCACCCGCACCGTCTCCTGCGGAACCTGCCACCTTCCCGAAAACGGTGGTGACGACGCGCGTTCGGGAGTCGATCCGCTGGCGGTGCATCCTGGCCACGACGGTACCTTCAACACTCCCGACGACGTCTTCGGTTCCCCTGGGGTTCCCCTCAACCTTGCGAACGGTCTCTACGACTGGAGTCCCGACTTTGGCCTGACGGCTCAGGTCACGCCGCGGCGCACCGTGTCCACGATCAACGCTGGGTATGCCCCCGAACTCTTTTGGGATGGTCGCGCCCCCTCCGAGTTCGTCGATCCCGTCACTCTGCAGGTGGTGATCCCGTTCGGGGGGGCACTCGAGAGCCAGGCGGTCGGGCCTCCCACCAACGACGTGGAGATGGGTCATGTGGGCCGGGATTGGATTGGAGCTGTAGCCAGGATCGAGAGTTCAGCCCCCTTGGCGGTTGCGGCCAACGCACCACCGAGACTGTTGAATTTTGTTGCCGGTCGCAGCTACCCCGAACTCTTCACCGAGGCGTTCGGCGATCCTGAGATTTCTGCTGCCCGAGTGGCGATGGCGATCGCCAGCCACGAACGAACCCTCTTTTCGAACCAGACGCCCTTTGACGACTTTCTCGTTACCAATATGGGCCTCACTGCTCAGGAACTCTCCGGTCGGGCCATCTTCAGTGCCACCTGCGACAACTGCCATGTAGGTGTGCAGATCACAGACCATCAGTTCCACTACACCGGAGTCCACCCCAACGCCGACGACATCGGACGCGGCGAGGTCACCGGGCTCGCTGATGACATGGGAAAGATGAAGACGCCCGGTCTGCGCAATGTCGCGTTGCGGGCTCCCTACATGCACAATGGGCGGTTCGAGACCCTGGAGGAGGTTATCGACTTCTACGATCGCGGGGGCGATTTCCCCGGCGGTACTGTCATTCCGGGCAGTGGCGGTGAGCTCTACCCTCCTAACGAACTCGTAGCCCTCGGCTTGACTCCTCAGGACAAGGCAGACCTCCTAGCGTTCCTCACCCGGCCCCTGACGGACCCTCGACTCGTCGAAGGGCTTCCTCCGTTCGATCGCCCGATACTGTTCACGGAGTCCAATCGGGTTCCGGTACTCGAGGGCACGGGACTTCCCGGGTCGGGCGGCCTCATCCCCTGGGTCGTGGCGATCGAACCTCCGGTACTCGGCAATCCGAGCTTCACGGTGGCGATCTGGAACGCACTGGGCGGGGCCAACGCACTGTTGGTGATCGACGACGAAGATCCGGGACTCACCCTACCCGGGAGCGGTAGTTTTGCCTTCGAGTCGATCGTGCTCGACGGAGTCGGCACCGGACTGGGTTTCGGTTCGGTCAGTTTGTCGATTCCCGACGACACCGCTCTCAACGGGGCCGAATGGTTCGGACGCTGGTATGTCGAGGATACCGGGGGTGGGGAAGCGGCCGCCGTGAGTCAGCTGTTCCGCTTTCGGACCTTCATGGGACTCAGCGAGGCGGTTCTCTTCGTCGATGGATTCGAGAGTGGCAATACCTCCGCCTGGTAGGACCAGCACTGCGCTCGGGGTGGGTGTTCTCGTTCCTTTAGTTCTTGGCTGGCTTGCCGCCGCCGTTTTTGGGGCCCCGATCCAAGGACAAAATCGCGAGCCTATAGCCCAGGCACAGCCGCTGCCGTCGGCGGCCATTCCGGCACATCCGCCGCTGCCGCCGCTGCCGCCGCCCGGCGAGATGGCCCGCTGCAAGGCGCTGATCGACAACGGTCAGTTCGAGGTGGCCCGGACTCGACTCCTGCCGATCGTCGAGCAGCATCCGGGCTGGGCACGTGCGGCGTTGCTCCTTGGGCTCACCTACTACCGACAGCATCGGTTCGAGGCGGCGCGACCGTATTTCCAGCAGGCCTTGGCCGCGGATCCGGACGAGACCGCCATCCATCCGTTCTACGGCTACACGCTCTACGCCCTCGGCGAGTTGGCGGAGGCCGAGACGGTGTTCCAGTCCCTGTTGGAGAAGCGCCCGCAATACGCCAGCGCTCACTATGCGCTGGGACTCGTCTACCTCGACCTGGACGATCGAAAGGCTGCGGCGAAGCACCTGGAATCCACGATCGAACTCGCGGCGGCGGCCGACGACCTCGAGTTGGCCGCCCGCGGCCAGGCCAGATTAGGCGATGTCCTGTTGCGCAATGGAGACCTCGATGCGGCGCGCCGGCGCCTGGAACTCGCGCTGACGACCCTCGACGACGATCCGGGGGCCGTCGCGGCCCTATCCCGGGTGCTCGACCGTCTGGGCGAACACGAGGCCGCGGCCAGCGTTCGAGCCCGCTTCGAGACTCTGATTGAGGACGGCCAAGACCGTCCACGTGAGCTTCCTGAGTGATTCCTCTCCGCCTGGCCGCTACGGTCCTCCTCACGTTGGGGGCCGCTCAGTCCTCGACGGCTCAAACACCCTGGTTCTCAAACGTGAGTGACTCCTCAGGGATCGACCTGGTGATGACCAGCGGAGACTTTCCTAGTCGACAGATCCTTGACGTCAACGGCGGTGGCGTAGCTCTATTCGACTACGACGGCGATGGGGACCTCGATGTCTTCTTGGCCAATGGAGCCACTTCGAAGGATCCGGAACACGGCCCGGGATCTCGCCTCTATGCCAACCGGGGCGACGGGACCTTTATCGACGTCACGGTCGCGGTCGGGTTGGACCTCACGCGCTGGGCGATGGGGGTTGCGGTCGGTGACTACGACGGCGACGGCTGGGACGACCTGTACGTCACTTGTTTCGGACCCAATGTCCTGCTGCGCAACGACTCCGACCCTCGGGGTGGACGACGGTTCGTGGACGTGACCCAGGTGGCCGGAGTCGCCGATCCGGGGTGGTCGACCAGCGCCGCCTTCGCCGATCTCGATCGCGATGGGGATCTCGATCTCTACGTCGTGAACTACCTAGCCTTCGACCCGGCCAACCCGCCGGCTCAGGGCAGCCGCTCCTTCAAGGGTGTTTCCGTGATGGCCGGACCGCGGGGCTTGGAGGCTCAAAGCGACACCCTCTTCGAGAACCTCGGTGACGGACACTTTCGCGACGTCTCCGTGGCCGCCTTGGGTGAGTTGGAGCCCCAGTATGGACTCTCGGTTCGATCGCTCGACGTCGACGGGGATGGGCGAACGGATCTCTTCGTCGGCAACGACTCGACTCCCGATCGACTCCTGCACAACCTTGGCGGACTGCGTTTTCGCGACGTGGGGCTCGAGTCTGGAGTGGCAACCAACGGCATGGGCACTCCCCAGGCGACGATGGGACTCGGCTTGTTCGACGCTGATGGCAACGGCCTTCCCGATCTCTTTCTCACCGTCTTTTCGGACGATGGAAACACCCTGCATCTCAATCTCGGGAACGGCTACTTCGATGACCGATCGGCGAGTTTCGGCTTGGGGCCGCCCAGTAGACCCTACCTCGGCTGGGGATGCGGCTTCTTCGATTTCGATCAAGACGGTGATGAAGATCTCCTGGTCGCGAACGGGCACGTCCATCCCGAAATGGAGACTCCCGAAGTCGGAGGGGAGTGGGCGCAGCGTCCTCTGCGGTTCGAACGACGGGGATCACGCTTCCTGGAGATCCCCGGTGGCGCCGATTGGTGTGGTGAGCGCTACCACGGACGTGCCACTGCCTTCGGCGATCTCGACGGCGACCTTGACGTCGACGCCCTCATGACAACCCTTGCGGGGCCAGTGGTCACTCTGCGCAACGAGTCCAACTCGCCGCGAGGAGTGGTGGTGGCCCTCGAAGGCGGAGGGCAAAGCGCTAGAGAGTTCGGAAGTTCGGTCGCCCTGACCAGCCGACAGGGAACGCAACGCCGTTGGGTCACCGGAGGAGGGAGCTTCCAGTCCGTGGATTCGTCGGAAGCGCATTTCGCTGTTACCGCAACGGACGATTACCTTCGGATTGACGTGATCTGGGGCGATGGCTTTTCATGGCGATTGACCAAGGCGCCGCTGGGACGGCGCCTCGTCGTGCGGAGGACCCGCGTGCCGAAGTCTCTTCCCTAGCCGAGCCGCACCGCGTCTTCGACTCAGACATTTGCGTCGTCCTGGAGTACCATCACGCCGTGATCGGACAACAGATTGGTAGTTACCAGGTCCTCTCCGAGCTCGGACGAGGCGGCATGGGTGAGGTGTATCGCGCCATGGACACCAAGCTCGGACGCGAGGTGGCGGTCAAGGTGTTGCCGGCCGTTTTTTCTGAGGATGCGGAGCGCCTGGGTCGTTTCAAACGCGAAGCGAGGTTTCTAGCCCAGCTCCAGCACCCGAATATCGCCTCGATCTACGGGCTGGAGGACACGGGCCAGGCGCCTGCTTTGGTCATGGAACTCGTCGACGGGCCGACGCTGGCCGAGCGGCTCGAGGAGGGCGCGCTTTCCCTGGATGAGACTCTCGGCATCGCCCGGCAGATCACTGAAGCTCTGGAGGCGGCCCACGAGAAGGGGATCGTCCACCGCGACCTGAAGCCGCAGAACATCAAGGCTCCGGTCGATGGCACGGTCAAGGTCCTGGACTTTGGCTTGGCCAAGGCGCTCGACGCGACCGGCGATGGGGAAGCGTCGGTGTCCGCCGCTGAGCTGGCTGCCTCACCGACCCTGACCCTGGGCGCCACCCTGCAGGGAGTGATCCTCGGAACGGCGAGCTACATGGCGCCGGAGCAGGCCAAGGGCGGCGTGGTCGATAAACGCGCCGATATCTGGTCGTTTGGCGTCGTGCTCTACGAGATGCTCAGCGGAGGGCGTCTTTTTGGCGGTGACTCGGTGCCTGAGACCCTGGCCGAAGTCTTGAAGGGCGAGATCGACTTCGACCGTCTCCCCGACGGAACACCCCCGGCGTCCTCCGTCTCCTGCGGCGCTGCCTGGTGCGGAACCCGAAGAACCGCCTGCACGACATCGCGGATGCCCGCATCGTGCTGGAAGAACTCGCGCGAGGCGAGCAAACCGAGTCGCGGGTGGCCGTGCCGGCTCCGACTGCTGGCCGCAGGGGAGTGGGGCGCTTGCTCGCTTCGCTCGCGCTACTCGGGCTCGGAGCGCTGATCGGTCTCGCGTATTCGCACCGTGTGGCGGCTCCCATTCCTTCGACTCCCGACTACCACCTGTTGACGGTCGATAGCGGGTATGTTTACAGTGCCCGATTCGCCCCCGACGACACCGCGATCGTCTATGGAGAGGCTCGAGGAGGTCAACCAGTGGCACTGTTCTCGACTCGATCCGACGCCACGGTCTCGCGTCCACTCGACCTTCCCGCCGCCGATGTCGTCGGCATCGCTGACAATGGTGACATGGCACTGATTCTGGACCGCCACCATGATGGGAGTTGGTTGCGGGTTGGCACCCTCGCTACGGTGGCGCTAGCGGGTGGAGCCCCCCGAGCGCTCTACGAGAACGTCTATGACGCTGACATCGCGGCGGACGGGTCGGCACTCGCGGTGGTTCGCAGCGACGGAGTGGGACAGCGACTGGAGTACCCGATCGGTACCACGATCTACCGCAACGAAGGATGGATCTCTTCTCCGAGAATCTCTCACGACGGTCGGCGGGTTGCCTTCGCCGACCATCCGATTGGTGGCGATGATATTGGATATGTGACCGTGGTCGAGCCCGGAAAGCCCTTGGTGAGGGCCTCCGGGCTGCTCAATTTC
>JAIOJS010000157.1 GCA_019911795.1 Thermoanaerobaculia bacterium | reverse complement strand
TGGCCGCAACCAAGAAGTCCAGTACCCCAACGAGGGGAAACTAAACCGGAGGATGGGCGTCAGCCCGTCCTAAACAACCATGCCGAGAGTGGACTACTTTCTGATGACCGAACTGGCCTACTTTCCGATGATCGTTGACAGCGGCCGCGATCGCTCCAACTGCTTCAGCACTCAAGATACTCATGGTCAGCAGCCTAACGGATGGCAGGCAGCTGGCGCCATTGGCCGGCGCGACCGCCGAAGCGGGAGCGATGAGCCGATAGAAGGATGTGCGTTTGAGTCAGACAACTATGGATCCAGTTCAGCGGTTGGCTCCGCGTGTGCGGGGTTTCATTCATGGCCCGAGCGCAAGAAGCTCAACCCGAGGCTGAATCGCCGACTGCACACCGTTGTCACCTTCGACGATCCAGGTCCGAGAGGTCAAGGCAGTGGGAAGAGAGGCATTCAACGAAGGTAGAGGAAGGAAGTTGCTACCGCCCTAGTGAGCAGGCAGTGACCTGGACGCGCAACGGACGGAAGCTAACTGCCCCATTGGCGTAACTGGCCCCATTGGCGAATCTCGACCTCCGAAGCGAACCGCGATAAGCCGAATAAGATGACGTGAGTTTGAGCCAACATCCTATGGGATCCGGTTCAGCGCTTGGCTAGGCGTCGGCTCACGATGGTTCAAGCCGATTGCTGCGCTGTTGTGAGGATGTCAAAAGCCTGCCTGACATGGGCGGTGAGCTCGAGTCTTGGAGGGCCTTGTTGACCAGGCCATCCGGCGATCGACGGATTTCGCATCTTCGTCGCGCCCAACGTGATGAAGCCACTCCCGCCGGACTTCTCGTGAAGAGACACATCGGAAAGAGTGCGGAGGTTGAGGCTCGTGAGCTTCGTGCCGGTCAGAATCAGAACTCGACGATCTGTCACGCCGTAAGAGGTCTGGGCGCGCTGCCACGCGTCAACAGCAAACCTCCCGAGAACCATGTAGAGACCGACGGCGACAAATGGAACTCCCCATAGCCGGAACAGCAGCGGCGCCTCGCCAGTGATCACTCCATACTCCCAGAAAATGGCGAACCCACACCACAACAGACTGAAGGGGATGGCAAAGGCGTCGGAACCCCTGAGGAGTAGGCCTTCCGGCGGCCGTTCCGCCCAAAGAAGCTGCTCGCCGTCGAGGAGCCTGTCGGTCAACGCCATCTGTGCTGAAGGGTCCATTCGTTCGCATCCTTTCCAAAGTCGGAACAGCGACTCTATCTTAGGTACGCTCCGCCGATGTGGTGAATTCCGCCGCCAAAGACGCCAACGGCCGGGAGATAGACGGCCGCTCCGGACGAGACTGCAGCCGAAGCGAGAAACGGTGAGCCCAGCAAAAGGTGTGTAGCTGTGCCAGGCATCTGTGTGGTCCCGTGCAGGATGGTTGGGCAGCTTCTCTATACAGTTCCACCGGACCTTGGCAGTGGGCCGAAGGAAGCCTTCGCCGCTCGTCTGGTTGAGTAGAGAGCGACCACAAGCAACGACACGGACACGATGGCAAATAGCATACCGAGTAGTCGGAACCCGGAATGGGCAAGAGCTGACTGAAGACCAGGTATGAGTACGACGCAAGCGGTCGGAAGAAACTGAAGAAAGGCGTACGCCAGTGCGGCCATTTCCCACCGTCTTGCCTGACCTACAAGGCCCAACTCCAGTACGAGTGAGCGCATTGCGACGCAAACGCTTGCAATAGCGACCAACAGGACTAGTTGGATTCCAAGCTTCATGCCAACTCCCAGGGTCATGTTTGGAAGAATCCAGAACAAGACGGTCATCATCGAGGTGGCGATCAAGAGACCCGCGACCGACAGAAGTACCGTCTCAAGTGCTCCTTTGAAGTAGTCGCGAAACGCGATCAAAGAAACTCCAAGGGTTATCAGGAAGAGGCCGAGTTGGTCGGGAAAGATATCAACCCCAGCACCTCTGCCGTCCAAGAACAAGGAGAATCGAAAGTCGACCACATCTAGCAAAACACCCCACAGAAACAGACCAAGCGGAGTTCCTAGGCTGCGCAATCGCCGCCTACGATCAAAGCTCGACTTCAAAGGTCAGCTCAACCGACACCGTGATGGTTCCAAGACTCCCAACGCTCGAGCTCACTTGCCGCGAAGGAACAAAGCGACTGAGCGGTCAAGTGCAGCGCCTTGTAATACCGCTTGGCGACGGAACGCCCAACCGCTGGTCCAGTTCATGTGTCACCCTGCGAGATCAAAGGTACCACGCAGTCCTTCTACCACCATCTGCGTTCCAATCGCGGCGAGGATAAGGCCCATCATACGAGTTACGACTCCCAATGCGCTGGACCCGAGATACCCAACGAGCTTCCCGCCGAAGATGAAGAACCAGTACGTGATCAGACAGAGAGCGGCGAACACGGAGATGGTCATCAACATGGCAGCAACGCCGCCACCTGCTGAAAAGTTCATGGCGGTCGCGATCGTGCCCGGTCCGGCTAGCAATGGGGTTCCCAAAGGGGAAACTGCAACACTAAGTGCTGCGTCTGGCGAGGTCCGCTTGTCCTCCTCACTTGGATGCTGAACGCTCGATTGATTGCCCTGCAACATATGAAGGCCGATAAAGAAAACGATAATTCCGCCGGTGATTCTAAATGTCGGGAGCGTGAGCCCAAACGCATCAAAAATCAACTTCCCAGCCACGGAGAATGTAGCTACGATAGCAAACGCTACCATCAGCGATCTCAATGCCACGCTCCTAGTTGTCTGCTCATCATCGCCACTCGTCAGGCTCAGAAAAACAGGGATGCCAGCAATGGGATTCATCATGGCGAAGAACGCCATGAACACAGTAACTGCCTGTGTTAGTGTTGTATCCATATTTGTCCCAATCCTCGGCTATCGGGTTACGGCACAGCGGCTCGGAGCCAGCTGGTCCAACTACTGGGGGCCATCGACAGAAGGAATGCGGTGGAACCAAGTGGAGGCGAGTGAGTCTGTGACCAGCACATGTTGGGCCCGGCTCGGCGGTCGGTTGGGCAGTGAAACGCGACTACCCATAGAAAATCGGTTCGGAGTCGACAACAGGTAGGAGAACCGAGAGATCGCGGACCGGTGGGCAATCTTCAAAGAGATGCCACTTGAGGTTCCGATCTAGCCAATGGAGTACCCAGGCACGCTCCTTCACAATGAACCGAAATCTCGCGATCTCTTCATCGCGATAGACACTTCGGTCGCGCCAATCCGGTCGACGTTCGGAGATGTAGGCGTAGTTTCCTTCGAGCCGGTAAACGATCTCCAGCATGTCGCGGATCGCGGGATCAGTGCGGCGGGCACAGTAGTCGCGAAGCACCTTCTCGGCCCGACGAGACTCTATTTCACTGATTGGCATGCTGACCCCGAAACGCCCAACGTTTGAGCAAACTGTCCAGTTGAGGGAACGGTTTGGACGGTGCTCTCATCTGTTGGACCGCCACCTATAGTATCTCGTTTCAGAGTTGAGTCACAAACACCGCGCGATTCTTGACCAAGGGAACCATCCCGACCGTCCAAGCAACGATAGCCCCGGCCACAGTTGCTCGAACCCAGCCATGGATCTTTGGAAGCCGCGTCCGCAAAACGTGCCGTTGCGCCAACCCCAGAACAAGCCCCTCAAAAGCCCCCAGGCCAACTAGCGCACGTGAAATGGCAAATGTCTGAGCAGCACCTGTTGGTTCCCCGAAGAACTGGAACAACAGAAAGCCACTGCCTGCCACAACACCGAGGCCGATGAATTCACCCAAGGCATTGGCTAGCAACCAGCGCTGCCAAAACTTACTACGCCAGAAGCGAGCAGGAGCAGTGGACATGCGGCCTAACGCCCCGATTCAGCGGCAGGCCACGCAACGGACTGCCCGCAGAACCGACTGCTAGCCGTCATGATTCTGGCGCCGAAGCACGACATGGGTAGCCTTCTCCGACGGTACAAACCGAACGCATTCGTATCCCAGTGCCCGGAGGTCAACCCCCTCGAACAGCCGCTCCCCCTGACCCAGCAGAATCGGCGAAATCGCGACGTGCAGTTCATCAATGAGGCCCGCATGGAGGTACTGCTGAATGGTGTTCGGCCCTCCGCCGATGCGCACGTCCTGCCCGTTTGCCCCCATGCGTGCCCGGTCCAGCGCCTCGTGGATGCCGCCCGTGACGAAGTGGAACGTCGTCCCGCCTTCCATCTCTATGGGCGGGCGCTCGTGATGGGTCAAGACGAAAACTGGGACGTGATAGGGCGGGTTGTCCCCCCACCAGCCGTTCCAGCTCGAGTCGGGCCAAGCACCGCGAACCGGCCCGAACATGTTCCTCCCGAGAATCCAGGCACCGACGTTCTCAAATCCCCGTGCAGCGAAGTCGTCATCGATCCCGGTCGTGCCATCGCCCGCGCCGTGGGTCCGCTGGAAGGTACGCGTCGGAACAAACCACTGGTGCAGGTCGGCCCCGCCGACGCCAAGCGGATTCTCGATGTCCTGATTCAGCCCGGCTCCGAATCCGTCAAGTGAAATAGTGAAGCTCTCAACTCGAACCCGCGTCATTCTCAGACCTCTATTGTGACGGCTATCGGATGGAATTCAGCGGCCGGCCGCTCGCGAAGCGAGCCGTCTGGCGATTGCGGTTTCCGAAGCCAGAAGAGCTGAGCCCAATGGAAGAATGTGTAGTTATGCCAAGCACTCTTGGGGTCCATTTCGGCTGGTGGTTGGGCGCGCCCGACGGGACGGTGCAGCTAGAAGCAGGGCTCAAAAAAACTCGACGTGTCGAGGATCGGAGCAAAGGACTGGCCCGGGAGCGACTGGTAGGTCCTTGACCTTCTTCCGACATTGTCGCGGACTGTCAGGTCAACCCCTAGATTCGTTAGGCCCGAAGCGAACACCCAGTGGGAATGAGGAGAAGGAGAAGTACAGGTATCAATAATCTTCACAATTACCTCGGGGCTCTCTGGAGAAAAGAACCACAGGTAGCCCCAACTATCGCTCTCATAGGATGCGTGTCCGTGCGCTACGCTGGTGCCAGGCCCCAAAGACCATGTCGCCTCGATCGTAAAGACACGGCTGCGCAAATTGAGCCGGCGACGCTCAAGGTACGATACTCTGTCTAGAAGAACATTTTCGAAGGAAAAGCCATATCGGTCGCAGCAGCCTTCGTGGTAGTGACCATTCAACATGGCGGTACCGTCTCCGGTAGGCCGGATGGTCAGCTCGATCGACTGGTTCTCTGTTGTTGCAATGAACTTGAGCGTGCCGCTAGCGACCCATTGACCCGAGAGCTCGGAGAGGTCGATTAGTCCGGGGGCCGGCCAGACAGATTCGTAAGGAATCTCAGTGATGTCTGAGTAGAGAATCCGCGGCGCGCTGGGGTTGGGATCGACCTCGATCTCACCTTCGAGCTGCACCGTGAAGCAATCGTTGCCCCCGTAACCACCGCACGCAGTCACCGACTGGGCATTCATGCGGTAGAACTGTGCTCCTGCGGTCGACGGTGACAGGGCAAATAGTGACAGGATGAGAAATCTCTTGTTCATCGCATTCATCTACGGAGAGTGTACCCTCCGACGTCTAACGACTGGAAGCCAACTGGCCACACCGGCAGCAGCGACAGCCGAAGCCAGGAACGGTGAGCCCAATGAGAAAATGTATAGTTCGGTGGCTAACCGACGCCGAGTAGCACTTGCTCAGCCGCCTTGGGGAGGACGACCGGAATGAAGTGCGACGCCGGGAACAGATAGTCTTCGCCGGATTCGTCGATGACTCTAAGCAGCCCTTGTTGGTTGGCCTCGACATCTTCTACGGTCTGGTAGATCTTGCGAGGCTCCAAGGACGCAGGGTAGCCTGTGTTCTCGATACACAGCACGAAGCTAACAGTGGGCTCTCTCATGGTAGACCCACTATACGCTTGATCTTTGCTTCCTCGCGACCTTGACCATGGGCTTCGTTACCAATGGATCTCGGCGCGAATCACGCTTCCGTTGGGCAACCGAACCGAGCCTACGCCTTTGAGCTTGCGCCATCGGCCCTCACCGTAGACCTTGAGGAGGCGACTCAGTTCTCGAATCGATCGACCCGAGGCGATAACCTCTTCGTGCTCGATCTCACCAATGATCTCCAGGGGCATCGCCGACTAGCCGTACTCGCCCTACCCTACCGGCCGTGCTTCTTTCGTTTCTTCGCCTCTTTGTGCTTGCTACGACTACGCGGAGCATCACCGGATGCTAGCCAAGCCTGTGCTGTGAGCTTGGCTAGAGATGCGTAGTAGGGGACGTTGGGATCGCCTCCTGGGTGCCCCGATGTCATGAGGCGATGCATATGCTCCGACAGAACCATGCCCACGGCGTGGATTGCATCGTGCCGCGGAAGACCCTCACCGAGGAGCCGCAGGAAAGTTGCCTCCACCGGGATCTCGCTACCCATTGCGATCTGAGTCTCGACTGCCGTGTGGATTGCTGCGTGGGCGTGGACGCTTGGCAGGCCGGCTTCATTCGCCTCGCAGTAGGTCATCACTGCCGCCATGCGATCGCTCTCGCTCAAAGCGAGCCACTCTTCCGGACTTGGAGTGACTGACGGATCGTATGAGAGGTACATTCGCTCACTCTATCAGTGAGAACCGTACCCTCGGACGTCTAACGGACGGAAGCTAACCGGCCCAACTGGCGAGACTCTTCGGCAGACGCGACACCGTTGAGCCAAGTGGAATGATGTGTGTTTGTGTGAAGCACTTGTTGGGTCCGGTTCAGCGGTTGGCTGAACGTGCTCGAAGGGGCTTGTCCAACCATGGGATAAGACCGCGGCTACGCGCGGTCTATCCTTTTTCGTTGGGCGGGCCAGGCGCAACCCTATGCCTCAGATTCTGAGGCCACAGGATACAGCCAGCGAACAAGTAGGCCATACAAGAGGAACTCGAGGAGCCCGAAGAAGGACCACTTGGCGACAAGGGACGCTGGCAATGGGTACAGCAGGTACTGATTGACGTCAACGAGTAGAACCACCAGGAGGCCGAAGAACAAACCGAACGTGACACTCTCACCCAACGTACCGGAACGCGAGAACCGAGCGTAGCCAGCGACGAACAGTGAGACCAAACCAAGCGTCAAGAGGAGAGAGAGCCACCACCGCTCCCCCAGGTCGTCGCGAAAAAGACCCTCGACTGCTGCGTCGGCTCCCTTCAACAGAACCAGATGAACCAGACCATTCCACGCGAGAGCGACGAAGAATAACGCCAGGGACGCAAGAATAAAACGCTTCAAGTTCATATCGACTGCCCCCCGGCCGCCTAACGGCCGGAAGCTAACCGGCCCAACTGGCGAGGTCGCTCGCCAGACGGAAGGCCGATGAGCCCAGTGGGATGAAGTGAGGTTGTGGCAAGCACTTGTTGGGTCCGGTTCAGCGGTTGGTTGAACGAAGCCGCTGCGCGGCGGGGTTCAGAGAATTCTAGAGCCACGGTAGCCTTCCTTCTGGTTGCCCAATGTCGGGTACCTTCACAGAGGAGTATGCCATGACCCCAGCGGAAGAGAAAAGCTTTGCAAACCTAT
>JAIOJS010000156.1 GCA_019911795.1 Thermoanaerobaculia bacterium | reverse complement strand
CAGATCCTGATCAAGTTGCTCGCCTGGGGCAGTGATCCCGCCATCACCGGCGGTCAGGTGGCGACGGTCCTGATTACCGAGAATCTCTCGGACGTCAACCGCTTGCTGGTCGAGAGTCCCTACTCCGCGAAGATCAAGGTCGAACTGCCGGCCGCGCCGGAGGTTCGTGCCTACATCGAGGACCTAACCGCCGAGGAAGAGGGGTTCGAGGAGGCGTGCGAGGTCGATCGCGAGACTCTGGCTCAGAAGCTGGTAGGTCTTTCCCTGGTCAACGTCCGAGGACTCTTGCTGAGGGCGCTCCGCGGGGGCGAGCCGATTACCCAGGCCTACCTCAGTCGGCGCAAGAAGGAACTGATCGAGAAGGAGGCCTTCGGACGGATCGAGTTCATCGAGTCGAAGCGCACCTTGGATCACGTCGCCGGGCACGAGGAGGCCAAGCGCTGGCTGCGCCAGGATGCCGAACTGCTCGCCCGCGGGCGTCGCCGCGCGATCCCCATGGGCTACCTTCTCTGTGGACGGATTGGCACCGGAAAGACTTTTCTCGTCGAATGCTGGGCGGGAGAGGTTGGAATTCCGGTGGTCGAGATCAAGAACTTTCGCGACAAGTGGGTCGGCGCGACCGAGGGAAATCTCGAACGGATCTTCAATATCCTGAGGGCGCTGGGCCAGGTGATCGTGTTCGTCGACGAGGCGGACCAGGCGACCGGGAAGCGCGATGCTGGGAGCGGCGACGCCGGCCTCTCGGGACGCATCTACGGCATGTTGGCCAAGGAGATGAGTGACACCAACAACCGGGGCAAGATCATCTGGGTCTTCGCCACCAGTCGACCAGATCTGGTCGAGGTCGACCTCAAGCGTCAGGGACGCCTGGATGTCCACATCCCTCTCTTTCCGCCCAGCGACCCCAAGGAGCGGCACGCGCTCTTTTACGCCATGGCCAAGAAGGTGGGTCTCGACATTTCGCGCGAAGATCTGCCCCAGCCGCCCGCCAATGAGGAAGTCGGTGGCAACGAGATGGAAGGAGTCTTGGTCCGGGCTCTCCGTCAGTTCGAGACTCAGCCAGAAGGAGACGAGCAGCAGCCGCTGACCGAGATCGTGGCCGAGGTGATCGACCAGGTGCGTCCCTCGCCGCACATCGAGCGTTTGCGATTGATGGACCTGCTCGCGGTCAAGGAGTGTACGGACGAGCGCTTCCTGCCCAAGCGCTTTAGAGACCTCTCGCTCGCCGCCATCAATCAGGGCATCGAACAGCTTCGACGGCTTCTCGGTGAGTAGGTCTCCCGACCCGACTTCGGCGCCCGGCAAGGCTCCTCGCTCCTCGGATCGTTCGTGGACCCATGGGTTGAGCGCCCCCTTCCACGACACTCTCGACGGCTTGGAAGCAGTCCTCGAAGGACGCATTTCTCGAATGCTCTTCGTCATGGCGGGGTTGGTCGCAGGCTGGTGGCTTTACGTTCCCTTTCACGAATTCCTCCACGCGCTCGGTTGCCTGGCCACGGGAGGCGAGGTGTGGGAGTTGGAGATTGCGCAGATCTACGGTGGCGGCTTCTACGCTTCTCTCTTCGATTGGGTGACGCCACACAGTGAGTACGCAGGGCGCCTATCCGGATTCGATACTCATGGCAAGGATTGGGTCTACCTCGCCACGGACCTCGGTCCCTACCTCCTGACGCTCTTTCCTGGGGTCTGGCTGTGGCGTCGCGCCGTCGCCTGGAAGCGACCGATGCTGTGGGGCGCCATGCTGCCGGTGGCCCTGGCGCCGTTCGTCTCCCTGACCGGCGATGCTTATGAGATCGGCTCGATCCTGGTGACGCGCCTTCCAGGTTGGAGTTCGGAGGCCGTTCGGTCGATAGTCCGTGGAGACGACCTGTTCCTGGTGGCCTCGAAGGTTCCTGCGGGAGTGGGCCTGATGATTCCAGTGGTCGGGGCGGCGATCGTTGGTGCCCTGTGGGCTTGGCTCTGGTATGGGCTGGCCGACCGGATCGCTGGTCGTCTCGAGAGGATGGCTGAAGTGTCCGCCGAAGGAGGGACCGAGACCCGATAGACCGAGGGAAAGTAATGCCCTTTGGTATAGTAATTTTTGTTCGATCTCTTTTGTCGGAAAAGGGAGGCGTCATGCGTAGATCTCATCGCTTCGTGGCTCGTAGGACTCGCGGTCTTGAGTTACCGAGAGGACTCTGGGGTTTCGGTCTTCTCCTGCAGACTCTCTGTTCCCCGATGTTGGCGCAGACGATCACGGTCGATGCCCTGGGAGACTCGACCGGAGGCCTCTGCTCTCCGGGAGCGTGTACCCTTCGTGAGGCCATCGAGAACTCCGTGCCATCCGGGGTCATCGATTTCGACCCGGCGCTGGTCGGAACTATCGCTCTGGATCCCGCGATCGGATCGTTGGTCGTCGACAAGCAGTTGTCCATTTCGGGTCGCCCCGATCCAACGCTGTTGACGGTCGAAGCCAACGGGACCCATCGGGTGCTTCGCGTCGACCCTCTGGGCAGTCTTCAACTCTTTGGACTGACCTTGACCGGTGGCAACTCGGGATCTCTGGGAAGCGCCGGAGGCGGAGTCCTCAACCAGGGCTATCTCGAGTTGGTCAACATGGTGGTGGTCGACAACGTGGGCTTCGCGCCGAACTGGATGGTGGCCATGGGAGCGGGGTCCAGCGGCGGCGGTATCTACAACGAACCCGGGAAGACCTTGATCCTCGTCGATTCTCTTTTGGAGAACAATCGAGGGGGAAGAGGCTCGAGCAACTTCATCAACCCACATCTAGGCTTCGCAGGTGGGCATGGCGGAGCCCTTCTGAATGCAGGCTCGGTGACCATCGAGCGCAGCACGCTGCGCGCCAACCAGGGCGGACCGACCGACTCAGGCCAGGGCAATGGAGGGAGCGGTGGCGCGATCTTCAACATGCCGAGCGGGGAGATGCTGATTCGGGAGAGTCTCTTGATCGACAATGTCAGCGGACCGGACGGAGGGGCTGGAGTCGCTGAGATCGATGGCCGGGGCGGCGCCATTTTCAACCAGGGCCAGTTGCAGATTATCAACTCCACATTGACCGGCAATAGCTCGCGGACCGAACCGGGAGGAGCGATCTGGGTGGACGATCAGTTGACGGCCACGGTGCGTCTCGAGAACGTGACGATCGCGCGCAACTCGTCGACGACGGGAGCGGACGGAGTGCACCAACCGGGACCGCAGGGCACGGTGGTGTTGCGCAATACTTTGCTCGCCGACAACGGGACGGACTGTTTCGCGGCCCCTGGATCCTGGATCTCCGAAGGCTTCAACCTGGTCGGCAACGAAAACGGATGCCCGGGGGTGTTCATCATCAATGATCTCGTCGGGACCGCGGCGAGCCCGCTCGATCCGCTGCTGGGGCCGGTGGGTAACAACGGCGGGCCGACCGATACGCTTGCCCTGCTCGCGGGAAGTCCGGCGATCGATGCGGCCGACATCGGGGGCTGCAAGTACCGGGATCTGGTGAACGGCGTCGATCTCGATCTGTTGATCGATCAACGCAACGAGACGCGTCCGTTCGATGGCGATAACAACGGCACGGACGTCTGCGACATCGGCGCGTTCGAATTGCACCCCGTGTTCTTCCTACTGTCGACGAACTTCGTGGGATCCGGTAGCGGGACGGTGGTCAGCTCTCCGGCTGGGATCAACTGCACCGCGAACTGCGACGGCACCTTCGCATCCGGTACGGTAGTTGACCTAGCCTCGGCTCCAGACGCAGGATCGGTGTTCCTCGGCTACGGGGGCGACTGCTCGGGCTCGACCTGTTCCGTGACCATGAATGCGGACCACTCGGTGGACGTGGAGTTCGTGGCATTGCGAACCCTCGACGTGACGGTCACTTTGGTGGGTGCGGCGAGTGGATCGGTGCAGTCCAGCCCAGCTGGCATCGACTGCGGAGCCGATTGCGATGAGGACTATCTCGATGGGACAACGGTGACCCTGGTGGCGATGCCGATCGCGCCGGCCATTCTCGCCGGCTGGACGGGGGATTGCGTGGGGCGTGGAGCCTGCGTGGTCGACATGACGGCGGCGCGCTCGGTGGGGGCCCGGTTCGAGGTCGCGATCTTCGTGGATGGATTCGAGTCGGGCAACACGAGCGGTTGGTCTTCGGTGAGCCCCTGACCCAGTCGGCCACAGAGCGGGATCTGTGTGCGGTGCGGGATCTGCATATCGTCCTCGTCGAACCTGAAATTCACTGGAACACCGGCAATGCGGGACGAACCTGCCTCGCGCTTGGCGCCCAGCTCCACCTGGTGGGACCGTTGGGCTTCTCGCTCGACGACAAGCAGGTGAAACGCGCTGGACTCGACTATTGGTCGCGGGTGAATCCGGTTCTCTGGGACGACTGGGCGACCTTCGAGCCGGAGATTCCAAAGCTCGGTGAGCCGGTTTTCTTCTCCTCGGAGGCCTCGAGCTCCTACTGGGACTTCGACTACCCGGAGCGTGCCGTCTTGATCTTCGGATCGGAGAGCGTAGGGTTACCGGCGGAGATCCGACGTCGCTATCGAGACCGTACTGTCGCCATCCCGATCCGCGACGGCGCAGTGCGTTCACTCAACTTGTCGACCGCGGTGGCCCTGGGAGGCTTCGAGGTTCAGCGTCGTCGGGCGATGAATCCGACCTGACACCTCTCCCGGAACTGGTTTCTTGGAGTCCATTCGCTACAATCGCTGGATCGTTCGAACAAGATCTTCAATGAGGAGGGACCGCGTGATGCGAGTGCTACTGGGTTTGATCCTGCTGATGGCCAACACGGGCGCGGTGGTGGCGGCCGACGACGTCCATCAGCTCGTGTCTGCGATGCTGGGCGAGACACCGATGATCTCCGATCTTCAGTCGTTGACCGACGAGGTCGGTGGGCGTCCGACGGGTTCCGAAGCGAATCACCGGGCGGTCGAGTGGGCGCTGGAGCGCTTCCGGGAGGCTGGGGTCGAGGCCCATGCCGAGAGTTTCGAGATGCCGGCCCTGTGGCTCGAGACCCGGGCGGAAGCCCGAGTCACCGGTGACGCGTCGTACACGGTCAGGGTCGCAGCGAAGCCGTTTTCGGTGACCACTTCAGAGAGCGGAATCAAGGCCCGGGTGGTGGATGGAGGCCGAGGAACGGCCGAGGACTTTGCCCGCCTCGGTGACTCGGTGAAAGGGTCCTTCGTTCTCTTGGAGACTGAGGAGCTCGAGGACATCGAGGGTCTCTTTGCCGAGTATGCCAACGACGCCGGAATCGAGGACAGGGCTGCCTCACTGGGCGTTGCCGGCCTGGTCTATCAGGGATCGCGTCCCGGCAACCAGCTCTACCGGCACAATGCTTTCAACGGTCCCCAAAATCGCTTGGTCACCCTGGTCATGGAGCGGGATGGCGCCGGCCGACTGTTGCGGTTGGTTCGGTCCGGCCGGGAGATGGAGTTGTGGGTTCGCTTGGAGGCCGAGACCGGTCCCGCCTACGAGGCACAGAATGTGATCGCGGAGATCAGAGGCTCGGAGCTACCCGAGGAGATCGTGGTCGTCGGGGCTCACCTCGACTCCTGGGGACTAGGCACGGGGGCACTGGACAACGGCTGCAACGTTGCCATGGTCATCGACATGGCTCGCCAGATCCAACGCCTCGGAATTCGACCTAAGCGGACGCTGCGCTTCGCGCTGTGGAACGGTGAGGAGCAAAACCTCAATGGGTCCTTGGGCTACGTCCGGCGCCACGCCGAGGAGTTGGATCGTCACGTCATGGCGTCGTCCTACGACATCGGGAGCGGACGGATCAGTGGGTTCTTTCTCGATGGTGCCTCCGGCCTCGGAGCCGTCGTCGATCGAGCCTTGGAGCCGGTGGCCGGATTGGGTCCCTTCGTCAACATCGAGGCTCCCATCGTCGGCACTGACAACTACGACTTCATGATGGAGGGGATCAGCAACCTAGTGGGCAATCAGGAAAGCGCCAACTATGGACCGAACTACCATTCGCGGTCCGACACGTTCGAGCGGGTCGATCAACGGCAGCTGCGCCTCAACGGTGCGGTGGCGGCGGCAGTTTCCTGGGGCTTCGCCAACCTTCCGCTCGATCTACCGCGACGATCGCGAGCCGACCTGGAAGCATTGATCGGAAGGACAGATCTCCGGGATCAGATGTGGATGATGGGAGTTTGGGATGACTGGGAGTTGGGGCAGCGCGGGCGGAAACCCTAGTTGAGATTTTCGGTGTGCCGATATGGCATCACCCAGAGGGTGGTTGCCCCGCCTTAGACCCGTAACTGGTACTTTTTCCGGGTTGGCAAGGTGCTTGCTTCTAGATCCTCCGAGGCTCGGATGATCCAGCCTCTCGATCTTTCAGGAGCTTGATGACACCTATGAGTTACGAGAAGAGTCGGCGCTTCGCAAGCGCCTTGTTGGTCTTTGGAGCGGTGGTTTTCGGGATGGTCCTCACGGCAGGGCTCGACTGGACCCCCCTTGCCTACTCATCGTCGGTCATCGAACAGGCTGAGAGCGCGGTTACGGTGGATCCCAGCGCAGCGACGCAGGGGTTTGCCAACCTCGCAGAGGCCGTCTCGCCGGCGGTGGTCTCGATTCGCACGATTACCTTTGAAGAGTCGAAGGGGCGTCAGGGTGGTACCCAAGATCCCTTCGAGTTCTTCTTCGGTCCTCGCAATCGTCCGAACGCACCGCAGGCACCGGGACAGCCCCAAGCGCCGGAGGAATTTCGCTCCGAAGCCGGTGGTAGTGGCTTTGTCATTAGCTCTGACGGCCTCATCGTGACCAACAATCACGTGGTCGAGGGCGCTTCAGAGCTGATGGTCAACTTTGGTGGTGATCGGGAGTACCCGGCCACGGTGCGGGGTACCGACCCCGATACCGACCTCGCCTTGATTCAGATCGAGGGTCAGGTGGACCTTCCACATCTCAAGCTCGGGGCCATGGACAAGGTCCGGGTCGGCGACTGGGTGATGGTGATCGGCAATCCCCTGAGGCTCGGGCGTACCGTCACCGTCGGCGTGGTCAGCGCCACCGGTCGCACCCTGGGTATCACCGACGTGTCGTTCGAGAACTTCATCCAGACTGACGCCGCGATCAACTTCGGCAATTCGGGCGGTCCGATGGTCAACATGCGGGGTGAAGTCATCGGAATCGCCACCGCGGTCAATTGGGGCGCCGAGAATATTGGCTTCGGCGTCCCGGTCAGTACCCTGCGACAGGTTCTTCCGCAGCTCGAGACGGAAGGCCGAGTAAGTCGTGGCTATCTCGGTGTGACCATCCAGAATCTCGACTTCCGCATTCAGCAGGCCTTTGGACTGGAAAGCAGTGCTGGAGCCTTGGTTCAGAACGTCAACGCTGGGACTCCGGCGGCCGATGCCGACATCGAGCACGGCGACATCATCCTCCAGGTGGACGATCGAAAGATCGAGACCACACGCGATCTGATCGACTACGTGGCTTCGAAGCGTCCCGGGACCAAGGTGGAACTGGAAATTCTGCGAGATGGCAAGACGATCCACAGCATGGTGACCTTGCGCGAGCGGCCCAGCAACGGCGAGGCCGCGCCCGCTCCGTCGGTGGTCGAGCCGGCCGGTGTGGAGTGGCTCGGACTGAAGTACCAGGAACTGAGCCCTGGTTTGAAGTCCTCCCACGGAATTCCCGACTCCACGCAGGGGGTCTGGATTCAGACTATCGAGCCACGCAGCCCACTCGCCGAGGAGCAGATTCGTCCGGGCGACGTGGTGACGGAGGTCAACGGTACTCCGGTGGATGGTGCCGAGTCGTTTGAGGCTGCGGTGGACAACATAGAGAGCGGCAGCTTCGTGCGGTTGTACGTCGAACGGTTCGATCCGCGATCGTCGCGGTCTGCCCAGTTCTTCGCTTTCGCCCGCAAGCCGTAAGCGAGGCCACACAACAGAAGCGACGTCGTTGAGACGTCGTTGAGGAGGGGCACGGTGGTGGACACCGTGCCCTTCGTCGTTTCTGAGATTCGCGCTCTGCCGGAGGCTTCTGACGCTAGTCGAATCGCCGCGCTCGTTTCGGGGCCGAGTCCCCTTGGGAAGAGGCATTTTGTCCTGCTACGATCGCGGCCATGACAGCCAAGGAAGCCACCGGCCACACTACCGTCCTGGTGATCGACGATGAGTCGTCGATACGCGAGAGCTTGCGAATGATCCTGGAGTTCGAAGGATACCGGGTCGACGAAGCCGCCGGGGGGCGGGAGGCGCTGGCGCGGTTGGGCGGCGGTCCCGTCGCGGCCGTGCTTCTCGATATCAAGATGCCCGAGATGGACGGGCTGGCGGTTCTCGAGGCGATGCGGGCTCGGGGATTCGATATGCCCGTTCTCATGATCAGTGGTCACGC
>JAIOJS010000155.1 GCA_019911795.1 Thermoanaerobaculia bacterium | reverse complement strand
TCCCAGAAATCAACCTGTTCGATCGCCAGGGACGATCCCGGAAGAAGCTGTTGAGTCCAGGTCGAACCTGCATCGGTACTGTGCTGTAGGACCCCATTCCGCGATACCGCCCACCCCGTATCGCCCTCGAAGTCGACCGCGACGTAGTAGCCCTGAAAATCAAGCGTCGGGGTCCAGGAAGCTCCTCCGTCGGCGGTGTGGAATAGCGCTGCTCCCGCGAAACCCCTTCCGACAACCCAGCCGCTGGAGGGTGAGGAGAAGTCGAGGTCGGCCGCTTCGAGAGTCATGGGCAGAGCAGAGCCCGTGGTCCACGAGGCCCCTGCGTCCGCGCTGCGATAGAGGATTCCGCTACCGTCGACGGCGACGACATCCTGCGGACCGGTCACCTGTACCGCCTCCAGATCATCAAACGCCAGGACTCCCCGTAGGATCCAGAGTCCCGTGCCACCTTCGTTGGTCAGAATCTCTCCGCCATCTCCGACCGCGATCAGGTCCCCACTCGGGAAGCGATCGATGGCGTTGAGCGGGTTTCCCGAGCCGCTAGAGATCTGGTTCCAGGTCGCTCCACCATCGATCGTCTTGATCACGAAGCCGGAGCCCATTCCGTAGTAGCCAGTCAGGGCGTCGGAGAAGACGGCCTCTGCCGAACTGAAAAAGGAGGGCATGGGTCCCGGCGACACGAAGACGAGAGCCCACGTCGCGCCCGCATCGACCGACTGGTAGAGGCTGCCCGAACCATTCGCCACCACCACCGTGTCTGCATCGGGCGCAACGAATCTCAGGGTAGCCGCCAACCCACCGAAGTCGAGGACCTCGCCAAGGTCTGCCCACGTCAAACCACCGTCCGAGGACCGTAGAACACGGTCATCGAAGTCAGGGTGCGTACCGCTTCGCCCCCACGCCAGCACCACCTGCGGGGACACTTCGAAGAGACGCGAGCGTCCCTGCGCGCCGGACGTCACCGTCCAGGTCACGCCGCCATCGGCGGAGTGCAGAAGTTCGTCATCGACGATCGCGACGGCATCCGCGGCCGTCAGGAACTCCACCGCTTTTCCGGCACCCGCCCAGACCAGGTTGAAGTTTGCCCCACCATCTACCGATCGGTAGACACCGCTCGCAGCTACGCCGAGTCCGGTGTCGGCATCGGCAAAGGAAAACGCTGACATGTCGTTTGGTGACGGGTTCCAGGTGAGTCCGGCGTCACGACTTACGTAGGCGCCGAAATTCCCTGTCGTCAGTCCGAAGTCCGGAGTGGGGAATTCCATGAAGTAGGCCGTGCCCAGAAACGGTAAGGCCTCCCAGGTAGAGCCCCCGTCGGTGGTTCGGTAGTTCTCGTTGCCCCACGCCCATCCGAACTGGGAGTCCAGGAAGTCGATTCCATTGAAGCCACTACCGAGACTGAAGGGGACACCGCGCTGAGTCCAACTCGCTCCGCCGTCGAGCGACTCGAAGAGAGCGCCGCCCTGATCGAACGAGTCGTCCTCGGTCGCGAGGAACACTCGATCGTTCGCCGGAGCGGCGATCCCCCGTACCCCTAGGTGGGTAGGGATCGGACTCTGAGTCGTCCACTGTGCCTCCAGCGAGGTTCCGCCCACCAAAACAGCGAAAACAGAAAGGAGGGTGAGAGAGCTGGTGGTGACCAATGATCGGCGGGGTGGGGTCTCGCTATCAACGTGCATGGCTTGGTTCCCTTTTGGAGGCTCGATGAAGTGTGCTGCTCAATGGAGTCAAGAGTTCGAATGGGAGCCTTTCTCCGTCCTACACGCGAATGGAGACTTGGCTACATGAAGACTCGACTCGGTAGTTGAGACAGGCGAGCTTCCCGTCGGGAACAGAAGTGCAAGTGGATTGCTCCGCAAATAGCGTGTACAACCTGCGGATCCGCAGGCAACAAGTCTTCAGTTACGGCGCGCCCCGTTCACCGTCTCGTTCATCTGTGGTCCGCTTCACTGAAGGACCGCGCCACAGCCAATAAGATCACTAGCTTGAGCGCCAACATGGAGAACTGCCAAGATCTACGACTACGGTCCGCTAGCCACTCCAGAATCCCGGAGGTCAGACTTGTCCGCAACCAAGCCAAGAACCTGTCGTCGCCAAGATCGCTGCCGTCCGCATCACCGATTCCGACGTCGCCCCGGCATCCTGGCTCTTGCCGTGACGATCTCGCTGGGAGGGTTGGTCCTTGGCTCCGAGTCCAGAGCGTCGACTGAATCACCTACCGACGAGATCTTCTCCAACGGCTTCGAACAGGGAACGCCCGCCGGATGGTCGGGAGCGGTCGGGGCGGTTCCGCTCCTCCCACCGGTTGTCTGCACGCCCCCGATCAGCGCGGTCAACACAACCGGCGCCACCACCGTTGGGACCGGCACGCCCGGTAGCTGCACTCAAGCGAGCTTGCTGACCGCCATCGCCTCCAACAACGGGATGATCCGATTCGAATGCGGGGCTTCGCCCCACACCATCACCCTCACCTCCGAGTTGTCTCTCGACGAGAGCCTGGTGCTCGACGGTGGCGGCCTGATCACCCTCAGCGGAGGCGACACCACCCGAATCATCAACTTCCAGCCTCCTTTCGAGCAACCGCGTACCCTCACCGTGCAGAACATCACCTTCCGGAACGGGTCCACTGCACTCCTCCCCGGAGGCACTACGGACAGCGGTGGCGCCGCCATCTACCGGGGGGAGTTCGGCACTCTCAACGTCATCGACAGTTACTTCTACGACAACGTTGGGCCCACCGTGGGACAGGATGTCGCCGGCGGCGCAATCTATTCGTTCGGTTCCACCACCACGACGATCGTCGGTAGTGTCTTCCGTAACAACCGCTGTAGCAGCGGGGGCGCACTGGGCCATCTCTTCGCCCACCTCGATCTCGTGAATAGTGTCGTCGAGGACAACCTCGCCACCGGCACCGGAGGTAATCCAGGAAACGGCGGCAACGGAGGCGGGGTCTACAGTGACGGCAACGATCAGTCCTTCTCGATCTGCGGTTCCAGCATCTCGAACAACACCGCCAACGCGCGGGGCGGAGGATTGATGAGGGTGTCCAACAACGGAGTCGGGCCGATGGTGATCGACCGAACCACGGTGCACGGCAACGTCGGCACCCTCCAAGCTGGTGGCCTCTACCTGCAGGGACTGCAAACCACGATCACCAACTCGACGATCTCGGACAATGCCTCTGAGAGTCGGGGCGGGATGACCGTCTTCACCAACCCGGGATCGCAAACCCTCAACATGACCAACGTCACCGTGGCCAACAACTTCGCCACCGGCAATCTGGGCGCCGGAATGGCCGTCGACAATGCGATCACCGGAGCGTTACGTCACGTGACGATTGTCCGAAACCGAAATACCGGAAGCGCCTCCTTCGGCAGCGCCATCGCCGGCGGCAACGGTCTTACCCTCGCCAACAGCCTCATCATGGACAACGAGAAGGTCTTCATCTGGGAGAACACCAGCTGCACCGAGACCCTGGCTGGCAACGGGAACATTCAGTGGCCACAGTTCAACGAAGGAGGGCAGAGCGAGCGCCCCTGCGCCAACGGGGTCACTTTCCAGGACGTTCCCATTGGCCCCCTCCAGAACCACGGTGGTTCGACCGATACCATCGTCCCCATCGACTCCAACATCCTGGAGAGCCTATCGAGCGGTTGTACGACCTTCGACCAACGCGGGGTGGCCCGCGGATCGACTTGCACTCCCGGGGCGGTCGAGCCCTAGATCGACGCCCCGCCCTCCCCACTAGAAAGTACCCGAGCGACTATCCCAGGAGATCTGTCCAAAAGAGTCCCGCCAGGAGACCCAGCCCACCGCTTGCGGCGCCGAGGAGAAAACCGAACAGGGCAATGCGACGTCGACGACGCTGCTTGGCGACCGCCCGGGGATCGGTGGCCAACTGGTAAGCCAGACGGCGAGCGACGATCCTTGGCAGCCAACCGAAATAGAGGACTCCGAGGGCGATCAGAAACATGGAGAACACTGCGGTTGGTGGCCACCAATGAGTAGCTCCCGCACTCCCCACGAAGCCCAGGCCGGCCAACACTACCGCCAGGACAGCCACGGTACGGAAGCGCCGCAGTTGTCGGATCTCCTCCTCGTCCAAAGCCTCTTTGAACTCCGAACGAAGACCGAATATCACCCCTCCTGCCCCCGCGAGGACTCCGGGGAGGGCGCTCAGCATGGCCGCCAGGCCTCCCAACTTCAGCCCACCGAGAGTGAAACCCCGCACTCCGACCGTCCCACTCACCACCGCGCTCGCCGGTCCGGTGGTCGTCATCACAGAGGCGACGACGGTCGACACCAGGGCCCAGCCAGGGGCTGTCTGCTCGAGGCCCCGTCGAACTCGAGCCTCGACGTCCTCGCGAATCAGCCGGCGACCTCGAGACAGTCGCTGACGAACGGCCGCCTCCGACAAGCCCAAGAGCTCCGCGACCTGGGTTGTCGAGCGCCCCTCGCGATAGTAGAGCACTACGACTTCTCTCGCTTCGTCGGGAATCTCTTCGAGCGCCCGGGCTACCAGTTCGAGATTCTCACGCTCCTCGAGTGACGCTTGAGCCGATGGACTCGGGTCGGCGACTCCGGCCAGAGCCTCGTCGCCCCGGTGGTCCCGCTCTCGCCGCACGTAGAGGCGACGCAACCAACTCTTGGCTTGGTTGCGCGTCATCTGGCGTAGCCAAGGGAGGAAGCTCCTCGGGTTCCTTAGTTTGTCGAAGCCCTTCCAGGCTGAGAGGTAGACATCTTGAGCGATGTCTTCACTTGCGGCCGCATCACCGACGACCGCAAATGCGATCGCGCAGACCATCGAGTGGGTACGCTCCACCAGCCGGGAGAAAGCTCCCTCGTCACCCCCTCGGGCCCGCTCGACGTCCAACGCCAATACCGAGTCCAGACTGCCGGCCATCAATGCGATTCCTCGAGAAAACCGCTGACCACCCCAAGGAAGAAATCGAGATCGTCCAGCATTACGAAGTGCAGGGTTGGAGCCACCGCAAAGCGAGCCTGGGCAGCCGCTCCGATCTGATTCTTGTATCTCGTCCCCATGATCTCCCGCAGGTCGTCAGTGGGTAGGCCACCAAAAGCCCCGAGCTGAAGGATGGGGCTCTGGATCTTCTGCAAGTCGACCCGCAGATCGGACACCATCAGCTCGGCCATCGCCTTCCCCACCGTCTTCGGATCCGAAAGCCTACTGGTGGCCTGGATTCTTTCGATCTCCTTCGGATCGCGAATCATCGAACGGAGCGCGAGCTCATTCTGTCCACTGAACTGTTCGGCCGTCATGTTCTCGAACATCGCTCTCATCTGTTCGGCAATGGGAGCGGTCGTTTCCGCCGTCGCGGAGGGGTCCTGAAGTGCACCGAGAAAGGGGAGTCCATCGACGGCTACGATGGGACCGATCGCCTCCGGCGCTGCGATGGCGAGGGCGTACGCGAGGTGCGCGCCAAGACTATGCCCGATGATCGCCGGCCTCTCCAGTCCTTCGCTCCGAAGGAAGTCGAGGATCATGTCGCGGGTCGTCGGGAGAAACATCTGGTCCTTCGCCAAAGGAGTCGTGCCCGCGAACCCGGGTAGGGTCACGACGAAGAGCCTGTACTCCGACCGCAGAGCCGCTACCGTTCCGTCCCAAACGTCGCCACCGCAACTGAGTCCCGGAATCAGGATCACCGCCGGACCCTCCGTGCCATATCGCTCCACCTGGAGGGTTGCGGCGTCCACGTCCTCGGCCAACGGCTGAGCACTCCCCTGCGCTACCGCCAGGAAGAGGCCCAGGAGGACCAAGCCTTGCTTCAGCCACGTTCGAGCTGAGGCCCTTGGGTTGTTGTCGGGGACCCGGTGGTCGATCCTGGCGTCCGATGGCTTCGCGGTGCCGGGCTGATAGTCATGGTGCGTCATCTCTGTATCTCACTTCCTTCGGAGTTACGGTCGACTCCTGCAAACCACCAACTTTGCAAGGTCGCCTTGACCCCAGAGTCGCGACCGACAGAAATGTGTGACGAGATCGGAATCGATTCGCGTGAACCGGGCAAGTTCGCTCGGACCCAGAGAAGCCGCTCCGCCGAGGTACCGGACGCGATAGGGCCGCAAGGGAGCCAGCCCCCCTAGCGCCACCGTCCCGCTACTGCATCGGTCGCAGGTGAACCGCGGTGTCCGTGTATTGACAGAACTCCGTCGCCAGACCGTCCTGCAGCTTCCAGACATGAGCAAAAGGAGCCTCGAAACTCTTACCGGTAGCCTTGAAGGTACCGCTGTACTTGCCAAGAGCGACCACCGTATCGCCGTCCGCCACGAAGTCGTGAGGAACCGCCGAGAAACCATCCCACTCCCCTCCCAGCTTCATGAAGACGTTGTCGAGCACGGCTTGAGGACCCACCGAGATCCCACCATAGGGTCCTCCTTCGGCTTCCGTCCAACGGACCTCGGGAGCCAGTGCTCCGAGGACCGATGGGATATCGCCGGCTTCAAAGGCGTCGTAGATTGCGCGGACACGATCGAGACTGGAGTTCATACTTCTGTTCCTTGGGTTGGGAGGCTACGTTCAGACGGTGTTCGGAGTTGCGCCGGACGGATTCTATCTTCAGCCGAAGGTGTCCGCTCCGCAAACGACGAAAGTCTCGTCAACTCCAAGGAGGCTAGTTCGTGAACTGAATCTCAGGCTCGATCTGAGCCAGGAAGGCCACCGTGAACGCCCGATAGGTGATGTGGATCGGTAGCAAAACCACCGTCCCCACGTAGGGCAGGGCGACGAGAATGAATCCCAAACAGCAGGTCATGACGCCGGTCACCATGATGGCCGAAAAGACGAGGAGATAGAGACCAAAGACGAAGAGTCCGCACAGTAGGAAGCCACCGGCTCGCGTTCGAAGATGACCCAAGAACCGTCGCCAGGCCGCCAGCACTCCCAAGTCGAAGCGGTACATCAAGGGCACGACGAAGGCGTCGAGGAAAAACGCCGCGTAGAGCGTTGCTATGAGCAGGAGTCCCCCAATAAAGGCAGCGGCCACGACGCCCACCACCATCGCGACACCGTTCAGTTGAGGCCAACCGCCGGCGGCGATGATGAGCCAGATGCAGAGACCGATCAGTCCGACGGCGAGCGGCAGACAGACCATCATCACGAGGAGGCGGAAGGCGAAGAGGGAGTTACCCAGTCGCCGAAAGCGCTTCCAGGGTTCGACGATTGCCGCCTGATTGCGGAGCACGTTGTCGAGGAAGATGAACTTCCCTCGCGACCCCACCCAGAGGACTGCCACGATGATGGCTACGAGAACCAGAACTCCGACCAGGATCAGTCCGGCTGCCACCCCATGGGACAGCAACCACTCCCAGCCCTGATGAACACCCTGGGCGACCTGTTCGCCAGCATCGACTGCGTCTCCACCGCCCGAGCCATTCATCCCAAAGTTGGTGCCTCCACCTCCACCTCCCCCGAGAGCGGCAAGCCAGGCGGCAAAGCCGATCACTAGCCAGCGGCCAATGTCGAAGGGTTTGAACAGCATCTGCTGGGCACGACTCCAAGCGCGTTGCAGCGGTGCGGTGAAGGACATCGATTGTTGTTCCACGGGAGGCCTGCCTTTCAGGTCAGTTGACTCAGTATGGACTACGCACAAACTCCCAAGAGTATTCATTCGCCCGGGGCTCTTCATGCCTTCCGGCGACCCCCGCGCTTCTCCGTCGCGAGGAGCTAGCCCTCCTCCTCGAGGAGGTCGATCGTCATATCGATCGGCGAAGCGAGGCTACGATGGACCGAACAGGACCTGGCTGCATTGGTGAGTTTGGTGAGTTGGGTGGGCGTCAACCCCGAAGGCACTCTGACCTCGACGGCGAGGTGGGAGACTCGTTTTGGCTGAGTGTCGAACGTCTTCTCGATGACAATGCGAATCTGCTCGAGCGGAATGCCTTCGCGCAGGGCCATTGGCGACAACGAAGACCCGATGCAAGTCGCCAGGGCTACCGCGATCAGATCCGTCGAGGAGAAGGATGTACCCCCGCCTCCGTACTCGGGTGAGATGTCGGTGACCAACCGCGCACCCGATTCCGGATGGGTTGCCACGCAGCGGTGTTCATCGAGCAGCTGAACTTCGATCTTGGCCATGCACGTCTCCTCCGGCTCTTCTCAGAAAGGCTCCTTCTCAATAGACAAGGAACCCTATGGGGTGTTCAAGGGTTTCGTGGAACTCTACCCCGACTCTGACCACTCGACTTTCACCTCACCCAGAACAAGCTCACACATCTAGATCCCCAACGGGATGCGTTCACTAGCCGAAGGTGCACCATCGAACTGGTAGAGGCACAACTCGCAGTATCATTTCGGTCGACGAGAGGAGACTCGATGACCGCCACAACCTTTCCACTTCTGCGCCGCCTTGCCGCCTTCACCGACCGGCCGCAGGGAGGCAATCCAGCCGGAGTCTGGATCGGATCGGACCTTCCCGCCGCCGAGGTCATGCAAGCCATTGCCACCGAGGTCGGCTACTCGGAGACCGCCTTCATCGCACCCACCGAAGGACTCGCCCGCACCGTGCGCTACTACAGCCCCAAGGCCGAGGTCACGTTCTGCGGTCACGCGACGATCGCCAGCGGCGTGCTTCTTGGAGAACTCGACGGCGAAGGGATCTATCGACTGGCAACAGCCGTAGGCGAGATCCCGGTCGCGGTACGCCGAATCGACGGGACTCTCGAAGCAGCCCTGACCTCCGTCTCGACCCGGCATCGATTCCCCGCCCAAGCGCTCGTCGAGGAGGTGCTGGAGATCCTCAGCTGGAACGGCAATCTCCTCGATTCCTCTATACCACCGGCGGTCGCCTACGCCGGCGCATGGCATCTGGTCCTGGCTACCAGTTCGCAGGACCAGCTCGCGACCCTGAGCTACGACTTTGACCGGCTTCGATCGTTGATGCTCGCCGAGGACCTCACAACCCTCCAACTCATCCGGCGCGAAAGGGAGGATCTCTTTCACTCCCGCAATCCGTTCCCGGTGGGCGGCGTGGTCGAGGATCCGGCGACCGGAGCGGCCGCGGCGGCACTCGGTGGCTATCTCCGCGACGCCGAACTCGTGGCCGCCCCAGCTCGCTTGGTCATCCGCCAGGGAGAGGCGATGGGGAGGCCCAGTCTTCTGCACGTCGAAATCCCCCGCGAGGGAGGGATCACGGTTCGCGGCAACGCCGTGGCCCTCGATGAAGACTTCGGATCGAACCAACCCCCAAGGCCGGACACGAGCAAGGAGTCCCCGTGAGTACTCGCCGCGATCTACGGACAGAGCCCGGCCGCGAAAAGCTCAGCGAGCTGGCCCTGATAGCCGACGCGGACCAACGGGCCCGCGACTACGTCGAAGGGATCGAAAACCGGGACGTCTTCCCTGCCGCCGATGCAATCGCCCAACTCGAGCGGTTTCAGGAGACACTCCCCATCTCGGGACGCCCCGGGGAGGAAACCTTGAAGTTGCTCGACGAAGCCGGTTCCCCCGCAACCGTCGCTTCCAACGGGCCTCGCTACTTCGGTTTCGTCATCGGCGCGACGCTGCCGGTAGCCGCCGCCGCTGAACGCATGGTCCTCGCCTGGGACCAGTGTGCGTCGTCCTTCACCAACTCGCCGGTCGCCGACGCTTTGGAGAAGCAGGCCGCGAAGTGGACTCTCGAGATGCTGGACCTACCGCGAGATAGTGCTGTCAGCTTCGGAACATCCGCGTCGGCCTGTGGACTCGCCTGCCTTACGGCAGCGCGAAGAGCTCTCCTGCAACGAGCCGGCTGGGACTTCGATGTCGAGGGACTGAACGGGGCGCCACCGATTCGCGTCGTCGTCTCCGAAACAGTCCACATCACCGTTCTCAAGGCTCTAAGGATCCTCGGCTTCGGCACTCGACACGTGATTCGAGCCGCGGTGGACGCCGAGGGTCGCGTCGACGTCGAACGGCTTCCGCCCCTCGACGACCGCACCATCCTCTGCCTGCAGGCGGGCGAGGTGAACACGGGGGAGTTCGACCCCTTCGGTCCACTCATCGAACGGGCCCACGCGGTTGGGGCCTGGGTTCACGTCGACGGCGCCTTCGGACTCTGGGCTCGAGCCTCGCAAGAGAAGCGCCACCTAACCGACGGCATCGAGCGGGCGGACAGCTGGACTACGGACGGACACAAGTGGCTCAACACTCCGTACGACGGCGCGATGGGAATCTGTCGCGACCCAGCGGCTCTTGCGGCGGCAATGAACTCGGATGCCGCCTACTCTTCCGCCGCCGCGGACAGTCAGAAGAACCTCGGTTTGGAGTTCTCACGACGAGCCCGCGGGATCCCTATCTGGGCAGTACTCCGTACCCTCGGGCGTGATGGGGTGGCCGAGCTCGTCGACCGTCACTGTCGACAGGCGAGGAGGTTGGCACAGGGGCTCCGCGAGGCCGGCTTCGAGATCCTCAACCGCGTCACGCTCAACCAGGTCCTACTGCGACTGGATTCCGAGGCGACCACCAGGATCTTCCAAGAGAGGGCGGCGGAGAGTGGCCAGGTGTGGTTTGGCACCACGATCTGGCAAGGGCGAGCCGCCGTACGCCTTAGCGTGTCGTCCTGGAGAACGACCGACGAGGACATCGAAGCGACTCTCCGAATCCTGGCCAACCTACGGTGAAATTCACCGGCCTCCTCCATAGAATCCACGCATGATCCTTCATTCGCTCCTACTCAGCCTCCTTCTGACCCAGCCATCGCCGACCGAGCAGTCGGTCCGTGCCCCGGCGCCGCTGCCCGATGGCTTCGAGATCACGCGACTCCACGACGACGTCGTGGTCATCACCACCCAACCCTTCGCCGCCAACTCCCTACTGGTGCGGACGGCAAACGGGGTTCTCCTCGTCGACAGTCCCACTACGCCGGCGGATACCGAAGCCCTGCTCGACTGGATCGAGGCGGAGTGGGGAGGTCCCGTGACCCATGCCATCACATCCCACTGGCATGCCGACGCTTCCGCCGGGAACCAGATCCTGATCGCACGGGGTGTCGAGGTCGTCTCCTCTGAGAAGACCGCGAACCTTCTCTCTGAAAGGGGTGAATCGATGAGAGAAGAGCTCCTCGAGATGTTCGCCGAGAATCCTCAGACGGCCGCCGAGATTGCCGAATTCCATCCCACACTGCCAGCGCGAGTGGTGCGAATCGACCAACGACTTTCCCTGAACCTGGCGGGTGAGCCCATCGTCCTCATCGATGCCGGCCCCTCGCACAGCGCAGATTCGATCGGCGTCTTCATACCAAGGCTCGAGCTTCTCTACGGTGGCTGCGCGGTGCGCAGCAATGGCAAGATCGTCAATTCCTCGGAGGCAGACCTCGAGAACTGGCCGCGGGTCATGGAAGCCTTCGAGGCCGAGAAGCCGCGGTGGGTCATCCCGGGCCACGGCCGCCGGTTCGACCCCGCCATGTTGGCGGAATCGATCGCTGCGGCCAACGAGGCCAGCGCCCTCAGTCCCTAGCAGCAGGTGGCAGCAGCGGACCTGCGCGCGTTGCGATTGCCTTACGGTCACTGCCGGCGGAACGCTGCAGCCTCGCTAGTAAGCCTCGACGAGAAATCCGTTCATCTGCAGCAGATCGATCCCGGATGGGCCTTCGATGAAGTCGAGGAGGCCCTGCGCTTCGGGCGGCCGATCCCCGGCAACCAGAGCGAAGGAGTATCGGATCCCGAGATCTGGGGACCGAAATAGAACCTTGCCGTGAGAAACCTCCGCGATGTCGGTGACGAACACCACGCCGGCCGTCGAAGGATCGGCATTGATCGCCTCGGTAACCCGATGGATGTTGTCGACGGTCTCGATCCGATCCGCCAGCTCATTCCAGAGGGAGCCACCGCGCCCCCCCACCGAACTCAGCCACCTTCTGGCATAGGCCCCGGCGGGGTCCTGATTGGGATCGGGAACGACCAAGCGTTGAAAACCCAAATTCGCCGCGTCGACAAAGCGCACTGCGGGATAGTCAACCTCCTCCCGTCCCAGGACCACGAGGCGGTTGCCCACGCCATTCCACCGCGTCGCCGCCACCACGAGTCCCTCCGCTTCGAGAGCATCCATGGTCTCGAGCCCGGTGGCTAGGAAGAGGTCGGCCGGAGCGCCCGAACGGAGCTGCGCCGCCAACTCATGGGTCCCACCGGTCACGACCTGAACGGTGACGTTGGCCGACTGCTCAAACGCCTGTCCAACCTCGATCGCGAACTCCTCCAGACTCGCGCTCGCAAGGACCGTCAAGGGAACCGGAGGTGCTCTCTCCTCTTCGCGACAACCTCCCAACCCGATCGAAGCGATGACGAGGGCGATCCAGGGCAATCGGGACTTCAAGACTCCTCCTCAGCGGGGTTCCGCCTCTTCTCGGCCAGTTGCTGCGAACCGTCTGATCGCCACTCTAGCGGAGCCCACTCAAAGTTGCCGTGAACTAGTTCTCAGCCTCGCGAGTCGGTGCTGGCTCGATGGTACTTCTCCGTCCGGCCCTGGGCCACTTGTCTTGTTCATCGAACCATTGTCGTGTTGTGAGCAGAACCCCTCACCACCCTAAACCCTGGAGACCGAACCGATGAGAACAATGACTCGAAGTCTTGCAATGATGTGCGCCGCCACCTGTATCTCAATGGCCTCGACCGGAGTACCCGCCACCGCTGATGAACTCGTCCTGCTGGACTCCTTCGACTTCGACATACCGGGTCAACCTCCCGGTCCTCCCCTCACGGGTGCTCGCGACCTGCCGCTAGGAAGCCACACCGTTGCCGGAAGCAGTGCCAACCCGTACCTTCAGAGCATGGATTCCAACGGCGCTCTGATCGTCGAATGGACCCCAACCGCCCTACCGACCGCCTCTGCGGTGACCTATAGCTTCTCGATCGAGTCGCACGCCGCCACCGGCCCGTTGGTTGCAAGACAATCGCTCAATTTCGATACTCCTTCCGGAGTCAGAGCCATGCTGATCGATTGGAGAAGCAATGGAGAGGTCGCGGTGGCTGGGGATACGTGGGTCGTCGTCTCCTCCTGGGTGCCCCAAATGTCGTACTCGATCAATGTCCAATCTGACTGCTCGTCCGGTGCGTTCAGCGTGGACATCGATTTCCAACCCGTCTTCAGCTCGACGCTCCCCTTCCCCTGTACGAACTTGCGCGGATTGACCTCGTCGAATGAAAACTCGGGGACCACCGTTCAAACCTTCGACGACGTCGGAATTGTTGCCTTCAGCCCGCTCTTCGCAGACGGCTTCGAGTCGGGAGACCTGACCGCATGGCAGCCCGCCTCAGCGCCAGCCGGAAACACCTGCGGGACCGCACTTCCCTTCTCGGGCGGTGCCACCACGATCGGGGATCTCACCGGCAAGACTGCAAGTGGCGTCACCGATAGCTGCGGCAACGGAATGGTCGATCTCTGGTACGAATGGGTAGCCCCTTGTACCGGCGGGGTCCTCGTCACCACGTGTCATCCAGGGACAGAGTTCGACACCATTCTATCGGCCTGGAACGATTGTCCAGCGACGCTAGAACTGGACTGCAACGACGACGCTGTCGGTTCTCCCCCGTCCTGCGACCTGAACGGCGCCAACCGCAAGTCGGTGGTCGGGTCGCCGGTCGATCAAGGCCACACCTACTACTTCCGAGTCAGTGCGTTCAGCGATTCTCCGGGGGCCAACACCGGAATCGAGATCTCGGCGTCTTGCTCCAGCCCCTAGGTGGACCGGCGGCCCGACGCTCTGCCCAGAACAGGATCCAGTAGCTCCAGTGTCGAGAAGTGCTTAGCGGTGGTGAGAAGCGCTTCACAGCCCATTTCGATGACTTTGCCTATCATGGCCTCCGACCGATGGAGAGTCAGATGGCGAAGGATCCGCTACTTGGGGATATGGAGAAATTCATGAGGGAATCGGGGATCTACCGAATATCCACGAGCAGTTCGCGAACGCGATGGTCCTGCATAGCCGCTTCCTGGGCGCTCTGGATCTTGGTCTCCGCCACCGTCGTCGCAGCGGGCACGCCGCTCGCCTACGACGTCGTCTACGTCCGTCAGCCGCGCTTCGGCGACGACGTCAACACCACTTGGCCCGAGGTCTTTCACCCCGCCCGTATGGATCCCGGCGCCGACCTCATGCTCCTGCATCCCGATGGCAGCGAAGAGGTCCTGGTCAGCGGCGGCAACGGATCGGTAACCGATCCCTTCCTCTCCTTCGATGCCCACTGGGTCTACTACAGTTACTTTCCAGACCTGCGTCCCGGTAGCCTCAACTACCAACGAGCCGACCTGCCCTACGAGGGCGCCGATATCTATCGTCTGAACCTCGAGACGCGTGGGGTCGAACGCCTGACCTTCGGCGAGTTCACCCCCAACACTGGGAGCGGTAACTGGGACGAGTCCAACCCCGTCAATCCGGGACCGGAATTCAACCGCCTCGGCTACGGCATTCTCAACCTCGCTCCCTGTCCTCTGCCGGGGGGACGCATCGCGTTCACGTCGAACCGCAACGGTTTCGACCCTCCCAAGGGCTATACCAACCCCACCATGCAGCTCTTCGTCATGGACGAGGATGGCAGCAACGTCACGCCCATCGCTCCGATGACGATCTCGAGCGCCCTGCACCCCACCATCCTCCGCGACGGCCGCATCCTCTTCTCGAGTCACGAGGACCAGGGCCTCCGCGATCGCCGGCTGTGGGGAATCTGGTCGATCTACCCCGATGGGCGCAATTGGGCCCCGGTGGTCAGCGCGTTCCGGTCACCACAAGCCTTCCACTTCATGACCCAGCTGTCAGGCGGCGACCTGGTGGTGGAGGACTACTACAACCTCAACAACAACGGCTTCGGTGCACTCTACCGCTTGCCCTCCGAAGCGCCGATCGGCGAGATCCCCTTTGGCAGCGCTTTCCCAGCCGAGAACCCCGAGGTCCTGCAGACGGTCGGAGCTGGATTTCTCTACCCCTTCCGCATGGCCTTTACCCCCTTTGGCCTCTACTCGATCACTCCCATGACCCACGGCGGGGACGAGGCCGCGCCG
>JAIOJS010000154.1 GCA_019911795.1 Thermoanaerobaculia bacterium | reverse complement strand
GTGGAGGCTCCTGAGCTCGACGTTCTTCCCGATCCAGAGTTTGCGCCGTCCGTGCAGGTGACACCCCGGTTCCCCGAGCCCAGCCCGCCACCCGCCGCGGCTCCTCCTACGCCAGTTTCGCCAGAGGTTCCGCCCAGGGTTTCCTCACCCACGGCTCGAGTGTCGGCCGACGATGTGGTCGACGCCCTCGCCCAATCCGTCGGGCGTTCTTCCAGATCGACTGATAGGTCTACTTCGGAACCCGTGATCAAGGCAGCCTCAGTGGCAGAGAGTCCGACCTCGGAAGCCTCGACCGATATCGCAGGTGGCGACTCCTCGGACATCTACGGCACGATGAGGCTACCCATCGTGACAAGGCCCAAGGTGGAGAAGGCGGAGGGTAAACCGCCAGCGCCGCACGAAGCCAAGCCGGCTGAACCCGCCCCAGTCGCTGAAGCCTTCCCAGTTACCGAATCCGCCCCAGTCGCCGAACCCGTGGTGGAAGCGTCTCCCGAGATCGGGGTCTCCGATAGCACCGTCCACGTAGCAAAGGACTCTGAGGATGGGACCTCCGCTGGTGAGCGGTTCGGACAGTACTCGCTCCTCGATCGCATCGCGGTGGGCGGCATGGCGGAGGTGTGGAAGGCGAGAATGCAGGGAGTCGAAGGATTCCAGAAGAACGTCGCGATCAAGCGCATCCTGCCGCACTTGACCGATAGTTCCGACTTCTTGACCATGTTCATCGACGAGGCGAAGTTGGCCGCCCAGTTGAACCACCCCAACATCGTCCACATCTACGATCTCGGAAAGATCGACGACGACTACTACATCGCGATGGAGTACATCGCGGGTAAGGACCTGCGGACGATCCTCAACGAAGGCCGGAAGTTGGCCAAGCCCATGCCACTCGGCCTGGCGGTGCTCATCGCTTCTCGTCTCGCCAGCGGCCTGGACCACGCCCATCGAAAGCGCGACTTCGACAATCGCGACTTGGGTTTGGTGCACCGCGATGTGTCACCTCAGAATGTCCTCGTGAGTTACAGCGGTGATATCAAGCTTTGCGACTTCGGGATCGCGAAGGCCGTCGCCAAGGCGAGCAAGACTCAGATGGGGGCGCTCAAGGGAAAGCTCCAGTACATGTCTCCGGAGCAGGCCTGGGGGCGGGTGGTCGACGCTCGGTCCGACATCTTCTCCCTTGGCGCCGTGCTCTTCGAGATGCTCACCGGAGAGCGTCTGTTCGCCGGCGAAAGCGAGATCTCAGTGCTCGAATCGGTACGTGAGGGGAAGGTTCGCGGCGTCCGCAATATCGCGGGACAGGTTCCGGTGGAGCTGGATGCGGTGGTCGCCAAGGCCCTAGCCAAGGATCCCGACGAGCGCTTCCAGAGCGCAGGCGAGATGCAACAGGAGTTGGAAGCGATCCTCTACTCACTGAAGCCCACGCCGGTCGAGGCAACTCTGACCGAGTACATGAGGTCGATATTCGGCGAAGCGGCTGACGCTGAGAGTGGAGAATCTCAAGAGATCGCTATCGACCTTGCGCCGACCCCGAGTGTGCTCCCGGAGCAAGCGGGCGAGGTGGCCGCGGTGGCGCCGCGTGGAAAGCCGACGGACAGCGACGAGGGGGGCAGCTCGATGGGGCTGTGGCTGGGCATCGCGGTGGCGCTTCTGGTACTCGGCGGTGTCGGCTGGTATCTGCTGGCTGGGCGAACTGGCGGTGAGGGTGAGGCCCCTCCCCTGCAAGCTCCTCCGATTGAAGTGACTCCCGGGCCAGGCGCGGAGTCTCCGGAGACAGTTCCCGCGGACGGGGACGCTGGAACGGACGTCGGCGCGGCGGACGGAGCGGGGGAAGGAGCCGAGGGCGGGACTCCGGGAGTTACTCCGGGAGCTGGCGCCGAGGGAGTCTCCGTACCCCCTGCGGGCAAGCCCTCCGAGGAGGATGCCCTAGCCGCCATGGTCGATAAGCAGGTCAAGGCTCGAGAGGCAGAGCTCGAGCGTCAGCAGGACACGGCTCGAAAGGAGTTGGAGAAGCAACTGGAGGAGACGCGTCTGGCCGCCGAGAGAGCGGAACAGGAGGCGGCCACGCAATCGGCGGCCCTGGCCGCAGCGGCCGAGCCTCCCGCCAAGACGGAGCCAGAGTTGCCGTCGGCGGATTCGGAGAGTACGACCGCTGGCGAAGCGACCAAGGGATCCACGGCGGATTCCGCGAGTGAGACGTCTTCACCGCCTGCTCAGGCGGCCGCTCCGCCCCCCGTGGTCAAGCCCGAGCCTAAGCCGGCTGCGGTGGAGCCAGAACCGGTCAAGACCGCAGCCCCTCCGAAGCCTCGGTACCAAGAGGGCCAACTGGTACCGTCTAGCACCGCTGGATTGATCGCTCCGCGTCTTGTCAGCGTCGAGACTCCGCAGTATCCTCCGGTAGCGCGTCGGATGAAGGTTCAAGGAACCGTCGTGGTGGCCGCGTTGGTGGACGAGAAGGGGGAGGTCATCGAAACTCGCCTGGTGCAGGGAGTCAAGCAGAACGTCGGCCTCAACGAGGCGGCGGAAAAGGCGGCGCGGAGCGCTCGCTTCCAACCGGCGACGATCGAGGGAGTCCGGGTTCAGACCTGGTTCAATTTGAGTGTTCCCTTCAAACTGTAAATTGAGACAAACTGTGTCGGCGAAACGAGTTCCCGCCTAGGCTGGCCACTCACTCACGGCATTGTCGACAACCAACCCATAGATCTCCGAAAGCGGAGTGGAGGAAAGAGTATGGCCCTGAACGATCAGCAGCGAAAGTTCTATGAGAATACCCTGCAAGTCACCAAGCAGGAGATAACCGACCTCGATCGCCAAATCGAGGAGGAACTGGCAAAGGTCAAGGAAGCCCTTGCCGATCTGCAGAATGCCAAGAAGGCAGCTCGTCAGATGTACGACGCCGCGTGTCTCCGACTCGATTTGCCGAACGACCTGGCTGACGAAGAGGACGACGACTCCGAGGTCTAGTCCTCGGTCCTGTCTCGACCTTGTCGATCGATCGTTCTGGTCGGTCTTCGGCGGCGAGCCCGTCGTCTCGGCGAGTGACCTCCTATGCCCTGGTTCCGTAAGGACAAACAACCGAAGGCGATCCGCAAGGAGCGCCTCAGAAGCCCCGTGCCCGAGGGGCTGTGGGCGAAGTGCGAGGGCTGCAAGGAGGCGATCTACGCTCGTGAACTCGAGCGCAACCTCCATGTCTGCCCCAAATGCGGATTTCACTCGAGGCTCGACGCCTGGCAGAGGATCGGTCTTCTCCTAGACGATGCCGAGCCTCGGGAACTCTTTTCCGGTTTGCGTTCAGCCGACCCCCTGCATTTCAAGGACACCAAGAAATACCGAGACCGCCTGAAGACCTACCAAGCTTCTGCGGGTGGACGTGACGCAGTCGTGGTGGTGGAGGGGAGTCTGGAAGGAGTGCCGATCGTCCTGGCCGTCATGCAGTACCCCTTCATGGGCGGCTCGATGGGGTCGGTGGTGGGAGAGAAGATCACCCGGGCCGCGGAGACTGCCCTCGCTAGTCGTCGCCCGCTGATCGTGGTCTCGGCATCGGGCGGAGCGCGGATGCAGGAGGGCGTCCTTTCGCTCATGCAGATGGCAAAGATATCAGCCGCCCTAGCCAGGCTCTCGGCGGCACGGATCCCCTATCTATCAATCCTCACCGATCCGACCACGGGGGGAGTGACGGCGTCCTTCGCCATGCTCGGCGACATCAATCTGGCGGAGCCTGGAGCTCTGATCGGCTTTGCCGGACCACGGGTGATTCAGCAGACGATCCGACAGGATCTGCCGGAGGGCTTTCAGCGGAGCGAGTTCTTGCTGCGGCATGGCTTCCTCGACTTCGTGGTGTCCCGCGAGGAGATGAAGTCGACCGTCGCTCGCTGCCTGCGCCACTTGGTGGCCTGAGCTTCAGGACCACCGCTCCTTGCCATGAGCTCGAGCCGTTTGTCTCACTGACCCTTCGCCTATTTCTAGCCCTGGGAGACGCCTGGCGACCGTGGCAACTCCTCGACATATACCCTGGTATGCCTTCGTCGCCGCGCCTTGCCACCGCCCCCGCAGGACACAACTAGGGCAAGGGACCCATGAGACACACCACTAGCGTTCAGGCCCGACTGGCGGCGCTCGAACTTTTCGGCATGCGCTTCGATCTCGAGCCAATGCAACGGCTGCTGAGAGAACTCGACTGTGAGCACCCGCATTTCGCTACCGCCCATGTCGCCGGAACCAACGGCAAGGGGTCGACGGCGGTCTTCTTCTCGGCCCTAGCGGCGGCTGCCGGGACCCGGGTTGGCCTCTACACGTCTCCTCATCTCGAGACACCCCGCGAGCGTTTGCGTATCGATGGCCTGTCGATTTCCGAGGCGCGCTTCGACGACGTGGTCGGACGGGTGCTCGCCGCGGCGGGGGATGAGTCGATCACCTACTTCGAGGCACTCACGGCGGCGGCCGTCCTCTGGTTCTCTGAAGAGAAGGTGGAACTTGCGGTGCTCGAGGTGGGCTTAGGTGGCCGTCTCGACGCGACCAACGCGGTTTCTGGGCAGTTGGTGCTGTTCACTCCGATCGATCTCGACCACACTGCGATCCTGGGGGAGACCGTGGCCGAGATCGCCTTGGAGAAGGCGGGTGTCTTGCGCCCCGGGGCACTGGTTTGGTCAGCCCAGACTAAGGGGCCCGCCGCTGAAGTCCTGGAGGCCGAGGCGAGGCGGCTCGGTGCGTCCCTTCGGGTGACGAGGCGCTCGCCGAACTTGCCGCAGGGTACGGACTGGCGGTCGACCTCATACCAGCTAAGGAACGCGGACTTGGCGGTAGCAGCTGCGTCCCAGTTGGATCGTCTCGGTTTTCCTCGACCGAGTCCCGAGCAGATAGCCGCGGTGCTGACGTCCGTTCGGTGGCCCGGTAGGCTCGAGCGGGTGGAGATCCCAGGTCAGGCTCCCGGATCGCGGCCGCGGGAAGTCATTCTGGACGGTGCCCACAATCCGGCGGCGGCTAGGGCCTTGGTCGAGGCCATGAGTGGACGGGAGTACGACCTCTTGTTTGGTGCCCTCGGCGACAAGGACGTGGCTTCGATATTGGCGATACTGGGTGCACGAGCCCACCGCGTGTGGCTCACTCAGGTCCCGAACAAGCGAGCCGCAACGCTCGACGAGATGTCAACGCTAGCCGCGAGTACAGAGCCCCCAATATCGATCGCGGGGCGTTGCTCCGACCCCGCCCAGGCGTTCGATCTCGCCCTGGCTGCACTCGAGGATCCCGAGGCGTCAGACTCGGGGCGCTGCCTGCTAGTGGCCGGATCGCTCTTCCTGGTCGGCGCGATCCGCGAGATCTCTACGGATCGCTTCGGTCGACCGGAGAGAGCGGTAGACGTCGCTATCTACGGCAGTGGGGCAGGGTAGAGCGGGAACTTCGCGCACAAGCTCCGGACCTGCCCACCAACGGCTTCGAGGACTTCCGAGGATTCCGGGGCCTGGAGTACCTGGTCGATCAGTTGAGCGATGATCAGCATCTCGGCTTCGCCCATTCCCCGCGTCGTCACGGCGGCGGATCCCAGCCTCACCCCGGAGGCCACCATCGGCGACTTCTCATCGTAGGGGATGGTGTTCTTGTTGACCGTGATGCCGGCCCGGTCGAGGCTCTGCTCGACGATCTTGCCCGTCAGTTCTCCTTGATGGGCTACATCGACGAGGAAGACGTGGTTGTCGGTGCCGCCCGAGACGATTCTCCAGCCGCGCTCAGCCAGGGTCTTGGCCAGTGTCGAGGCGTTGGCGATCACCTGCGCCTGATCCCGCCGGAAGGTGTCGGAGGCCGCCTCCTTCAACGCGACGGCCTTGGCGGCAATGATGTGCATCAGGGGTCCCCCCTGCAGCCCAGGGAACACCGACCGATCGATGATCTTGGCGTGCTCGCTGCGACAGAGGATCATGCCACCCCGGGGTCCTCGCAGTGTCTTGTGAGTGGTCGTCGTGACGAAATCACAGTGGGGGACGGGGGAGGGGTGAAGCCCGACGGCGACGAGTCCGGCGATGTGGGCCATGTCTGCCATGAGGAGTGCCCCGCAGCGATCGGCGATGTCCCGAAATCGCTCGAAATCGATCACCCGTGAATAGGCGCTGGCGCCAGCGATGATCAGCTTCGGCTGGTGCTCGACCGCTAGGGCTTCGAGCGCGTCGTAGTCGATTCTCTCGGTGGCGCGGTCGACGCCGTAGGAGATGACTTCGAAGTCCCGGCCCGAGTAGGAGAGGTGGTGTCCGTGGGTGAGATGCCCTCCACAAGAGAGATCCATGCCCATCAGTTTGTCTCCGGGCCTCAAGAAGCCAAAGTACACCGCGGTGTTGGCCTGGGTACCCGAATGGGGTTGCACGTTCGCGTGCTCGGCGCCGAAGAGATCCTTGGCTCGATCGATGGCGAGTTGCTCAGCGACATCAACCACCTCGCAGCCGCCGTAGTAGCGGCGACCGGGATAGCCTTCGGCATACTTATTGGTGAGGACGCTACCCGCGGCTTCGAGGATGGCGAGAGATACGAAATTCTCCGAAGCGATCAGTTCCAGCCCCTCGTTCTGGCGTTGCCGCTCCCTCTCGATGGTGGCGTAGATCTCAGGGTCCGCGACGGAGAGTTTGCGCAAATCGAGCATGGTCATTCCTTGTGGCAAAGTGGTAGCTTCCAGCAAGTGGCAGCTTGTGGTAGTTAGCAACGAACCCGGAGCGGAGGGTCCAACTCCCGGTCAACTAGGATTCCAGTGAAGTGATCTTGCCGAGGCGGCGCTGGTGTCGGTCTCCCTCGTAGGGCGTTTCGAGGAAGGCCCGCACGACGGCATCCGCGTAGGATGTTCCGATCACGCGTGCCCCGAGGGTCAAAACGTTGGCGTCGTTGTGACGCCGACACAGTTGGGCCATGAACAGGTCGTTGCAGTTCGCGGCTCGAACTCCGTGGATCTTGTTGGCCGCGATCGCCATGCCGATACCACTGCCGCAGATGAGGATGCCTCGATCGGCCGCGCCCTCGGCAACGGCTCGACCGACGGCGGCCGCGAAGTCGGGATAGTCGACACTCTGAAGGCCAGATGTTCCGAAGTCGTCGACACTGTGTCCGCCTTCTCGGAGGGCAGTGGCAAGGTGCTCCTTGAGTTCGTAGCCGGCGTGGTCGGCACCGACGGCGATCCTCATGAGGCGGCGGTGGCTCCCTCGTCGTCAGCCTTGGGGTCCTTGGCTTCCTTCTCTTCTGTCTTGGCCGCTGCAGGCTTCTTCGTTGCTTTCTTGGGAGCAGCCTTCTTGACGGCTGGCTTCTTCACGGGGGCCTTCTTGGCGGCAGTCTTCTTCGGATCTTCGGCTGCAGCCTCCTGGGTCTCGGTGTCCTTGGCGGCCGCTGTCATCTCAGCCGCTGTCACAGCCGCCGCAGTCGAGTCGGCCTTCTTCTTGGGCGTGGCCTTCTCGACCTTGGTGTCAGTTTTGGAAGCTGCCTTCGGAGTCGGCTTCTTTGCGACCTTCTTGGCCTTCCTGGTACTCGACCGAGGGGCTTTCATGGCAGCTGCGATCTCTTCCCGCAATTGACGTTTCCGCGCCTTTTTCCGTCTTTGTCGTCGTCGGTTCAGATCGCGGTTTCTTTCGCGCAAGTGTTGCTTCCTTTCGGGATTATCGATGTGTTTCGCTGCAAGTGAGCATCTCTCAGGCGCCGAGTAGAGTCAAGCGAACAGGGTGTCCGGTAGCTAGAGCGGTAGGTTGCCGTGCTTTTTGGGTGGCATCGAGGATCGCTTGCCGCGAAGCTGCCGGAGTGCTCGTGCGATCAAGGGTCGCGTCTTGCGAGGAGGAATCACTGCATCGACGAAGCCTCTCTCGGCGGCGATGTAGGGATTGGAGAACTTCTCTCGGTAACTTTCGACCAACTCTGCCCGCGTACTGGCCAGGTCCTCGCCGGCGTCGGCGAGTTCGCGTCGGTAGAGGATATTGACCGCACCCTCTGGCCCCATCACCGCGATCTCCGCCATGGGATAGGCGAGGTTGAGGTCTGTCCTAAGGTGTTTGCTGGCCATGACGCAGTAGGCACCGCCGTAGGCCTTGCGGGTGATCACGGTAATCTTGGGTACGGTCGCCTCCGCGTAGGCGTAGAGGAGTTTCGCTCCGTGTTTGATGATGCCACCGTGTTCCTGTTGGGTTCCGGGAAGGAAGCCAGGAACGTCCTCGAAGGTGATCAGCGGGATGTTGAAGGCATCACAGAAGCGGACGAAGCGCGCGGCCTTGAGCGAGGCATCGATGTCGAGAACCCCGGCGAGATACGCCGGTTGATTGGCGATGATGCCCACGCTGAGATTGGCGATACGAGCGAAGCCCACCACAATATTGCGTGCGTAGTCGCCATGGATCTCGAGAAACCTGCCGTCGTCCACGATGCCGTGGATCAACTTCTTGATGTCGTAAGGTTTGTTCGGATCGGCGGGAATCACCTCGTCGAGTCCGGGATCCTCGCGGTCCGGCGAATCGGTGCTCGTACCTAACGGCGGCTCGTCCAGGTTGTTGCTCGGTAGGTAGCTCAGGAGATCTCTCAGAGTCCGAAGACAAGCGGGGTCGTTCGGGGCCGTCAAGTGACAAACGCCGCTCTTGGCGGCGTGGGTATGAGCACCGCCGAGTTCCTCCTTGGTGACCTCTTCGTGGGTTACGGTTCTGATCACATCGGGACCAGTGACGAACATATAGCTCGTGTTTTCCACCATCAGAATGAAGTCCGTGATGGCTGGGGAGTACACGGCGCCGCCGGCACAGGGCCCAAGGATTGCGCTGATCTGCGGCACGACGCCGGATGCCAGAGTGTTGCGAAGGAAGATATCGGCGTACCCCCCCAGGGAAGCGACGCCCTCCTGAATACGAGCTCCACCCGAGTCGTTCAGACCGATGATGGGAGCACCGTTCTCGACGGCGAGATCCATCAACTTACAGATTTTTCGAGCGTTGGTTTCCGAGAGCGAGCCGCCGAACACGGTGAAGTCCTGCGCGAACAGGTAGACCATGCGTCCGTCGATTGTTCCCCAGCCGCCGACCACTCCGTCGCCGGGAAATGTGGTTTCTTCCATACCGAAGTCGCGACAGCGATGGATCACCAGGGCGTCCACCTCGACAAAGCTACCGGGGTCGAGAAGAAGTTCGACCCGCTCCCGGGCGGTCAACTTGCCGGCTGCGTGTTGACGGGCTACCCGCTCTTCGCCTCCACCCTGCCGCACGGCCTGCAGTCGAGAGTCTAGTTCCTGGGTGCTGGATTCGTTCGATGCAGTCATGCGCTCTCCTCGAGTTCTGGCGTCGATCGCGGTCCGCGCGACCGTGCGATGGCGGAAGGATACCCCGAGGTCGGTTCTGGTGTCCCGTCTGGCTATTCCCTTCTACGTTGGGCGAGGTCATTTGCGTTCCTGGCGAGGCGCGACGACGAGTAGTACTGGGAGTATTCTGAGGAGAAGCAACGCCGCCAGGGGCGGAAAGGGCTCGTCCAATGTGGAAGGGAATAGCCAGGCGGGGCACTAGCGGCACGCCCTGTGGCAGAATTCGGAGTTATGCCGTTCACCGGGCTCGATACCGCCGCCGTCTCACGAGCCCTCTCGCTCCTAGTGGAGCATTCGGGCGATGTCGTCGATGCGCTCTTCGAGCGCAGCGAACTGCTCGAGGTCCCGGCCGAGGGGGAGCCGCCGGGAATTCGCTGTTGGCGGGAGGGCGGGCTGGCGGTGAGGCTCTCGAGAGACCGCGAGATCTGGGCGGCTAGCTGCGACGGGTTTGCACGAGATGCTCTTCGGGACGCCGTCCGGCGGGTGGCAAGGGCTTACCCGCGTACTGCTTTTCCTTTGCCCGATCTCGACCTGAAGGAGATCGAGCCAGTGGAGGAG
>JAIOJS010000016.1 GCA_019911795.1 Thermoanaerobaculia bacterium | reverse complement strand
CCTCCTCGGCAATCAGGCCGAAAGAGGACCGTGGGATTCGGCGCAAGCCATCCCGCTCGTCATCTCCATCGTCGTCGTCCTCGGACTCGGTGATCAAGATCACCTTGTCGCCGTCGTACCCTTCGACGACGATGTCCCCTTCGACGATAGACACTTCCACTAGGACCGGCTTCTGAGGATCGGTCAGCGGAATCACCGTTTCCGACGCTACGGAGGGTCCGGTCACAAGGAGCATCGCTCCAAGGACGATGAAGAAGGTCGCGGTGGAAGATCGCCGAGCGATCCAAGTCGGAACCGAGTTACGGGCTACGCCAAGTCTCTGCATGTGCTGTCTCCGGTCAAGCCCGTCCCCCGAGACGTCGACGGATGTGTCGGCGTACGTCGGGATGGAGGGAACTATCGTTCAATAGGGATGCGACGAGCGATCTCGAAGCCGAGTCCTCGCCACTGAGAAGAAAGTCGATGAGCGCGATCTGCACCATCGGGGAGTCCTGAAGGGGAAGGCTGTCGCCAAGGCTTCGCTGGACCCAGGGATCCAACACCAAGGGCTGAAGAGCGTCGACCGCGGCCAGTCGCACATTGACGTTGGGATCACTCGCGATCCGGTCCGACAAAGCCGCCGCGACCTCGTGGTCGGGAACGCCCAGACGCTGTCCGTTGCTCACGCCTTCGAGTCGAGAAGCGACCGAGGTCTGAGACAATAGACCCAGAGTGACCTGTTGGTTGAGGGCGCTGACCTCACGTCGCAACTCCGTCAGTTGCCCTTCGGCCGATGCGGCCGAGGCCGCAACTGTCCAGCGCCCAACCCCAATGCCGACCACAAGACAGGCTGCGGCGGCTAACCACGAACCCCACCTCCCCGCCTCACTGAGACCCCTCCAAGCGCTCCGACGAGGTCGCGGTCGAGCCTCGATCCGGGCCTCGGAGTAACTCTCGAGCATCCCATCGAACCGAGCCCGCAACAGATCGGTCGGCACCGGTTCGTCGAGTCGCTCCAACCCTGCCCACAGGTGCCGCAACGAAGCCGCCTCCTCGCGGCAGCTCTCACAGAGGCCGAGATGGAGCTCGACCTCTGGGCTCACTCTGCCCTCGATCATCACTTCGGTCAGGCGTTCACGGACTTCCTCGCAGTGCAGGCTCTCGTCGTCGCGGTTTGTCACGATACGGCCTCCCTTGATAGTTGACCAAAGAGTTCTCGAAGTTCTTTCATGGCGCGATGGACCCGGACTTTGACCGCGCCCACCGAACAGCCGAGGCTCTCGGCGATCTCGTCGTACTTCATTTCCGTGAAGCGGGCCATGACGAGGAGATCTCGTCGATCGACGGCGAGCTTGTCCAGCGCCGATCGAAGTTGGGCCAGTTCCTCGCGCTTCTGAAGTTCTTCGACGGGCACGAGACGCGGGGCCGGGTCCTCCCAGTCGAGATCCTCGTGGGGAACCTCTCGCCCGCGACGCCTTAGGTGGTCGATGCTGCTGTTGCGGGCCATGCGGAAGATCCAGGGCGCCACTGCTCGGCCCGGCTGGTAGGTGTGCCGGTACTTCAAGACACGCAGGAAGACGTCCTGCACCAGGTCCTGGGCGACCTCGCGATTCGACGTCATACGCAGGCAGTAGGCATAGAGCTTGCGATGGTAGCGATCGAACAGACAGTCGAGCTGACTGAAGTCGCCGTCGACGACGAGGTTCATCACCTCTTGATCGCTGGGTTGTGTGCCGTGCTGCCTCATCACACCTACATCTACCGGGCCGGTGCGGAAAGGTTACAGGAGACTTGCGATACCTGTCTCAACGAAAAAGGCCGGGAGTCTCCTCCCGGCCTTGGCGTTGGGTTCTGGTCAGACTCGCGCCAGTCCCACCTACTCCGCTAGGACCCTGTGGACCTAGTGGACCCCCGACATCAAGCCTCGTACCGGCTTGACGAGGACCAACATCGCCACCGTCGCGACCAATGTCATGAAGAAGATCGCTCCGAACAACATTGGGAGCGGGAACGACTCGAAGTAACCAGCGATCATGCCGCCGATGAAGTTGCCCACCGACGAAGCGAGGAACCAGATCCCCATCATCTGACCGGCCACCTTCTTGGGAGCCAGCTTCGTCATGGTCGAGAGTCCGACCGGTGACAGGCAGAGTTCACCGAGGGTATGCAACAGGTACACCGTGACCAACCACATCGGGCTAACCAGCGCTCCCTCGGGGCCCGAAGCCATGGCGCCGAACGACAAGACCGCAAAGCCGAGTCCGAGTAGGAACAAACCGATGGCAAACTTGGCTGGACTCGACGGTTCCCTACCGGTCTTGTCGAGCTTCACCCAGAGCCAAGCAAAGACGGGGGCCAGCAACACGATGAAGATCGCATTCGCCGACTGGAACCAGGTCGAGGGAAACTCGAACCCGAGGAAGACGTTGCGCGTGAAACGATCGGCGAACAGCGTGAGGGTCGAGCCTGCCTGTTCGAAGGCACTCCAGAACAACGCAGCCGCGACGAAGAAGACCGGGATCGCATACAACCGCTTGCGTTCGATCGTAGTCCACCCCTTCTGCGCGAAGAGGATACCGAAGTAGACGAAGGGCACGAGGATCAGCGCTCCGCCGGTCACCTTCACCAACGTCAGCATGGGACCTCCCTCCTCGGCTTCGTCAACCGCTACGGGTTCGACGTCGTCCACTGCGTCGGCGACGGGAACAGCCGCGGCTGCTGGAACAACTGTCTCGACCACCGCGTTGTCAACGGAGTTGAAGTCCTCACCGTAGTGGGAAGACACCAGATAGATCGTGACAATAGAACCAAGGAGAAGTGCAATGGCAAGCCAGCGAAACGCGGTTCCACCCTTGGAGCCGCCGAGAAGATACTGAATGACTCCGAGACTCATGCCGACGGCCGCCGCACCGAATCCCCAGTGCCAACTGTTGACCGGGTCCATCCCCATCGAAGTCAGGAGCATCTTGAAACTGTCGTGCTGAGCCAACCAGCCACAGACGATCGGCGAGAAGAAGGCGCCGAGGTTGATTCCCATGTAGAACAGCGAGAAACCTGCGTCACGTCGCGCATCGCCTTCCTGGTAGAGACCGCCAACCAGGGCAGATATATTCGGCTTGAGGAGTCCCGTACCGATGATGATGAGGAAGAGGCCCAAGTAGAAGGCGCTCAACCCGTGGAACATCAGGCTGATGTGGCCGGCGGTGATGATGATCCCACCGAAAAGCACTGCCTTGCGCTGTCCGATGAAGCGATCGGCGATGAAGCCACCCGGGAGAGCGGTCAAATACACGAGGGCGGTGTAGAGACCGTAGATCGGTCCGGCCTTTGCTGCCGACCACCCGAAGCCGCCCATGGAAACCGGCGCGGTCATGAAGAGGGTGAGAAGGGCGCGCATACCGTAGTAGCTGAAGCGCTCCCACATCTCGGTAAAGAAGAGGGTCGCAAGACCTTCGGGGTGACCGAACCACTCCTTACCCGAACTGGGCAGGGTGGATTCCAGGGCAGTACCTTCGCTCATCGTATCGCTGACTCCTTCCGAAAATTGACTCCTCGTCGCGTCTCTGGACCCAAGGCGGGTCGAGGTCGGGTTGCCGGTCCCAAACCGACGAAGAGGGGTGGCTGATGCGCCGCGCAAGAATAGGGGAATCCGACAATCTAGGCAAGCGAGAGTCCGTGCGAGTGTCCGTGCGGGAACGGACGACAGCCGGCCAGCCGACTCGGGCACTGTCGTACAAAATGTCCGGTTGTGACACTCCAACGACAGCAGGTTGTCCCTGGAGACAAACCCGACTCAATCCAACGTATCTCCCTTATGAACAACTAAATAGCCCACAAAACAGCCCTTCCAAAAACAACCTCCAAGTGATATGGTTCACACTCGCTAAACGAAGCAAGTGGCGGCATCCGAACCCACCGTCCATCGAGTCGCTCCATAGCGCTCCCCATCCGTTTCGTCGGGTTCAGTTCCACAACGAGGAGAAAAGAATCATGAGACAGTCCCTCACCCAAGCAGTCGGAATCGCGGCGATCGCCGTCCTCCTGCTTGCCGTCCCCAGCCTTGCGGCCACCGCTGGCGCAGAAGCAGCCCTCAGCGGCGACGTCTTGACCTGGTCGCTCGCCGGCGACAACAACGGAGCCACCCTAAGGATTTCCGGACAGGGCATCGTTGTCGAGCAAACCTTTGCCCGTGGCGCCACCCCCACCCAGAGCGCCTTTGACAACAGCGGCAACGCCCTTCCCGACGGGAACTACACCTGGGAGGTGAGAGCCCTCGCCGCACCGATGAGTGCCGCTGACCAGGCTGCGATTCGTCACAACCAAGAGGGTCAGCCCGTCGACCGGAATGACAACTTTCGGGGCGAAGTGATTTCGGGTGCCTTCACCATCCTCAACGGCTCCATCGTCGACCCCGGACTGGTCGAGGCCGTTGGAGCTCCTGAAGCCGCGTCCACCGGATCGGGGATTCAGAACACCACTGAAGGCGCGGTCACGAACGTGGCTTTGGCCGACTTCGTGATCAACGATGACCTCATCGTCGATGGTAGTGCCTGCATCGGATTCGACTGCATCAATGGCGAGGTCTTCGGCTTCGACACCATCCGCCTGAAGGAGAACAACGTCCGGATCAAGTTCGACGACACCTCCAACTCCGGCGCCTTTCCCAACCGCGACTGGCAGCTGACCGCGAACGACAGTTCCAACGGTGGCGCCAACAAGTTTTCGATCGAAGACATCTCTGGCGGAAGGACACCCTTCACCATTGAAGCCGCCGCCCCAAGCCACTCGCTCTACGTCGACGATGGTGGCCGCGTCGGCCTAGGTACTTCGACCCCGGTTGTCGAGCTTCACGTCGTCAACGGAGATAGCCCCACCCTGCGACTGGAGCAGGATGGAAGTTCCGGCTTTACTGCCCAGACTTGGGACCTCGCCGGAAACGAGACGAATTTCTTCGTGCGCGATGCCACCAATGGCTCGCAATTGCCTTTCCGGATCCGTCCCAGCGCGCCTACGAACTCGATCTATGTCAACACGAACGGTGACGTTGGCATGGGCACCGCCAGTCCAAAGGCTCCTCTGCACGTTATCTCGGGCGGTACCGTTCCGGGTACAGTCAACGCCGCCACCCAGTTGCTCGTGCAGAACACCGCCGCGACCACCGACGGTGCGATCGTGACGGTCATGGCCGGCACCGCAGGCAACAGTCAGATCTTCTTCGGTGACCCCGACAACGAATTGGCTGGACGGTTCACCTACGCCCATGGGTCCGACACGATGCGCCTCTTCACCAACGGTGGCGAACGGGTTCGCATCGACGCGACGGGCCAGGTCGGCTTCAACACCACGACCCTGAGTCACCCACTGACCGTGGGTACTGGGGGGACCAACGGCAATGGTGCTCACCTCACCGCCGGTGGCGTCTGGACCAACGGCTCGAGCCGTGACTTCAAGAACCACATCGTCGGTCTCGAAACCGCCGAAGCGATGACCACCCTGCAGGGTCTCACCCCGGTTCGGTATCAGTACAATGTCGAGCCCGGTGAAGAGTACGTTGGTTTCATCGCAGAGGATGTTCCAGAACTCGTCGCCAGCAGTACGCGCAAGCATTTGGCGTCGATGGACATCGTGGCGGTCTTGACCAAGGTCGTTCAAGAGCAGCAGAAGACCATCGAGGCGCTGGCCGCCCGCCTCGAGAACCTCGAGACTCCCAAAGAGTAGGCATTAGGTCCGACGCTCGGACACTCCGGCCTCGAGAACGGTAGAGCCCAGGCTGGGAATCCAGCCTGGGCTCTGTCATTGTCTAGCCTCCCCGAATGGGTCTGACGCCAGCGGCGGCGGTCCGATTTCTACGCTCATAGTCCACCATGACAAGCATTCTTCTCGTAGCCACCTCGACATCCCTATTGAAGGTGGATACCGAGACCGAACAAGTCGACGTACTGGACGACCGGCATGGTCTCTACTACGGCATCACTTGGGACCGCCAGCACTACCTCGTCGCCGCTCGTTGGTATCCAAAGTGGATGCCAACCTCTCAGATCGAGAGACCGAGACTGCTTGTACTCGATGCCAACTTCAACGTCGTCGAGGTCCGCGAGTTTGGTGTCAGAGCAGGCGCCTTGCACCAAATCCTGTTTCGGGACGAACACCTGCTCTGCACCTGTTCGAGAGACGACAGTGTCGTCGTCTACCACCAGGGTTCCTGGACCGTCTGGTATCCCTCGAGCGACCGACGACACCATGGACGCGACACCCATCACTTCAATTCGGTTTGGATCGAGGGTGATCGGCTCTTCGTGGTGGGTCACAACAACGGTCCGAGCGATATTTGGGAGTTCTCTTGGCCCGAACGCCATCTGATCGAGAAGCACCGCATCGGCCTCACCGCTCACAATGTCTGGCGGGAAGGGGATTCCCTGGCGGTCTGCAACTCCGGGAGCGGAACATTGGAGAACCTTCGCGGAGAGGTCCTGGCGACGACGGGTGGCTTTCCTCGAGGCGTAGTCATCGGCCTAGATCGCAATATTATCGGAGTCTCCTGGATTGCCAATCGGTCCAACCGCAAGCAGAGTCCTGGGCGGCTCCAGGTCTTCTCGAAGGACTGGACATTGGAAAAGGAGATCGACCTCGGACTCTGTGGTCAGGTGACGGAAGTACGAAGTCTCGGTGAAGATCTAGCGCACAACGGACTTCCACTGCCTAGCTTGACCTCAAACCGAATCGCCGGTGCCGACTAGAGTGGTCAGGGGAGAGCAGTCCGCCAGCCGTTCCCGACGGCGAGCCTTCCTTCTCGCACTGAGAGCTCTAGTAACCCTAGCCGTGGTGGCTCTCGTCGTTCGCCAGGTCGACCTCGCCGAGGTCCGCCTGGTCCTAGCTGGTGCCGACCTGAGATTTCTCATTCCGATCGTCGCCCTCCGGCCGTTTCTGTACGCCGTGCGGGGACTTCGAATATGGCACATTCTCAGGGTGGGAACGGGACGAAGACTCCCAATTCTTAGTGTGGTGGGCTGGCACTTTGTCGCGCTCAATCTCGGAGTCCTCACTCCGGCCGGGTTGGGTGATTTCTCCCTAGCCTACTTTCTTCGTCGTCACGGTATCGACGTCGCCGAGGGTCTCGCCACCGTACTGATCGACCGCCTTCTGAATCTTGTTGTTCTCACTCTTCTCGCTGGCGTCGGTGTCCTTCTCTACCTAGAGGGACAAGACTCGGTAGAGGCTGCACTCTGGATGACCGCAATCGGCATGCTCCTCACCCTGGCTATTTCCTATTTGGTCCTGATCTACTTTCAAAGGCTGAGCGAGCAGCGGTCCTGGCGCATCGCCTCCGCATTTTCCCTGGCCCGGAAGTTCGGAACGGAGCACCCCGGCGCTGTTCTATTGAACCTCGGCGGCGCCATTCTCCAAACGCTGATCTTCACCCTCCAGCTCTGGCTGAGTTTTCGTATGGTGGGTGCCACGGTCGGCTTCGGGCCGGTCCTTTGGCTCGGGGGTCTAGGCCGCATGATCAACCTCCTCCCCGTAACATTAAACGGCATCGGCATTTATGAGGGGGCCATGGTCTATCTCTTTGGACTCCTCGACGTCGGGGCAGCCACGACTCTGTCCGCCGTCCTCTTTCCGCGTCTCGTGTCCTGGTTGATGGCGGGACTCGTACTCTCTGGTGTCATGCTGAAGTCTAGTCTCGGCGAATCTGACGAGGAAGAAGTAGCATAGGGTCCCGAAACCGCTGAGCTCTCACTCATCTTCAGCAGCCCCTCCGAACTGAAACCAACCGACCCTCCTCGCCGACGAATGGAACCATAGCCATGACACGCTGGGGCACCCTCACCCGGAACCTGGTAGACCGCTTGCGGGGCAAGTCGGTTTTCGACTCGGCCTTCTATCGCGAGTCGGAAGTCACCCGGTTGAACAACCTCTTCGCCCACGTCGATCTCGAGCAGTGGCGCGATGCCAGACTTCTAGAGGTCGGGGCTGGTTTTGGACGCCTCGGTGACGCGTTCGTTCAACTCGGTTTCGACGTAACCGCCACCGACGGTAGACCAGAGTACGTGCAGAGGATGATTTCCCGAGGTCGGCAGGCCCATGTCTTGGACCTCGACCAGTCGACTCCAGAGGCTTTCGAAGGCTATGACGTGGTCCTGGCATTTGGTGTTCTCTACCACTTGTCGCAGCCCAGAAAGTTTCTCGAGAGCTGCGGCCCGACGGTCAAGGCGGTCTGGCTCGAATCTGTCGTCAGCGACTCGTTGGAACCGATCGTCTCAGACCAGCGAGAAGCCATGGGCTGGCGGGGCAAAGATCAAGCCCTTGCGGGTCGAGGCTGTCGTCCGAGTCCGTCGTGGGTCGAAAGTACCTCCAAAGATGTGGGATTCGATTCGGTTCGAGATATTTCGTCTCCACTGGCGAACTGGTCTACCGCTTCCTACGATTGGAAAGCCTGCAACGACGGATCCTGGCGAAGGCAAGGAAAGAACCTACGAAAGATGTGGATCCTCGAGAGTCCGAGGGCGAGAGGAAACTAATCATGAAGCAAGTCGTTCGCCGCGTCATCGACAGACGGGGCAAGATCAAGATTCTCGAGCTTCCGGAGCCAAGAACCGGTCCCAATCAAGTGCTGGTCCAGAATCAACACTCCCTTATCAGCTCGGGTACGGAGATGGGGACACTTAAGAAGACCCCTCTCGAACTCGTGCGTCAGACGATTGCAGACCCCTGGATGCGACACGTCGTCAGTCAGACCATCTTCTCTAGCGGGGTCAGTCAAACAGCGCGGAGAGTCTGGCAGGAGATGTTGATGCCCCGCGAGATTGGCTACAGTGGAGCGGGTCGACTTCTCGAAGTTGGCGAGGGCGTTCAGGGTCTCAGGGTTGGAGACAAGGTTGCCTACGCGGCTACCGGCCATGGCGAGTTGGTCGCCCCAGCCGCAAATCATCTGGTCCCAATACCCGAGAACCTCGACACACGACACGCGGCCTTCGTTACCGTCGGCGGCATCGCGATCCAAGGCCTGCGACGAGCTGAACTCCAGTTCGGGGAAACCGTTGCGATCTACGGTCTCGGCTTGGTTGGATTGCTTAGCGCCATGATAGCCAAAGCGGCCGGCTGTGTGGTCATCGGACTCGACATCAACGCTGTTCGCAACCAGCTCGCTCTCGACAATGGAATCGACTTCGCCCTCGATCCGCGCGATCCGGCCTTCCAGCGCCGGATCATGGACCTCACCGGAAAGCATGGCGTCGACGCAACGATCGTCTGCGCCAGTTCCACCTCGAAGTCGATCGTCAACAACTCTCTAGAGATCACCCGTCGACAAGGTCGAGTCGTCCTCGTGGGCTACGTGAACCTTCAGATCGACACCAAGGAATTCTTCCTTCGTGAGATCGACCTTCGCCATTCCCGTGCCTACGGACCCGGTGCCTACCATCGAGCCTACGAGAAGGGACGGCTTGACTATCCCTTCGGCTACGTCCGCTGGACCGAACGGCGCAATCTCCAGGAGTTCATTCGTCTCCTCACGACAGGCGCCGTCAACGTGGAGCCACTGATCGCTGGAGTCTACCGCCTCGAACGAGTCCAGGAAGCCTTTGATGCCATCGCCTCCGGCACCCTCGGGGGTATCGCTGCCCTCATCGAGTATGGCGAAGCGGAGCGGGGGCGTTCACTTTCGCTCAATCCCAGAACCAAGCAAGAAGGCCGCACCGGTGTCTCGATCGTGGGCTGTGGCAATCACGTTCTAGGAACCCGACTTCCCCATCTTCGCGCACTATCGAACGTGGAGATTCGAGGCCTCGTCTCCGCTACCGGCAAGAATGCTTCCATCGTCGCCGATCGGATCGACGCCACCCTGTCGTCTACCGACCTCGAGGCTGTTCTTGAGGATCCTGGAACCGATGCGGTGATGATCTGCTCTGGCCACGCGGATCATGCCGAACAGATCTATCGTTCGATCGAAGCCGGAAAATCTGTCTTTGCCGAGAAGCCGCTCGCAATGAACCTCGCCGATCTCGAACGAATCGATCGTCTGATGACCGATCGTCCAGTTCCGTTCGCTCTCGGTCTCAATCGGCGCTATTCCCCCCGGATAAGAACGCTACGGGAGTTTTTCACGGGACCGGTTGACTCGGTCAAGTACGTCATCACGCAGCCCTATGTTCCACCCGAACACTGGACACTCGACGCGGTCGACGGTGGAGGGCGCTTGGTCACCGAAGGCGAGCACTTTCTCGACCTCTGCCACTTCCTGGTCGGAACCCGGCCCCTTGCTCTCTGGGCGCGTCCTCTCGGACAGCCCCCGAACGACCTCCGTGAGCTGGTGAGTTTCTCGATCACGGTCCACTACGAGAACGCTGAAGCCAACATTGTTTTCAGCGAGAGCGGTGCCTCGGGATTTCCACGCGAGCGACTGACGGTCCTGGGAAGGGGACAAGTCGCGGTACTCGACGACTTCTCGAGGCTCAGCCTGTTCGGGCCCACTTCGAAGTCGAAGGGTTCGAGGCTGCGGAAGGAGATGGGACACGAGGAGCTCCTCTCTCAGTTCATCAAGGCTGTCCGCGGCGAGCCCAACAAATTGGCAACATGGGAGGAAACCACTCTCGCCACGCTCTCAGTCCTCGCCGCTCAGGAGAGCCTCAGGACGGGGTCCGTCGTTGATCTGCGTGACTTCGGCAGCACCAGACTCGACCCCACGAACCCACCCGTCTAGCACCAAGTCACTCCACCTCGAGGTACCTCTTGCGGATTCTCGTCGACATCACCCACCCCGCTCACGTCCATTTTTTCCGCCACGCGATTGGCGAATGGAGACACCGAGGACACGTGGTCTACCTGACGAGCCGTCGCAAGGATCTCGCCACCCAGCTACTGGATCAACTGGGTCTAGAACATGACGATCTAGGAAGAGCACGAGAGGGTATCCCCGGTCTCATCCTCGAACTCGGCAGCCGTACCCTGCGACTCCTCCGCCGCGTGCGGCAGTTTCAGCCCGATGTCATGACGGCGATTGGTGGGGTCTGGATCGCCCAAGCCTCTTGGATGCGGGGAGTTCCTTCGGTGGTCTTTTACGACACCGAGCACGCCACATTGTCGAACCTTCTGACCTACCCCTTCTGTACCGTAGTCGCTACTCCCTCCTGCTACGAAGGACGCGTACCCGCCCACAAACATAGGGTCTACTCGGGATACCAGGAACTGGCCTACACTCATCCACGGCGGTTCAAGGCCAACGCCGCCATCGTGTCAGCGATCGGCCTTGATCCAGAGGAGCGGTACATCTTTCTTCGCCTAGTCTCCTGGGCAGCCTCTCACGATGTCGGTGACCACGGCATTACCCAGCTACTCCAGTGTGTTCAAGAGCTTCAGTTGCTCGGTCGGGTCGTGATCAGTTCCGAAGCTTCACTACCTGCAGCGTTAGAACCCCTCAGAATTGTCGCCGGTCCCGAGCAGATCCACCACATTTTGGCCTGCGCCAGTCTCTACATCGGCGAGAGCGCGACGATGGCGAGTGAAAGTGCGACTCTCGGCACTCCCGCCATTCTGATTTCGACGTCTGTACGGGGCTACACCAACGAGCAGGAGACGCGCTACGGACTGACCTATACGTTCAGCAATCCAGAAACCGCCCAGGAGGAGGCGCTCGAGAAGGCCCGAGAGCTCATGGGAGATCCGGAAACCGCGGTGAAGTGGCAGCGGAAGCGGCAAGAGATGCTGGATCGTAGCGTCGACGTGACGGACTACATCGTCGAGCTCGTCGAGTCCTGCGGCGAGGAGCCGTAACTCCTCGACAAGGCCGCCAGGGCTCGACACATCCAACCGTTCGACCAGCGCAGCAAACAGAACTTACGGGTCATCCAGCGTCCCTGTTGATAGTAGAAGAAGCCTCGACGGTCGTAGAGGTTCGCCAAGGTCCAATCGGTGACCTTGACGGCTAGGTTCTCGAAACGCTCAAAGCCTTTGCCTCTCGAAGCTGCCCGGACGAAACAGAGGATTCCAGAAGCCGCACCGTGGATATCGTGAGGAAACTCCCGATCGCTCAACCAGCGCGGAGCTCCCTGATCAGTGAACAGGTTCTCTGCGAAGAAGTCCAAACCCGCGACGTAGGCTCGATCAAAAGACTCATCACCCGAGGCAATTCGGTAGCGATCTAAACAGTCCAGAATGATCGCCGTGTGATAGTTGTCATGGGCTCGGAACGAGGCCTCGGCGGGATGGGTATAGTACCAGGCGCCGTAGGTGGTTTGTTTGTCAACGACCCAGTTGAGAAGGCGCCGAGCATCGGTGCCGTAGTCCTTCCCCAGGACTGCACCAGCCTCGGCTAGAAACGCTCCAACGAGCGCGGGGACGTCCATCACCGCCCAGGTCACCGAAGGATCCGGCACGTACGTCAAGCACTTCATCTCTTCCGTGTCGCAAAGGACTCTGGGTTCGAGAAGCAGAAAGTCGGCAATCCTGGTCAGTGCGTCACGGTATACCGGGTCCCCCGTCTGACGCACCGCTTCGACGAAAGCGAACCCAATCCAGCAAGTAACCACTCGGTTCGGAAAGTGTCGAGGCGCGAAGAACCCTAGGTCCTGCCATGGATAGGGGTATCCCCAACTCAGACCTCTAAAACCCGGCGAAGGATTCTGCAGCAACCAGTCCAGCAACGATCTGGCTTCCCTAAGGTCGTCATCGAGCCCAAGCGTGGCATACCGATCCAGTAGGGCCTGGGCGAACAACCCAATCCCTTTGGGATTGCGGGTTCTCGGCACTCCCAGGAGTGGACGGAGGTTCCACGGAAACCGCATGACCGTTTGGATTCCAAGAATGCGAGTCCACTTGCTGTGGCCGAGAGTCGCCTCGAGAAACCGGCTGTTCAACCCATCGTGCTTGTTGAAACCACTCCATCCGGAAGCTCGACTGTAGGCAAGGGTCTCGTCCAGGACTCGACAGTACGACGGCAGACCCTTCACCTTCGGATCCGCTCCTCGATCTCCTGCCAGGACGTTCCGTCCAAGAATATCTCTTGCCAGAACTTGAGGCCCAGCATCTGCCAGAGCATAAAGTAGTGCCAGCGCATGCTTGCGGAGGGGCGCGCCTCGAGAACCCTCTGGACAAAGCTGTAACGAAAGATTCCTTGGTCGCCGATGAAGCGTGGAGTCAACTCCCTCAGACAGATCCCCCGTAGATCTTTCTTGAACTGCTCAAACGAATCGAAGGTGAACCCCCACTTCTTCTTACGGAGAACGATATCGGGAACCCGCCCCTCGAGGGCTCGTCTCATCACCGGTTTGAGTTGACCCTTCTGAAACTTCACGTTCAGTGGCAGCGAAAAGGCCAGTCGAATGATCGCCTCATCGAGCAAGGGAACCCGGACCTCGAGGGAGTTGGCCATCGACATGCGGTCCTCATTGGCAAGGAAGTCATCCACCATCTTGACTCGGAACTCTGCCCATTGCACCTGTTCGATCAGAGGAAGCTCAGGCCGATCAAAGTACGGCGACATTGCGTCACGAGTCGTGCCTTTGAGACCCTGAAGCCACTCGCTGGTGTAGAGCTTCTGCCCCACGCTTCCGCCGAGGTCCCAGCCATTGCGAAGGGTCAAGTAGTAGCGAACCGGATCGCCACCCGAGGCCAGCAATTCCGCCATTCGCCGTTGGCGGTCCCCATGAAGGCCCAACGTGCGGTCGAGGACTCGAGCCACCGAGTCCGCAGCTGGAGCCGCTGCGCTCGCCAACCTCGCCCAAGCACCCCGGGAAAGGCGCTCTCCCGGCCAGAGGTAGCGATAGATCTCGTATCCAAGAAACAGCTCGTCACCGCCCAAACCCGACAGTGCCACGGTGACCCGCTGCCGAGCGAAGCGCGCCAGCAGGTAGCCTTGGAGGGTATTCACTTTGGGGACTTCGGCGTGGTAGACGGTTCTTGGAAGGAGCGCCAAGGGACCAGACTCCGCGAGCATCTCATGGTGTTCGGAGCCAAAGTGCTCAGCCACGATCCTCGCGTCTCCGAGTTCGTCGGTGGGTTCGCCAAACCCGAGAGAGAACGTACGGATGGGAGAACCGCCTCCAAGAGAGGTCGCCGCACTCAGAATCGAACTGGAGTCGACTCCTCCCGAGAGATAGATACCCACCGGAACATCTGAAATCATCTGCCGTTCGACGGCCCGAGCCATTTCGCCATGGAGCGATCCCGCAGCCTGCTCTAGGTCTGTGGATCCCTTCCCAGGAAAATCCCACTGGTGGAACCTCTCCAGTCGGGTGCCGTTCCCTTCCACCACGAGGCGGTAGCCCGGCGGTAGATGTGAGATGCCCCGAAACATCGTCGACGGTCCAGGGACGAAACGTATATTGAGCAGCTGGTGGAGAGCCTGGGGATCGAGATCGGCTGAGATGAGGGGATGCAGTAGGATGCTCTTGGCCTCGGAGGCAAATACCACGACGCCGTTCGATTGCGCGTAGAAGAGCGGCTTGATGCCGACGGGATCCCGAGCCAACAGCAAACGGCGCCTCGGCCCGTCCCAAAGGGCGAAGGCGTACATCCCCTCGAGACGGTGAACCAAGTCGTCTCCATGCTCTTCATATAGGTGAACCAGGACCTCGGTGTCGGTCGAGCTCGCAAATCGATGACCGAGCTGCCTGAGTTCCGCGCGCAGGGCTCGATGGTTGTAGATCTCACCGTTGTAGACCACGCAGATCGAACGGTCCTCGTTCCACATCGGCTGGTCCCCACCCCGGAGATCAAGGACCCGAAGGCGGCGACTGCCGAGATGAATCGAGGGAGCATCGAAGTACCCCTCGGCATCGGGACCGCGATGACGAATCGCTTCCGTCATTCTCGCCAAAATGCCGGGGTGTTCAGGTCCGGTATACCCACAGAGTCCACACATCGGGCCGAGCATACAGGGGTAAGAGGGCCTCACCCAGATGTCTCATCATCCTACAACTGCTAAAGTTCGTAGGCTTCTAACCCGAGCGACTGAACTCCAGTCAACGAGGCTCCTACCGCCAAGATCCATGTCTGACCACCAAGAACAGTCTCATCCGTCGCTTGCCTCCGTCAGGAAGTTCTGGGAAGAGAACGTCTGCGGTGAGCACTACATCGGCAACGAGGTTCCGGGAACACCCCAGTACTTCGACAGGGTGACCAAAGAACGCTACCGATGGCACTACCACCTGCCGCCATTCCTCGACGAAGTCGCTCGCCACCGTGGGCGAGTCCTAGAGATCGGTTGTGGCATGGGCATAGACGCCACTGAATTGGCCCGACGGGGAGTCGAACTCACCGCTATCGATCTCACCGAGGCAGGGATCAGCCTGGCCCGCAAGAACTTCGCTCGCCTGGACCTCGAGGCCGACCTTCTCCAGGGCAACGCGGAGGAACTCGATTTCGCGACGAGTACCTTCGATGCCGTCTATAGCTTTGGAGTCTTGCACCACACGTCGAGCACCGAGCAGGCGATCTCCGAAGTCCATCGCGTCCTGAAGCCGGGCGGAACCGCGTACCTCATGCTCTATTCCAAACACAGTCTCAACCACTGGGTACACCAAGCCCTCGGTAAGGGGTACGAGACGTCGAAGGATCCGGAGGACGATGCTCCCGTCTCGCGATGCTACTCAAAGAGAGACCTGGGGAGACTGCTCCAGTCTTTTTCATCCGTCCACCTTCGCAAACGCTACCTGTTCGGGGCCGGCTATAGACCCCTCGCCTACCTCGTGCCGTCGCAGCTCAACGATCTAGTAGGTCGCGTGTTGGGTTGGCACTGGCTGGTGGTCGCCGTCAAGAGCCGATAGCCCCCATAGTGTCCCGAGTCCCGCCTTGACACTCTCGTCAGAAAAGAAATCCTCCTCCACCGGCGATCGCCAAGCAGGGAGCTTCTGGCGACGACTTGCGATGGGCTTCTTGCTCCTCTTGATCCTGATCGGCGTGTGGCTCCGCTTTCACCGACTCACGACGATCGGCCTAGAGGGCTCCGACACGGTCTACTACACAAACCTTGCCAAGAACTTCAGTGAGGGGGACCGGAGCTACCGTCTCAGCAGCAAGAAATACACCTATCGACCGCTCGTTCTCGCCGTCTATGCAACGGCCATCAAGGTTCTCGGCTACCACGATTACTCCATCAAGGCGATCAATGCGATCACCGATACTTTGAGTATCGCGCTCGTGTTCCTGATCACTTGGCTGATCCGCGATCGCGACCCCTGGATAGCCCTAGCCGCCACCGCAATGGCAGCCTGGTCCCCTTGGGCTATCCACTTCGCTCGCATGGAGCTGGTCCATTCCCTGTCGTTGTTCTTCGTCCTACTTGCCACCCTCTTCTTGGTGCTCTACCGCCAGGCAGCGAGAAGGCGACTCGGCCTCCTGTATATCGCCCTATCCGGTGTCACGATTGGAGCCGCAGCCCTCACCCACGAAGAACTCCTTCTCCTCGCCGCCGGCTTCCTCCTCGTCATCCTCCTGCATCCGCTCGTCCTCCCTTTATCGCTTAGGAAGAGAGCCATCGCTGCCCTGGCGTTCGGCCTGCCCTTGGCTTTAGTCACCCTTCGCCTTGTGGTGGTGAGCATGTCCCAAGTTGGACGCCTCGCCGCCGTCGGTTCCAAGACCCTCGACTCCGGCTCGTACTTTCACCGCCTCGCGCGCTATAGCTGGAATGCCCTCGCCGAGAACAGCTCCCCCTGGATGGCTCTTCTCGGTGTGGTCCTGCTCACCCTCGCATTCGGGCACTGGATCGTGGCCAGGATCGTTGGAAGGCGAGAGCCGCTGGCGGTGGGGGTGGGATTTCTGGTGACGATCCTGGGAACTCACCTGGTCCTCTCGGCCTTCTTCTTCCAGCACACCTTCTTCCGCCTCTTTCTTCCCATCTCTCCCCTGGCGATCATCGCGGTACTCGCGACATCGTGGACCGTCGCGCGACGCTACCTATCACCGGCCGCTTCGAAGACCGCCGTCCTCCTCGTGGCTCTCGTCGGTACTGTCTCGAGCTGGGATCACTTTGGTCGAATGACCAATGGGCAGATTCCGAACCACAAGGACTCCGACTATTGGTCTCGACCTTCGGCTCACTTCGGCCTGCCTTCCTTCATGGCGGGGATCATTGCTAGCGAATACGACCAGAATTGGAATCGTCAACTGTTCGAAAGTATGAAGGGGAGAGTGACGAGACAGGCGAGACTCCTGGTCACGCCCAGTGTTCACTACCCCTACCCGGGACGCCGGATTCCCCAGATCGGCTTCTACTTTGGTGACAACGCGATCTACAAGATCGACCATCGTCAACCTCTCGATACCTTGATCTCAGAACATCAGATCAAGTACGTACTGATCACTCGTCGCCATCTCGACGGCCGCGTACTCGGGCTCAAAGAGTATGAGCCCTATCGATACCAAGGAAGGTGGAGTGATCCGGTGCCCTTAGAGCTCGGAGACAGCTATGGATTCGCTCCGGGAACCTATACGATAAAGAAGGAGATTGCCTACCTGCAGAGATACTTGAAAAGCCGAGGCGCGAAAATTTTGACGGCAACGGGCGTATTTGCCGGTCAAGAACCTATCGTGGACCTTCCGTTCAAGGACACGAGCTACGTCGTCTACGAGATTCCGGATACCGATCCCCGCTGGCTACTAGGATCCGGATCTGCACCTAGCCGTCGGTAGGCGCCAGGGGGCCCGACGAAGTCCCCCTTGGGTCACTCGCGGTTCTAGGCGCTCCATCGAGGCGTTGGGTATAGAGGATCTCTTCCAGGTAGATCCGATGGCGATTCAACATGTCGCCAATCATGCCCGTTTGCAGCATGATCGCCGCTAAACCAAAGAGGGCTCCGGCACTCACTCCCGCCCAGGTGTGGGGGGCGAAGCTCCCCGTCCGAAAGTAGTGATTCAGGAAGAAAATGGCGAGCACAACCGCACCCAGTCCGAGTCCCGCAGCCAGTGCGCCGAAGAATCTCATGGGATGGTAGTCCCGGTACGACCGAACGATGATTTTCATGGACCGCCAAGCGTATCGCCAGAGATTGTTGGCGACTCGACTCTGGCCGAACTCACGCTCACCCCGAACCCTGATCGGGACCTCGACGATCCGCTGCTGCTTGAACGCAAGGTTCAAGAAGACCTCTTGCGTATATGTGAAACGTCCGATCAGGTGAAGTCGCATTGCGGCCCCCCGGCTATAGCAACGCATGCCGCAAGAGACGTCGTAGAAGCGCTGTCCCGCCAGACCCGAAATCAGGCGACTCATCATGCGGTTCCCCCACTTCTTGATCCACGGCATATCTGGACTGAGGGAAGGATCCAAGAAGCGGGATGCAGTGGCGAAGTCGGCATACCCGCTAGCCACCGGTTCGACCAGAAGCGGTAAGTCCAACGGATCGAACTGGCCGTCGGCATCGATCGAGGCGATGAGTGTCGCGTCACTGGCTAGGGCGAAGGAGAGCGCAGAGTGAAAGGCCGCACCCACCCCCCGCCGGACCACATGCCGGATGACTCGTGCACCCGCAGCCTCTGCGATCTCGGCCGTGGTATCGGTACTGCCGTCGTCGATCACCAGGAGGTCCACTCGCTCGACACCTTCGAACTCGCGAGGCACCCTGGCGAGGACACCACCGAGGGTCTTCTCCTCGTTGAGAGCTGGAATCACCACCAGGAGACGACCGGACGATCGTTGTCTCGGTTCGCGTGTCACTGTCGACAAAACAGAACTCCTCGGATCATTCACTCCTCAATGAGTCAGCAGCGTCATCAGATGCTGGAGGCTCCCCCAAGGGTACCGTCGGACACCGAACCCAAATCTCGTAGGCCTCGCTCCGACCATTCTGACAGAAGCCCGATCCCGTGAGTACACGGCGAGCATCGATCGCGCGCAGATTGCTTCGCAGGCAAACGGCCTGCACTTCTAGCTGGTCGAGTCCCCTTAGAAACGTGTCGCTCCATCCCTTCGGCCGCCTTCCTTCCGTGAAGGAAGTCATCAATCGTCTCAACCGAGCTTCGTCAGAAGTGATGTAAGAGTTTGGTTTCAGGTAGTTACGTACTGTCAGAGGAAAGGCGTGTTGGTGATACGTGGGTACCCATTCGCCGATTTCCCTAGGGGCAACAACCCTCGAACCCGTAGGTACCGCCGCATTGAGCCTGCCGGCCCATTCGTACATGGGCTCTTGAACCTTGAGTCCAGGCAGTCCGAGTCGTAGGTTCTGATTCCGTCGAGAGAGTCCCGAAAACGTTGGCACGCTCAGAACAAAGAGTACCATCAAGGCGAGGGTCAGGACGGCGGCCCGCCGTGGTTCGCCGCTGCGCTCGCCCAACGCCATGGGAGCCGTCAGGAACAGGGCAACAAGCATGGGCAGGGGAAGAGCCCAGAGCGCTCTCCAGTAGCTCGGCCCGGTGAGGTTGGACTCCACCCAACGACTCCAATAGGGGTTGAGGAGCACAGCCCAGAGCACGAAGGGAACGCCTGCGGCGAAACGGCGTCCGACCCCGCTGGGGCAGCAGGCCCAGGCGAGCAGGAGAGCCGCCATTGCCACCACGAAGAACCGTGAATCCCCCAGCATCCATCGCAGTGACTCCTCCAGAGCCTCTCCCCGTACCGCCGGAGCCTGATCAGCCAGTCGCTCCTCGACGACCCTTCTCATGGCACCCGCCACTGCAAACCCAGCCACGAGGACATAGATCGAGGAGAGACAACCCACGACCAAGCGCCGCAGTCCCGCCGTCCCACTCCGCAGCATCGAGAAGCAGCCCACCGCCGCCACGGTTGGAGCGATCCAGATCGCGGAAGAACTCAATCCCACCGCGGACACCTGGGCTGCTGCCAGGAGTAGCCAACTTCGAGCTGTCGGTCTTGCCGAGAAGTCGATCGAGTACGAAAAGATCAAGGGAACCATTACGGACAACATGATCGACTTGCCCTGCCACAACCGTACGAAGGCAAAGTTGCCGTACCACTTGAGCGCCCAGGGCCCCCCCTCCAGAGGACCACTCACCGACAATAGAGCGACGACGACAGCGAGAACCGCCATCCACCACCATTTCGGCACCAACTGCCTCCCCAAACGAGCGTAGGCGAAGGGAACGAGTAGCGCCGCAAAGGCGGCTGAAACCCAATGGAAGCAGTAGATTGCAGGCCAACCAGTGACCTTCGACAGAGCGGCATTCAGCAGCTCATAGGAGTGGAGTCGGTACACGGGCAGGTGAATCGGAAGTCCAGCGATCCCGTGGAGAGGGTCGAGCGATAGAAGCGCAGTGTCTGGCTGATCGACCGCCGCTGTCGCCAAACCAATATAGAAGGCATCGTCGACATCCGGACGGTGGCTGACGAGGGTCACTAGGACACACCCCAGCGCCAGAACCCAGAGCGCCTGCTCCAACCCAGGCGACCGGCGGGCTGGTTCAGGTGTCGAGTCATTGCGCCACGCCGCAGCAAAGGCCAAGGCCAAACCTACCAGGACCGCCCACCAGAGTGTCAAGGCAGACGCGGAGAACACTGAAAATCCCAAGGCGATGCAACAGGAACCAAAGGCCAACATGACGAGTGTCCGACCCTCGCGAGGCCCTTTGGGAGAGGTTCTGGGAGAGGTTCCAGGAGCTTCGCCCAACCATCTCCTTAGCCAGAGGAAGGAGACGCCATCCGTCTCCAGAACAACGAACCAACGGACCGCCAGGGCCGCCAGGCCGATCCCTGAAAACAGCACCATCGCTTGGAATAGCGTGCCTCCGTAGAACACAACCGCGTGACAGCAAACAGTCCAGAGGGCGAAACCGATCACGGCCACCGCGCAGACACGGTCACTCCAGGGTGGAGGCCGATAGCCAACTTCTGGGCGTGCTATGGGCGGCATTCCCCGGTCGCTGTCTCGAGTCCTGCTGCCACGAGGTGCATCGACTCGAGCTTGCTCACGGAGACGACCTCCTGCGCCCCGCGGATCGCGGCTTCCTGCCACTCGGCTGCCTCGTCGCACCGACCACTCTCGGCCAAGGCCAGTGCCACCGTCTCGGCATGGGTGACGGTTGGACTCGCCTCGTACACAGCAAGGGCCAACTGAAGTGCCCGCTCACCGTCCCGAAGCTCGTGAACCGGCACGGCGGCCAACAGTCGGGCAAGAACATGGGCAATAAGCCCCGAATTCGGCAATAACCGGTGAGCGGTCTCGAGTCCCTGCACTGCATCGACGTAGAGTTCTGCCTCGACTCTCGACTCGGCGAGGTCGAGATGGACTCCCTCATCGGCCACCGAGAGGTCAGCGAGGACCTCCAGGACTCTGGCGGCTTCCCTCGGGCGCCCACTGCGACGGAGCGCGAGCCCGAGTAGTTTCAGTGCCACGTCATCTCCGGGAGACTCTTGGACCACAACAGCCAGCAGTGGTACAGCCTCGGTGAAACGCTCCTCGTGGATAAGAAGGCGGGCCAGGTTGAACCGCACCGTGGCGCTGTCGGGATCCAGGGTCAGCGCTCGTTCGAGATCCTCGCTCGCGCCGGCGGAGTCGCCGAGCGCTGCTCTCGCGGCGGCGCGGTCTGTAAGCGCCCGGACGCTATCCGGGGCAAAGGAAAGAGCCTGATCGAACAGCGTTCGAGCCTCCTCGTAGCGGGCCGCCCGAAAGGCCTCCCGCCCTCGGATCAGAGCGAGGCGTTCCCCGCGCGCCGTCTCTGCGAGTTCGTCGCGAAAGGGATCGTCCGGGCGTATGCCCACCACCCCACGAAGTCGAAGATGCTCCCTTGCCTGCTCCTGGTTGCCGAGTCCCCGGTAGGCCAAGGCCAAGGAGTAGTGAAGACGATTGGCGGCCGGGATGCGCTTCAGCACTCTCTCGAGCCGAAAAATACCGTCCTCGTAGTGCCCGTTGGCCACCGCGATCTCCCCCAAGGCAGCCTCCGCCGCGAGGTTGCCAGGCTCCGCCTCCAGCACCTCGAGCAGGATCCCCTCGGCTTCACTGTTGCGGTCGAGCTCGCGCAGGGCGAGACCTAGGCGCAGGCTCGGAAGCACGGCGCCTGGAAGCCGTTCGAGCACCGCCCTAAAGCGCTGAACGGCGGTCTCGAAGTCTCCTCGGTCCGCAGCAAGGACACCGGCCGCATAGAGCCAACGTTCCTGGAGCGGCGCCAGTTCCATCCCGAGCGAGTAGGCCGTCTCGGCCGCGGCAAAGAGTTCGTAGGCGTGCCAGGCCACCGCTAGATCCCACAACCGCTCGAGCCGTTCGGCGGTCGAGGACCCCTCGGAACTCCAGGTCTCGACCGTCCACTCCCGAGCGCCGGCCAGCTGTTCCGCAACCGCCGGATCCAACCCTTCGAGATCGACGGTCGGAAGTCTGGAGATCCACTCCTCACTCTGACCACGAGCTGGCCTCCCGGAGACGAAAACTCCGAGGAGCAGGCACAGGACGAGACCGAAACATCTCAAGGCTCTTGCTCCATCAGTTCCCTGGCCACGAGCTTACGCCCCACCGGAGCACGACGCCAAACGACCGGATGAGGCGCCGACCAGTAGATGTCGACTACTTCCCTCGGCAAAGGCCCCAACCCGAGCAGAATCCGTGGATCGCTCGAGGATAGATAGCTTCCGCCCACGCGAAAGCGTCTCGTCCAGCTCCGGCTGCCCGCCGTGACTCGGACCGCCTCCCCCTCCTGGGCCCCCGGTCGTACCAGGCCAACCCAGCGCTTTTCGTTCTCGTCGCGACCGCTGAGATTCCTCAGAAAATAGCCAGGACCGCTATTGTTGTTGATCAGCACGTCGTCATCTCCATCTTCATCTATGTCGCCCACTGCAAGTCCCCTTCCGACCCTCGCCTTCACCGACGATCCGGTGGGCGTCCCGACGTCGTGAAAGGAGCCCGAACCATCGTTGACCGCCAGGCGATCGGGTTGCTCTAGCGGGAAGGGATTGTCGGGTCGATTACCGTCTTCCGGCAATCGTACCGCGCCGTTGGTCACCAGGAGATCGACGTCACCGTCGAGATCGACATCGATCCATCCCACCCCAAACGCAGTGTCTGAAAAGCTCGGCACGGCGATGCCGCTTTCGGTCGAACGATCGGTAAAGAACTCCCCTTCGCGTTCGTAGAGGGTGTTCGTCTCTCCGTCGAGATGAGTCAGGACCAGGTCGTCGTCGCCGTCGCCATCGATGTCAGCGAGGCTCGCTCCCATACTCGCTTCTGCCTTGCCTTGGCGATTCACGGCGAGGCCCGACATCAGGCCGTCCTCGACGAACATCCCGGCGGAGCGCTGCAGCCAGAGGAAGTTGGCCTCACCGTCGTTGGCCACGAGGAAGTCGAGGCGCCCGTCACCGTCAAAGTCCTCGGCGGTAACCCCGAGGCCCGGACCCTTTACTCTACCGATCCCAGTGGACGCAGAAACGTCCTCGAAGCGATCCGAACCCACGTTGCGGTACAGATGGTCTGCCGTCGGCGGATGGGCGGCGGGACCGCAGAAATCACGTCGGGACGAGGTCGCGTAGCACGACACGTCCGCCCGCGGGTCGAGATCGACGTAGTGGGCGACGAATAGGTCGAGGCGCCCATCGAGATCGTAGTCCGCAAATACCGCGCCGGTACTCCAGCTGTCATCCCCGAGGCCCGAACTCTCGACCTCGAGGAACGAGCCGTCCCCCAGATTGCGCCACAACCGGTCGGGCCCGAGGTTCGAAACGAAGAGATCAGGGGCACCGTCTCCGTTGTAATCGCCAACGGCCACACCCATCCCGTAGTCCAGTCCCCGTAGACCCGAGGAGTTCGTGACGTCGACCCAGTGGGTGTCGATTCGCCCGTGAGCGTCGACGTGAAGATCGTTGCGAAAGAGCCGGTCTCTCGGAGGGCCTTCGAGTTCAAACGGAATCACGGCTTGCGACGGTGCGATCCCTGAATCCAGTACCGCACCTTGGACCCAGTAGGCATCGAGATCTCCATCGCCGTCATAGTCGAACAGCGCGACGCCCGAGCCCGTGACTTCGTTGAGCCGGTACTTCCCCGTCATGCCGTTGAAGTGCTCGAAGTCGAGACCGGTAACCTCTGCCGCCTCCTCGAAGAGCTGGGCGCCGAGGGGTGCCGCGATCGAAATGACCCAGATGCAGTGCATGCCGGCCATCGTCAGTCTTCTCAAAAACACTTCACCACCATCGGAATCAGCCAGAAATGAGCCCCAGATGCCCTCGACATGGCAGCAAGGTAACACAACGATCGCCCTGATCCCAGATCGAACACGACCACCAGTTCTCCCACGTCCGTCCGGATCCCGAGAAAGAGCCACCGCATTGCCCAAACAACCCGTCGAAACGCCGTGGATCTACCCTTTTCATGCTGCACCGAAATCCCGCGGAAAGTGCGATCGCGTAGGGTATAGACTGGTGATCGTGCAAGGTTCCTTCTCGTTTTGACCCTCGGTGTACTCTTCTCCTCGACTGCGGCTGCGGACCCTGCTGGCCGTCGCTGGCTCGATGTCGGAGCGGCCCGACGATACTGCGACCGAGAACGTACGACTGCCCCGAAAGGGAGTCGAGAACGCACCACAACGGTTGCGGGAAGTCCGAGGCTCCTAGGATGGAGCTGACGATCCGCATCGCATCGAAGCGAGGGTTCCCGTGACGTGCGTCTTGGTCCTCAACACCGGATCGAGCAGCGTCAAGTGGACGGTGCTTGCCGCCGACAAGACGGTCCTTGCCGACGGGAACGAGCCATGGGCGGCGGCGGACAGCGCCGCTCGCGCGGAGCAGCTCAGGGCCACGCTCGAGCAAGCCCCCGCCTTTGACACCGCGGGCCACCGGATCGTGCACGGGGGCACGCTTTTCCGCGAGGCTGTCGTCATCGACCGGAGCGTTCGTGAAGCGCTAGGGGCACTCTCGGATCTCGACCCCGAGCACATGAATGCCTCCCTCGCCGGGATCGATGCGGTCAGCGCCGCTTTCCCCACGGTTCCTCAGGTCGCGGCGTTCGACACTGCCTTTCACTCGACCCTGCCTGAGGCTGCGGCCGGCTACGGCCTACCGTTCGAGTGGACTGAGCGTTGGGGCCTTCGTCGCTTCGGCTTCCACGGACTCAGCGTGGCCTACGCGGTTGAGCGAACCAGCGAGCTTCTCGCGATCCCTCCCTCACGACTTGTCGTTTGCCATCTCGGCAGCGGCTGTTCGGTCACGGCGGTCGAAGCCGGACGTTCGATCGACACCACCATGGGGTTCTCACCGCTCGAGGGTCTGATGATGGCCACACGCTCGGGCTCGATCGATCCGGGAGTCCTCATCTATCTCCAGCAGCACTGCGGGGTGGGCCTCGACGAACTCCGCGAGACTCTGACGAAACGCTCCGGGCTTCGCGGCGTCTCCGGCGTCTCCGGAGATCTGCGAGAGGTCCTCGAGGCCGCCGATGGAGGCTCCTCGCGGGCGCAGCTCGCCTATGAGCGCTTCGTCCTCTCCATTCGCCGAGCCCTGGGCGCAATGGCGGGCGTTCTCGGAGGCGTGGACGCGGTCGTGTTCACCGGCGGCATCGGCGAGAACAGCGCGCGGGTTCGACGGGATGCAACGCGCGCTCTGACGTTTGCGGGGCTCGAACTCGCCGAGGATGCGGACGCGCCGAGCGACGCCGACCGCGACATCGCCACACCAGGGTCTAGGATTCGCGTCCTTGTCCTTCGGGCCCGTGAAGACCTCGCAATCCTGAGGGAGGTGCTCCACCTATGCCACGCCTCACTCACGAGCCGTGGCACCCGATGATGGCCGAGTTCACTACCTCAACTTCGGCGGCCTTCTCCGTCGGGCGGGGCTTCTATTCGTTCCGCTGCGCAACCGATTCCGCCGACTGTTTGCACCGGTCAACCAACAAAAACCATCTATCACCAACCCAAACAAGGAAACCACAATGTTCACTTTCAAGACGATCACTTTCAAGACGATTCGACGGTCAGTTCATCCCGCCGCCTCACTTCTCTCCTTCACCCTTCTCTTCGGAGTGGCAAGCGCCATGCCTGCGACGGCGGTTGTCACCGGGCAGGAGAGCACGCAGCACGAGCATCAAGACGCCATGAAGCCGGACCAAGGGGAAGCCATGCAAAGCGACGGGATGGCCAACTGCAAGGCGATGATGGCCGACCGGGAACAGATGATGCAGGCATCCCAGGCTGGTGACGAAAAACTCGAGGAACTCCTCGGCTCGATCCGCTCGGCGTCCGGCGACGCCAAGGTCGACGCCATCCAGGCGACTCTCGAAGAGTTGATCGCCCAACGTCGAGCCTCTGCCACGATGATGATGAAGCACCACCCTTCGATGATGGAAGGCCACGCTTCGATGATGGGAGGCATGCCGCACCCGAGTGAAGATGGCATGGCGATGTGCCCGATGATGAAGAAGATGGTGTCGGAGGATGAGATGATGTCGGACGGTAAAGAGACACCACCGGAAGCGGAAGAGGATGTCGGAGAAGGCGAGCACTCGGCACATCACCAGTAACGCGTTGTAGCCCCATGCCGATCTCGGGACCGGCCGGAATGGACGAGAAGTTCAGAGCCGCCAGCTCCGAATGGTCGGGACAATATAGAGGATTTGCGCCGAGCGACAAGGCCCTTAGGCCGCTGTCGCGACAGCACAAAGACTCTCGCTCCGTCCATGACCGAGCGAATGCGAGAGAATGGTCGGCCTACGTGGACAGATTTTGAACCAATCGCGCTACTTAGATCAATCGATCAGCTTCGCAAGGACCTTCAGGAGGTCGCGGCATGAGTGGGGAAAGCGAAGCCCCCGGGGCGCCAAGCTGGACCCCGAGGTCGGCTCCGAGCCCCGAGGCGTCACAGTTTCATCCAACAAGTGTTGAGCGGAGGCGTCCGCTAGACCGGCTCATCAGTCAGGCTCTACTCCTCGACCAGGAAGACGCCTACGCCGCCGGTGAGGTCGGATTCCTCGCAAGAGCGCTCGTCCAAGCCACCCTTCCCCATAGCGCCCCGAAGACCAACGAGTTCGTTCGGCACAACGGCCACTACACCCTGTCCATCATGGCTCCCAGCGATGTCGGCCTGCCCTACGGTCGATACCCGCGGCTGGTCCTCGCGTATCTCAACACCGAATCCGTCAAACGGAAAACTCGGCACATCGAACTCGATCACCACTTCTCGCATTTCTGCGCAGCTCTCGGAATCCCGCCAACGACCGGGCCTCGAGGCTCCCTGCCGCAGCTCCGTGAGCAAATTCAGCGTCTCTTCGCTACTACCTTCCAGTGCGTCTTCCACGACGAAGCGAAGGGCCGGCATGCCGGAGACGGCTTCCTCATCGCGGAGAAGAGAGCGCTCTGGTGGGATCCGAGACGCGAGCCTGGCGACGCCAGCTGGGGTTCCCACGTCGTCCTTTCCGAGCGGTTCTACCGAGAGGCGACCGAGGCACCGGTTCCCTTGGACCTGCGGATGTTGAGGGCGTTGCGGTCGCCGCTCGAGATCGACATCTACGTATGGCTGACGTGGCGGTTCTTCCGGCTTCGGAAGCCAGTGACGATCCCCTGGGACTCGCTGCAACTCCAGTTCGGCTGCGGCTACAAGAACCCGCGCCACTTCAAGCGCCGGTTCCTGCGGTACCTCAAGAGCGTCATCAGCTACTACCCCGAGGTACGGCTCAGCAACACCACCCTAGGCCTGCTCTTGAAGCCATCGCCGACCCACGTCGCGCCGCGAAGCTCACCGATGAAACTGTGACACGTTCACTGTCACTCCTGTCCTGGTTCGAATGCTGTCCTCAAGGACTCGTGAAGGCTAGCTGGTTCTGCCTGTCGGGATCTTGCCTGACCAGAAGGACCAGTAGACGATCGACGACCCTCGGCCAGCGAAGGAATCGCCTACCGCGTTTCGTCTGGAAGCCGGCTCGAGGGCCGTTGGCCTCAGCCGACGGGGAGCGCTTCTATCCCATGTGAGAACTTGCACTTGGACATATTCGCTGGTAACCACACAAGCGCTGTCAAGCGCTGTCAAGGCTCCTTAGAAATGTTCCCAAGTTCAGCTGCTTAGAAATGTCCCCCTGTTTGTTTCTTATGTCCGTTCAAGTGACGGTGCGTTCCTGGAGAAGGGTCGCCTCCAGGGTGGTCCATGGCTGGTGGCTTTCGGTTTCGAGGCAGTGTCCACCTTTATGGGTTCCTTCTTGGGAGGCCTCTACTCGAGTTCGTCGAACTGAACAGTGAGACCTCGATAGAGCACATGAAGGCTCCGGTCCAGTCTTCCCATTACCTGGATTCTTCCTTTGGCTGGCGGTAGAGACCGTTTGGGTCCGGTGATCTGGACCAGCGATTCTCGAAGCGAAACGTCCAATCGTTAGTCTCCCCCGTCTCGAAGCCGTCGAGGAAGAGTAGGTCGAAGAGACAAAGGCCGTCGAGAGGGACGGAGAGGGCAGGGAGCGTGACCGTGGTCGGGTGGCGTTAGCCCTCGATCCCCCCTGAGCAGCCAGGACGACGCTACGCTCCAAGCTGGGAACACCGTCGCCGGATCGCACTGAGCCCGAGAAGGGTGAGGAGGCCCCCCAGGAGGCCCAGACCGGTCGGCGGTAGCGCCGGCACCTCCAGGACCGTGACCGGGCCGCGTTCGTAGGCGCCCGCGTCGCACCGGACCTCGCCGTCGAGGTCGGCATCGATCGGTCGGAGGACCCCGCGCTGATCGGCGGCGGGGCATGCGGCGGCGGCGGGGACGACGTCGAGAGCGGGGCTGTCGAGGGTGAGAGCGTGGGTGGGCGTATAGCCTACGTTGGTAGAGAGCGGTTCGAGACCGAGGTCGGTCACCGGCATTTCCTCCAGCTTGCTGGAGAGGTAGAGACAGCGGGTGTCGTCGAGACCGGCCATGCAAGCCCCCTCGACCAGAGAGTACCGAGCGTCCGCGAGAAGGCCACCCAGGAATCCGAAGATCGTAGGATCCCCAGGGCGGTTGGTGTTGTCGACGATGGTGCAGTAGTCGATCTGCAGCTGTCCGGCGGCCCCGCGCAGTATGGCCGCTCCAACCGTCCCCGCGGTGTTGCCGCTGATGGTGCAGTTGGAGAGTTCGAGCCGGCCGACGTTGAACTGGCTGATACCGATTATGTAGGCGCCGCCCGCGTGCCAATGACTCTCGTTGTTGGTGATCGCAATCGAATCGGCAGTAGTGACACCCTGCTCGATCGCCAGGCCGCCCCCGATGCCGGCGCGGTTGCCGTGGATCCAGAGGTTCTCCAGGGTCATCTGGCTCACCTCGATGTAGATCCCACCGCCCAGTCCACCGTCGACGATGCCACCGGTCACTTCGAGATTCGCAACGGTCGAGGTCGAGTGGAGGAAGCGGAACACGCGGTCGATCCCCTGGGCATCGACGATCGCCCAGTTCTCGGCACGGATCTCGACGTCGTGGGAGAGGATCTCGAGCACTCCGGTAGCAGGATCTCCTCCCCCTGCCGGGGGGATCGAGAGACGGTGGTGGCCGTCGGCTACGAGGATGGTGTCCGGCCCCGGATTAGCCTCGGCGGCCAAGATCGCCTCTCGGAGGGTGCAGTCACCGGGGGTGCAGGCGCCGTTATCATCATCGAAGCGGTCCGCGAAGTAGGTCTCGGCCGAGAGTGTCGGGGGCAGAGAGCACCCGAGGAGAAGGATCGCGCCCGCGACAACCCAGCGCCGAAGGGGCAGGTCAGTTCCAGGCACTGGTGTCCCCCGTCTCGAAGCCGTCGAGGAACAGCAGGTCAAAGAGGCAGAGGCCGTCGAGAGGGTCGGAGAGGCGGTGCTCGGTTGGATCGACGAAGCCGAGAATCTCCTCCCCGTCGCTGCAACCATCGCCGTCGCTGTCGGCGACCTGCGGGTCGGTGCCGAGAAGCCCCTCCCAGGCGTCGACGATGCCGTCCAGATCGAAGTCGACGGCGGGCAGCACCCAGCCGAGCCACTCCCCGTCGGGGGCGCTGCCCAGGGGACCGAAGAGCGGGTCGTCATAGCC